>NZ_WTFF01000309.1 GCF_019400985.1 Streptomyces bambusae
CGGACTGACCGCAGGTGAGGTCGTGGCGAGCGTCAGATGTGTCTAAGAGACCGGGTTCGAGCGGCTCGCGGCCGACGGGTACGCCCTGCTCGCCGGCCACCGGGTCGGCGTGGTCACCAATCCCACCGGCGTCACCGCCGACGCCCGCCACCTGGTCGACGTCCTGCACGCCGACGACCGCGTGGACCTGGTCGCCGTGTTCGGGCCCGAGCACGGCTTCCGCGGGACCGCCCAGGCGGGCGGGTCGGAGGGACGGCACCAGGACCCCGCGACCGGCCTGACGGTGTACGACACGTACGGCGTGAGCGGCCGGGCCCTGGCAGACCTGTTCACCGCCGCCCGGGTCGAGGTGCTCCTCTTCGACATCCAGGACGTCGGGGCCCGCTTCTACACGTACATCTGGACCCTGTACGACGTGATGCGCGCGGCCGCCCTGGCCGGCACGGCGGTGGTGGTGCTGGACCGGCCCAATCCGGTCGGCGGGCGGAGCGCGGCCGGCCCGGTGCTGGACCGGGCGTACGCGAGCTTCGTCGGCCGCGAGCCGATCGCGCTCGCGCACGGCATGACGGCCGCCGAGCTGGCCCGGCTGTTCAACGGCGAGTTCCTGGCGGCCGCCCCGGCGCGGCTGCACACCGTACGCATGGCCGGCTGGCGCCGGGAGGCGTTCTTCCGGGAGACCGGGCTGCCGTGGGTGCCGCCGAGCCCGAACATGCCGACGCCGGAGACCGCCCTCGCGTACGCGGGGACCTGCCTGTTCGAGGGCACCAACCTGTCGGAGGGGCGTGGCACGGCCACCCCCTTCGAGGTGGTCGGCGCGCCGGGCGCGGACCGCCGGTGGGCCGAGGCGGCGGCCGCGCTGGACCTGCCGGGGGTGTGGCTGCGGGAGGCGTACTTCACGCCCACGTTCTCCAAGCACGCCGGGAAGGCCTGCGGCGGGGTGCGGCTGCTGGTGCACGACCCGGCGGCCTTCGATCCCGTACGCACCGGCATCGGGCTGCTGGTGACGGCCCGGCGCTCCTGGAGCGGTTTCGCCTGGCGCGCGGACCGCTGGATCGACCGGCTGACCGGCTCGGACCGGGTGCGCACGCTGGTGGACGCGGGTGCGGGGGTGGCGGAGGTCGCGGCCGACTGGACGGCGGGGCTCGCGCGGTTCGCCGCGGTGCGGGAGAAGTACCTCCTGTACCCGTGACAGCGGTGGGTCCCGGCGGGATGCTGGGGCTCATCAGGCACGCGCGGGCGCGGTGGCGAAGGGGGACGTCGTCATGTCGGGTGTGGGTGTGGGGCCGTACGCGGAGCTGACGATCGACGCTGAGGGGGACGTGGACGGCGCGAGCCGGGACGCGGTGGCCCGGCTGGACGTCACCGACCTGCTGGTCTTCGCGCACGGCTGGAACAGCGACCGGTCGACGGCGACGCGGCTCTACGACCGCTTCTTCGCACCCTTCCCGCGGCTGGTGGGCCCGGGGGTGCGGCTGGGGTACGTGGGTGTCGTGTGGCCCTCGATGCGCTTCTCGGACGAGCCGATCCCGGACTTCGACACTCCGGGGGTACTGGCCGAGCCCGGTCACGGGTCCGGGCTGGACCCGCAGACCCGGCGGGCGCTGGGCGCGTTGTGGCCGGGGCGGGCGGCGGAGCTGGACCGGGTGGCCGAACTCCTCGCGCAGCGGCCCGACTCGGAGGGGGCGTTCGCCGAGTTCGGGGCACTCGTACGGGAGTTGGTGGGCCTGGACGGGGTGCCGGCCGGGGCCGCGGCGGCCGGGGTACCGGCGATGTTCAGCGCCGACGTGCTGGAGGTGTGCCGGGTCTTCACCGACGGCCTGGCCGAGGCGGGCGGCGCGGCGGAGGAGGGGGACGAGGGCGACGGGGGCGACGGGGGTGACGGGGGTGGCGGGCAGCCTTCGCTGTCGGTGGGCAACGGACTGCGCCGGCTGTGGAAGGGCGGTAAGGAGGTGCTGCGGCAGGCCACCTACTACGAGATGAAGAAGCGGGCGGGGGTGGTCGGCGAGCGCGGTCTCGGCCCGGCGCTGGTGCACGTCTCGCGCGGCCGGCCGGAGCTGCGGGTGCACCTGGTCGGGCACAGCTTCGGGGCCCGGGCGGTCTCGTTCGCGCTGCGCGCCGTCCCGGACGGCTGGGGATTCGTGAAGTCCCTGACGCTCCTACAAGGTGCCTTCTCGCACTACGCGTTCGCCGATCAGCTGCCGCACGACAAGGGGCGCGGCGGGGCGCTGCGCGGGTTGCAGCGGCGGGTCGACGGGCCCGTGGTGGCCTGCCACTCCGAGCACGACTCGGCGCTGAAGGTCTTCTACCCGCTGGCCTCCCGGATGGCGGGGGATTCGGCCGGATTCGCGGGCTTCGACGCACGGTGGGGCGCGATCGGCCACAGCGGGGTCCAGGCGGTGCCGGGCGCGCCCCGCCTGACACTGGACGCGGCCCTGCGCGACGGGCTGCCGGCGGGCGGTTGCGTCAGCGTGGACGCGGCTTCCGTGGTCCGGCGGGGTGGCGCCCCGACGGGGGCGCACAGCGACATCTGCCACGAGGAACTCGCCCGGCTCGTCGTGGCAGCGGGACGCATGTGGCGCTGACTTCCGGCCATGTGCCACCCGTACGCCTCGTCCGCCCCCGCATGCGACCGCACCCGGCCGGGCATGGTGGGCACATCGGCTCCGCGGACGGAGGTGCGAGGGTGATGGCGGGATTCCGGAGCTTGGCGTACCAGGTGCGGGACGCGCGCAACGACCGGGCTCTGCGGCGCCATTCGCTGCGCCGCTGCCTGGAGAGGTTCGCGCCGTACGGGCACCGGGCGACCTGGTGGCACCTGTGCGACCGGCACGGGATCGCCCCGGACGACCGGGCCGCGGACCCGCTGCGGCTGGTGGCCGCGCTGGAGGAGCTGGAGGAGGCCAGGGCGGTCTGGCTGGCGTACGAGCGGCAGTTCGCCGAGCGGCGGCGCCGGGAGAAGCACGACGGGCTGCGCCGGCCGGAGTGGGCGTGGGGCGGCGAGGCGGTGGTGCGGTGCGCGGACCCGGGGGTGCGGCCGGAGGGGACGCTGGCCGAGGTGCTGCGGCGCCTGGTGCGGGCGCTGGAGTCGGAGCCAGGGACGGCCTGCCCGGTGTGCGGTGAGCAGGAGCTGCGCTGGCCGGCGGTGCCCGAGCAGGGCCGGGGTCCCGGCCGGGGCGCGGGGCCGGGGGCGGGGGCGGAGGCGGGGCCGTGGGACGGGCCCGTGTGCGCCGGCTGCGGGATCGTGGTGCCCAGACCGGCCCTGGCGGTGTCGGGGCCGGCCCTGACCGGGGCCCGGGCGGCGTGATCCAGGCCGGCGTGATCGCCTCCCTCAACGGGTCCCGTACGGCTGCCGACGGCGCGGCGGTGCCGCTGTCGCCGGACGCGCCGGCCCGGCCGGGGGCGCCCCCAGTCCCCGTTCCGGTGCCGGGCCCACCGTGCCGGACCTGCCGGTCGCCTATGGCTGGTCGCGCAGTTCCCCGCGCCCCTGACGGGGCACGATCCAGCCCCGCCGGCGTTTGAGGCGTGGGGGTACCCCCGGACGAAGTCTGGGGAAGGGTCTGGGGCGGAGCCCCGGTTCTGGGGGCACTCCCCCAGCCTCCGGCCGGGGGCACCCCCACCCAGCGGTAGCTGGGGGAGAAGGGGCGGGGTGGGGAAAAGGCTCCGCGCAGCGGCCCTCACCCCCGGCCCGACGGGCAGGCGCGCGGGGTGGCGGCGGGGGCCGACGAGGTCCTGGTGCACGCGCGGACGCCGTGCGGGCGGGAGAGCCTCTCGCCCCGGGTGGCCGGCCCGCTGCTGCGGGCCCTGCGGGGCGTGGATCCCGGTCGGATGCGCCTGGTCGTGGAGTTGCCCGCCGCCGGTCCGGCCCTGCTCGCCGCGACGCCGGGGCCGGTTGCTCGCGACGCGGTGCTCTACGGGCGGGACTCCGCGGTGCTCTACGGGCGGGACGCCGCGGCCTGGCCGGTGCTGGAGTTCGCCGCCCGGCAGGGTCGCGGCCGCGTCCGGGTCGGGCTGGGCGACGTACTGCACCTGCCGGACGGGCGGCCGGCCCGTTCCAGCGGCGAACTCGTGGCCCGGGCCGCGGAGTTGCTCAGGGCTTGCCGGGCCACAGGCGGGAGCCGGTGAGGCGCTCGCCGAAGACGTCGTCGGGGTTGGAGAGCACGCAGGTCTCCAGGGAGAGGCAGCCGCAGCCGATGCAGTCGGTCAAGTGATCGCGCAGCCGCCCCAGTTGCTGGATGCGCTCGTCGAGCACCGCCCGCCAGTTCTCCGAGAGGCGGGCCCAGTCCTCGCGGTTGGGCGTGCGCTCCTCGGGGAGTTGGCCGAGCGCGTCGCGGATGGTGGCCAGCGGGATGCCCACCCGCTGCGCGGCGCGGACGAAGGCGACCCGGCGCAGTGCGTCGCGGCTGTAGCGGCGCTGGTTGCCGGACGTGCGGCGGCTGCTGATCAGGCCCTTGGCCTCGTAGAAGTGCAGTGCGGAGACCGCGGCCCCGCTGCGCGCGGACAGCTGGCCGACGGTGAGTTCGTGGACTTTCTCGGGAATCTGCGGCACCCGGTCGAGCCTAAGCGCTCCGCTGGAAATGCGGTGATGGAACCGCGGACCGGTGGGGGCTGGTCGCGCAGTTCCCCGCGCCCCTTACGGGGCGCGGTACCGCGCCGGACTTCGCCGATCCCGCTCAGCGCCCTGACCGGAGAGGCTCACCGGCCCACGACGCTCCCCCAGCTACCGCTGGGTGGTGCCCCGAGCACGGCACCTCGCTGCGGTCCGCTGCCTTGCGATGCGTCCCCCAGGCCCGGCGGGCCTGGGAGACCCCATGCACCGGACGCCGCGGACCGGCACACCTCTCCGGCCACGGCACTGGTCGGCGGATGGCGCCGGGTCGGTCCCGGGCCGGTTCCCGGGTCGGTCCCGGGTCGGTCCCGGGTCCGTTGACAGCGGCGGGCCCGCCGCCCATGCTGTCCGCTGAGCAAGCGCTTGTTTCGCTACCTGCGAGAGGGAGTGGCATGGCCGAGCCGAGGATCTTCACGTCCGCCGAGGAGCTGAGCGCCGGGATCGGTGAACCGCTCGGCCCCAGCGACTGGCTGGAGGTGGACCAGAAGCGGATCGACCTCTTCGCGGACGCCACCGGTGACCACCAGTGGATCCACGTGGACCCGGCCCGGGCCGCGTCCGGGCCGTTCGGCACGACGATCGCGCACGGCTATCTGACCCTGTCGCTGCTGCCCAGCCTGGTGCCGCAGATCATGCGGGTCGAGGGCATGCGGATGGGCATCAACTACGGCGCGGACAAGGTGCGTTTCCCGGCGCCGGTGCCGGTCGGCTCGCGGCTGCGGGCCACCGCCGTGATCACCTCGGTGACCGAGGCGGGCGACGGCGTGCAGGTCGCGGCGACCGTCACCGTCGAGCGGGAGGGCGGGCAGAAGCCGGTGTGCGTGGCGCAGACGGTGTCCCGCTACTACTTCTGACGGGCGCCGACCATCCGCAGGACGAGGTCGGCGTAGAGCGCGCCGACCTCGTCGGGGGTGCGCTGCCCCTCGGTGTTGAACCAGCGGGCTACGTCGATGCACAGCGAGAGCACGGCGAGGGTGGTGCCGGGGACGTCGGGGACGTCGAACTCCCCCGCGGCCACGCCGTCGGCGAGGATCCGCCGGACCGCCGCCCCGCTCTGCCGGCGCAGCTCCACGATCTCCGAGCGGTGCTCCGGGGCGAGGGCGTCGAGCTCGTACTGGACCACGCGGGCGGTGGTGTGGTGCGCGGCGTGCCAGCGTACGAAGTCCCGTACGGCGGCGTCGAGCCGCTCGGCGGCGGTGCCGGGGGCGTCGGCCGCGGCGGAGAGGATCTCCAGGGCCTTGTCGTGGCCGATCCGGCTGATCCGGTGGAGCAGCTCTTCCTTGGTCTTGTAGTGGATGTAGAGCGCGGCCGGGCTCATGCCGGCGCGCCCCGCGATGTCCCGGGTGGTGGTGGCGTGGTACCCGCGCTCGGCGAAGGCGTCGACGGCCGCGACCAGCAGCCTCCGTGCGGCGTCGGGGGTGACCTCCGACCACGCCTGGTAGGCCTCGGGCCCTTCCGGGGTCCCCGCCGCGGTGTCCTCCGCGCTGTCCATCGCTCGCTCACCCTCTCGTCGTGTGGAAGGCCCCACCCTACCGGAGGGTGAGCAAGCGCTTAGGCCTTTGGCGTCTTCGGCTGGAAGGGGTCGTAGTCGACCATGATCTTCTCCATCCGCGCCTGGTCGACCCGGCTGACGATCTGGCCCACCTCCTGCCGGTCGCGGATCACCTTGGCGAGGGTGAAGGCGGAGGTGGTGAGGTAGAGGACGGCGATGCCGAGGAAGGCGCGCACCCAGGCGTCGGCCTCCAGGTTCCAGATCCCGATCGCCACGGCGCCGAGCGCGATGCCGAAGGAGGCGATGGCCTGGCCGTAGTACGCCCCCGTGTTCTGCTGCTTGACCGATGTCTCGTTCATGGGGCCAGCATCGGGCGGGTGTGGCGCGGCGCACATCCGTGCGCGTACTCATACGCGTACGCGGGCCGGCGTACTCACGTACTCACGGGACCGGCTGGACGGGTCCGGCCGGACCGGTCCCGCCGGGGCCTGTTCAGAAGGCGGAGATCCCGGTGTGTGCGCGGCCGATGAGGAGCTTCTGGATCTGGCTGGTCCCCTCGTAGAGGGTCATCACCCGGGCGTCGCGCAGCAGCTTGCCCACCGGGTACTCGTCGATGTAGCCGTAACCGCCGTGCACCTGGAGCGCGTTGCTCGCGGCGCGGACGGCCGCCTCGGAGGCGAACAGCTTGGCCGTGGAGGACTCCGTGGCGAACGGCCGGCCGCGGTCGATCAGGTCCGCCACCCGCCAGGTCAGCAGCCGGGCCGCGTCCACGTCCACCGCGATGTCCGCGATCAGCTCCTGGACCAGCTGGTGCCGGGCGATCGGCCCGCCGAACTGCTCGCGCTGCCCGGCGTACGCGACGGCCGCCTCCAGCGCGGCCTGCGCGATGCCGACGCAGCCGGCGGCGACCGACATCCGGCCCTTGGCCAGCGCCGACATCGCCACCGAGAAGCCCTTGCCGGCGGGGCCGAGCAGGGCGGAGGCGGGCACGCGTACGCCGTCGAACACGAGCTCGGCCGTGGCCTGGCCGCGCAGGCCCAGCTTGCCGTGGACCTCGCGGCGGGTCAGGCCGGGAGTGTCGGTGGGGACCAGGAAGGCCGAGATCCCGCGGTGGCCGGGGGCCTCACCGGTACGGGCGAAGAGGAGCACCACGTCCGCCCAGGTGCCGTTGGTGATGAACATCTTGGTGCCGGTGAGGACGTACGCGTCCCCCTCGCGCTCGGCACGGGTGGTCAGTGCGGCGGCGTCGGAGCCGGTGCCGGGCTCGGTCAGGCCGAAGCAGCCGAGCGCGTCGCCCGCGCAGAGTCGGGGCAGCCAGGCGCGCTTCTGCTCCTCGCTGCCCCAGGCGGCGATGGTCTTGGCGACCAGGCCGAGGGAGACGGAGAGGATGCCGCGCACGGCGGAGTCGCCGCGGCCGAGCTCCTCGGTGACCAGGCAGTAGGAGAGGTGGTCGCCGCCGGAGCCCCCGTACTCCTCGGGGACGGTGAGCCCGAGGAAGCCCAGTGCGCCGAGCTTCTTGACGATCCCGCGGTCCACGCTCTCGGCCCGGTCCCAGGCGGCGGCGTACGGGACGACCTCGCGGTCGGTGAACTCGCGGGCGAGCCGCCGGACCGCGCTCTGCTCCTCGCTGAGCTCCAGATCCACAGGTACTCCTCCCGGGCGGGGGCGCGGTTTAGCGTTTTATTAGCACCGCTAGTTTTAGGCGGGCAGCCCTACTATGTGGCGCATGGCCAGACCGCGCAAGCCCCTCCTCAGCCGGGACCGGATCGTCGCCGCGGCCGTGCAACTGGTCGACGCGGAAGGGCTGGAGGCGGTCTCCACCCGGCGGCTGGCCGCCGCGCTGGGGGTCAGCGGGCCCTCGCTCTACAACCACTTCCGCACCAAGGACGAGATCCTGGACGCGGTCGCGGACACGGTGAGCGCGCGGGTGGACCTGTCGATGTTCGAGGAGGGCGATCCGCGCGACTGGCGGACGGCGCTGCACGACTGGGCGCACTCCTACCGCGACGCCCTGGCCGACCATCCGAACGTCGTGCCGGTGCTGGCCCGCGGACCGCGGCGACGGCCGGCCGGACTGCGGCTGGCGGACGCGGTGTTCGGCGGGATGACGGCGGCGGGCTGGCCGGCGGCGCAGGCCACCCGGATCGGCGCGCTGATGCGGTACTTCATCCTGGGCTCGGCGGTCGGCTCGTTCGCCGGGGGCTTCGTGGACGACGAGCAGGCGTACGACCCCGGCGACTACCCGCACCTAGGGCAGGCCCACCTGCTGGCGGAGCGGCGGCGCGAGGTGGACGAGGGAGCGTTCGAGACGGGGCTGGCGGCCCTGCTGGACGGCTTGGCGCTGCAGTTCGAGGCGCTGGTGGGTGAAAGCCCGGCGGGCTGAGGGCTGCGGGCTGCGGGGCCTGCGGCAGGCGGCAGGCGGCAGGCGGCAGGCGGCAGGCGGACGAAGCCTGGGGCCGGGCCGACGCCGGGCCGGGGCCCAGGGCCGGGCTGGGTCCCAGGGCCGGGGCCCGGGCCAGGGA
>NZ_WTFF01000031.1 GCF_019400985.1 Streptomyces bambusae
CCCACTCTGCCGCGGCGCCGCGGGGCGGCCCTCCCCCCCCCCCCCCCCCCACCCCACCCGGGGCCTCCCCCGCCCCCCCCCCCCTGGTCGGGGGCCCCCCCCGCGCGGGCCGGCCCGGCGGGCCCCTGGGGGTTGCGCGCGAGGCCCCCCGCCCCCGGGGGGGGGCGCCCCCCGCCCGGTCCCGCCCCCGCGGGCGTTTGAGGCGCGGGCCCCGCGCAGCGGTTACGGCGTGTCGCCGCGGAGTCTGGCGCGGACCCGCTCGACCACGTCGGCGTAGCGCGCCTCCGCGCCGTACCGCGTCGGCTCGTAGTAGCGCTTGCCATGGATCGCGTCCGGCGCATACTGCTGGGCCGCGATCGCCCCCGCCACGTCGTGCGGGTACACGTACCCCTGCGCATGGCCCAGCTTCGCGGCGCCCTTGTAGTGCCCGTCCCGCAGGTGCGCCGGGACCGGACCGGCGAGGCCGGCGCGTACGTCGGCCAGCGCCGCTCCGATCGCGGTCGTCGCCGTGTTCGACTTGGGGGCCAGGGCCAGCGCGATCGTCGCGTGCGACAGGGTCAGCGCCGCCTCCGGGAAGCCGATCATGGCCACCGCCTGGGCCGCCGCGACCGCGGTCGGCAGCGCGGTCGGGTCCGCCAGGCCGATGTCCTCGCTGGCCGAGATCATCAGCCGGCGGGCGATGAACCGCGGGTCCTCCCCCGCCTCGATCATCCGGGCCAGGTAGTGCAGCGCCGCGTCCACGTCCGAGCCGCGGATGGACTTGATCAGCGCGCTCGCCACGTCGTAGTGCTGGTCGCCGTCCCGGTCGTACTTCACCGCCGCCCGGTCGACCGCCTCCTCGACCGTCACGAGGGTGATCTCCGGCTCGCCCTTGGCGATGGCCGCGCCGGCGCCCGCCTCCAGGGCCGTCAGCGCCCGGCGCGCGTCTCCGCCGGCGATCCGCAGCAGGTGCGCCTCCGCGTCGGCGGGCAGGGTCACCGCCCCGCCCAGGCCCCGCTCCTCGGTCAGTGCCCGGTGGAGCAGGCCGCTCAGGTCCTCGTCCGTGAGGGGTTCGAGGGTGAGCAGCAGGGAGCGTGACAGCAGCGGGGAGATCACCGAGAAGTACGGGTTCTCGGTGGTGGCCGCGATCAGGGTGACCCAGCGGTTCTCCACGGCCGGCAGCAGCGAGTCCTGCTGGGCCTTGCTGAAGCGGTGGATCTCGTCGAGGAAGAGGACGGTCTCCTTGCCGTACCCCCCGGCGGCCCGCCGGGCGCCCTCGATGACCGCCCGGACCTCCTTGACCCCGGCCGTGATCGCGGACAGCTCCACGAACCGCTTCTGCGTGGCCTGGCTGACCACGTACGCCAGGGTGGTCTTGCCGGTGCCCGGCGGACCCCACAGGATCACCGAGGAGGAACCGGCCGGCCCCCCGCTTCCGTCGCCCACCAGCCGCCGCAGCGGCGAGCCCGGCTTCAGCAGGTGCTGCTGGCCGACGACCTCGTCCAGGGTGCGCGGGCGCATCCGGACGGCGAGCGGCGAACTCGCGGGGTCCTTCTCCTGGCGCTCTTCGGCGGCGGCGGTGAACAGGTCTGGTTCCACGCCTGAAGCCTAAGCGAGGCCACTGACAGGCCGCGGCGGGCTCAGGAGGTCCAGAAGTCCCACCAGCGGGTCAGGATCAGCATGCCGATGATCCCGAGATGCAAGACCGGCAGCACCCAGGTGAACTCGTCGAGGAAGCTGCGCAGCCAGCCCGGCGCGGGCAGCAGCCCCTCGCGGACGTTGTGCGAGGTCACGTACCAGAACATGAAGATCGTGGCGATCCAGGCCAGGACGCACCACAGGCACAGGGAGTTGATGTTGTACAGCGACTGGTAGGTCAGCCAGGCGCAGAAGACGACGCCGAAGAGGCAGCCCGCGTTGAAGGTCAGCCAGTACCAGCGGCGGAACCGGGCCCCGGCCAGCAGGCTCATGCCCACGCAGATCACGATGCCGTAGCTGACCAGGCCGAGCATCGGGTTCGGGAAGCCGAACGCGGACGCCTGTTCGCTCTTCATGATGTTGCCGCAGGCCACGACCGGGTTCAGGCTGCAGCCGGGGACGAAGTCCGGGTCCTCCAGCAGCTTGAACTTGTCGATCGTGATCACCCAGGCGGCCAGCAGGCCCATGGCCCCCGTGATCACCAGCAGCCAGGCGAACGCCCGGCTCGCGCCGATCGTCCGCCCCGTCGTCTCGCCCGTCGTCGTCATGCGGTGCATTCTGCCGTACGGCGTAACGACCGGCCCTGCTGCGCCTGTACGGGGGTTACGCCGGGCAGCGCATGCTGCCCGGCGCCCCTGTGCTCACGCGAGCCGGGCCCGCACCGTCTCGACCAGCTCGTCCACCGGCACGGCCGTCTGCTCGCCGGACTCCATGTCCTTGAGCTGGACGACGCCCTCGGCGAGGTCCCGCTCACCGGCGACCACGGTGAAGCGCGCGCCCGAGCGGTTGGCGTCCTTCATGCTGCCCTTGAGGCCCTTGCCGCCGAACGAGAAGTCCGCGGCGACGCCGGCCTTGCGCAGCTCGACCACCTTGCCGAACAGCAGCCGGCGGGCCTCCTCGCCGATGGCGACGGCGAAGACGCTGGTGGTCGGCGGGATGTCCAGCTCGACGCCCTCCGCCTCCAGGGCCAGCACCGTGCGGTCCACGCCCAGCGCCCAGCCCACCGACGGCAGCGCCGGGCCGCCGATCATCTCGGACAGGCCGTCGTAGCGGCCGCCGCCGCCGACCGCGGACTGCGAGCCGAGACCGTCGTGGACGAACTCGAAGGTGGTGCGGGTGTAGTAGTCCAGGCCGCGCACCAGCTTCGGGTCGTCCTCGAAGGCCACGCCCGCCGCGGTGATCAGGGCGCGCACCTCCTCGTGGTACGCCTTGCACGCGTCGCACAGGTAGTCGCGCAGCAGCGGCGCGTCCACGAGCTGCTTCTGCACGTCCGCCCGCTTGTCGTCGAGCACGCGCAGCGGGTTGATCTCGGCGCGGCGCAGGGTCTCCTCGTCCAGGTCCAGCCCGCGCAGGAAGGTCTGCAGGGCCTCCCGGTAGACCGGGCGGCACTCCTTGTCGCCGAGCGAGTTCAGCAGGATGCGGAAGTTGCGCAGGCCCAGCGAGCGGTACGCCTGGTCGGCCAGGATGATCAGCTCGGCGTCGAGCGCCGGGTCCTCGGCACCGATCGCCTCGGCGCCGACCTGCGAGAAGTGGCGGTAGCGGCCCTTCTGCGGGCGCTCGTAGCGGTAGTACGAGCCGGAGTACCAGAGCTTGACCGGCAGGTTGCCCTGCTTGTGCAGGCTGGCCTCCAGCGCCGCGCGCAGCACGGACGCGGTGCCTTCGGGACGAAGGGCCAGCTTGTCGCCGCCCTTCGTTTCAAAGGCATACATCTCCTTGGAGACGATGTCGGTTGACTCGCCGACACCGCGGGCGAAAAGGTTGACGTCCTCGAAGCCGGGCGTCTCGACGTACCCGTAGCCGGAGGTGCGCAGCGGCGCGGAGATCGCCTCGCGGACCGCCAGGTACTTCGCCGAGAACGGCGGGATCAGGTCGTACGTGCCCTTGGGGGCCTTGAAGGTGCTCACGGAAGTCTCGTCACATTCCTCGTCGTGGAGCGGCCATGGGGTCCGCTGCCGGGCCGGCGGCGACCTCCCGCAGGTACGGGTTGGTCGCGCGCTCGCGGCCGATGGTGGTCTGGGGACCGTGGCCGGACAGCACCACGGTCGAGTCGTCGAGCGGCAGGCACACGCGGGCCAGCGACTCGAGGATCTCGGCGTGGGAGCCGCCGGGCAGGTCGGTGCGTCCGATGGAGCCGGCGAAGAGCAGATCCCCCGAGAAGAGGACCGACGGGATGTCGGCCGCCTCGGGCATCTGGAAGGTCACCGACCCCTTGGTATGACCGGGCGCATGCGCCACGGTGAAGTCCAGACCGGCCAGCTTCAGGCTGCTGCCGTCGGTCAGCTCGCGGACGTCGTCCGGCTCCCCCACGGTCAGCTCGCCCATGAGCGGCATCCCGATGGAGCGGCCGAGGGCCTTCTCCGGGTCGCTCATCATGTAGCGGTCCTCGGGGTGGATCCAGGCGGGTACGTCGTGCGCTCCGCACACCGGGACCACCGAGGCCACATGGTCGATGTGGCCGTGGGTGAGGACGACCGCGACGGGCTTGAGCCGATGCTTCTTCAGCGCCTCCTCGACTCCCTGGGCGGCCTGGTGGCCGGGGTCGATGATCACGCACTCCTCACCGGCGGCGGGGGCGACCAGGTAGCAGTTGGTCCCCCAGGCCCCGGCGGGGAACCCGGCAATCAGCACGTTCGTCCTTTGCTCGTCGTCGAAAAGTCGTCCGTCAGGAGGGTTGCTGCAGATCAGAGCCTACCGGCGGCTCTCATCACACAGCGAACCCATATACGGTACGGCCTATCCCAGCCCGGACAGCTGTACCTACAGACGTACAAGGAGACGAGACCCGGTGGTCACGAGCGATCAGCGGCGGCGTCAGCTCGCCAGGGAGAAGTTCGAGCGGCAGCAGAAGCGGCGTGCCGAGGCCCGGCGCAAGTCCCGCCAGCGGGCCCTGGTGACCGGCGCCGCGGTGGCAGTGGTCGCCGCGGCGGTCATCGGCCTGGCCGTGGGCGGCGTCTTCGACAGCAAGGACACCAAGGACGCGGACACCGCGGCCAGCCCGTCGGCGACGTCGAGCCTGCCCACGCCCAAGCAGTCGCCGTCGCCCGCGATGGCGATCGACCAGAAGGCGACGTACACGTTCGCGCTGAAGACGAGCGCCGGCAACGTCTCCTTCTCGATGGACGCGGCGAAGACGCCGCAGACGGTGAACTCCTTCAAGTCGCTCGCCGACAAGAAGTTCTTCGACGGGACCAAGTGCCACCGCCTGACCAGCGCGGGCATCTTCGTGCTCCAGTGCGGCGACCCCGAGGGCACCGGCATGGGCGGCCCCGGCTACACGATCCCCGACGAGAACCTGGACGCCCTGGGCAAGCCCAACGAGCAGGGCCAGGTCGTCTACCCGGCCGGCACGGTCGCCATGGCCAACACCGGCCGCCCGGGCTCCGGCGGCAGCCAGTTCTTCCTGGTCTACAAGGACAGCCCGCTGGCCCCGAGCTACACCCCGTTCGGCAAGATCGACGCGGCCGGCCTGAAGGTGCTGGAGGAGATCGCCAAGCAGGGCACCGCGGACGGCGGTACGGACGGGGCCCCCAAGACCCCCGTCACCATCGAGCAGGGCACGGTCACCAAGAACTGACCGCGGCGTACCGCCGGGGCGGGTACGGACGGTGTTTCCGCATCCGGGCGTCATTGACGTCGCCGGGATGCGGACAGCCGGCCCGGCGGTCGCCTATGTTGGCGTTGTGCAGGGCGGGCGCTGCCCGCCCCAGGAAACTGTGGACGATGCCCGGGGGGCGAACCCCTTCGCAGGCATCATGTGGAGGAGGCGCTGTGAGCAGCGACCCGTGGGGCCGCGTCGACGAGACGGGCACCGTGTACGTGCGTACTGCCGATGGCGAGAAGGTCGTCGGCTCGTGGCAGGCGGGCACCCCCGAGGAGGCCCTGGCCTACTTCGAGCGCAAGTACGAGGGCCTGGTGGTCGAGATCGGCCTCCTCGAACGGCGCGTGCGGACCACCGACCTGTCCGCGAAGGACGCGGCGGTCGCGATCGACCACCTGCGCACCCAGATCGAGGAGCACCACGCGGTGGGCGACCTCGACGCACTGCGCGTGCGCCTGGACAAGCTGGTCGCCTCGGTGGAGTCGCGCCGCGAGGAGCGCAAGGCCGCCAAGGCCAAGCAGACCGACGAGGCGCGCAAGGCGAAGGAGGACCTGGTCGCCGAGGCCGAGCAGCTGGCGCAGAGCGACCAGTGGCGCTCCGCGGGTGAGCGGCTGCGGGCCCTGGTGGACACCTGGAAGGGTCTGCCGCGCCTGGACCGCAAGTCGGACGACGAGCTGTGGCACCGCTTCTCGCACGCCCGGTCCGCCTTCTCCAAGCGCCGCAAGGCGCACTTCGCGTCGCTGGACGCGCAGCGCGAGGATGCGCGCAAGACCAAGGAGCGGCTGGTCGCCGAGGCCGAGTCGCTGTCGAAGTCGACGGACTGGGGCCCGACGGCGGCCCGCTACCGCGAGCTGATGGCGGAGTGGAAGGCGGCCGGCCGGGCGCAGCGCGAGGCCGAGGACGACCTGTGGAACCGCTTCCGCGGTGCCCAGGACATCTTCTTCGGCGCGCGTGGCGAGGTCTTCGCGGAGCGCGACGCCGAGCAGGTGGAGAACCTGCGGCTGAAGGAGGAGCTGGCCGACGAGGCGGAGAAGCTCGTCCCGGTGACCGACCTGAAGGCGGCGCGTGCGGCGTTCCGGTCGGTCAACGAGCGCTGGGAGGCCATCGGCCACGTGCCGCGCGACTCCCGGTCCAAGGTCGAGGGCCGGATGCACGCGGTCGAGCGGGCCATCCAGGAGGCCGAGGAGGCCGAGTGGCGGCGTACGAACCCCGAGGCGCGGGCCCGTGCCGCGGGTCTGACCGGCCAGCTGCAGGCTGCCGTGGACAGGCTGCGTGAGCAGATCGACGCGGCGCGCGCGGCGGGCAACAACGCCAAGGCCGACAAGCTGGCGCGCGAGCTGGAGGGCCGCCAGGCCCTGCTGGACCAGGCGCTGAAGGGCCTGGAGGAGTTCGGCGGCTGATGCTGCTTTTGCGCCTGAACCGGCGCCGCTCTCGCGGAGGTGGTTGCTCGCCGCGACGGTTGCTCAATTGATGGCTCAGGTGGTCGTCACCAAGACGAGGGCCCCGGTACGCATTCCGCGCACCGGGGCCCTCGTGCTTCCGGATCAAGGCCTCCTGGCGGAGGTCACGCGGTAGACGTCGTAGACGCCCTCGACGCCCCGTACGGCCTTCAGGACGTGGCCGAGGTGCTTGGGGTCGCCCATCTCGAAGGTGAAGCGGGAGGTGGCGACCCGGTCGCGGGAGGTCTGGACGGCCGCCGAGAGGATGTTCACGTGCTGGTCCGACAGGACCCGGGTGACGTCCGACAGCAGGCGGGAGCGGTCCAGTGCCTCGACCTGGATGGCGACCAGGAAGACCGAGGACTGGGTGGGCGCCCATTCGACGTCGAGGATGCGCTCGGGCTGCTGCGAGAGCGAGTCGACGTTGACGCAGTCGGCGCGGTGAACCGATACGCCACTGCCGCGGGTGACGAAGCCGATGATCGGGTCGCCGGGCACCGGGGTGCAGCAGCGGGCCAGCTTGACCCACACGTCGTCGACGCCCTTGACCACGACACCCGGGTCGGCGCTGCCGCGCCGCTTGCCGCGGGTGCGCGACGGCGGGACGCTCTCCTCGATGTCCTCGCCCGCGGCCTCCTCGCCGCCGAGGGCCTGGACGAGCTTCTGTACGACGCCCTGCGCGGCCACGTGGCCCTCGCCGATCGCGGCGTACAGGGACGAGATGTCGGGGTAGCGCATCTCGTGCGCGAGCGTGACGAGCGAGTCGCCGGTGAGGATGCGCTGGATCGGCAGGTTCTGCTTGCGCATGGCCCGCGCGATGGCGTCCTTGCCGTGCTCGATGGCCTCGTCCCGGCGTTCCTTGGAGAACCAGGCGCGGATCTTGTTGCGGGCGCGCGGGGACTTGACGAAGCCGAGCCAGTCGCGGGAGGGGCCGGCGCCCTCGGCCTTGGAGGTGAAGACCTCCACCAGGTCGCCGTTGTCGAGGGTGGACTCCAGCGGTACGAGGCGCCCGTTGACGCGGGCCCCTATGGTGCGGTGGCCGACCTCGGTGTGCACGGCGTACGCGAAGTCGACCGGGGTGGCCCCGGCCGGCAGCGCGATGACGTCGCCCTTGGGGGTGAAGACGAAGACCTCGTTGCGGGAGAGGTCGAAGCGCAGCGAGTCGAGGAACTCGCCCGGGTCCTCGGTCTCCTTCTGCCAGTCCAGGAGCTGGCGCAGCCACGCCATGTCGTTGACGGTGTCCTGCCCGGCGCTGCCCTTGGCGGCCTGCGGGACGTCGGTGCGCACCTTGGAGGCGCCGGCGACGGTCTGCTGCTTGTACTTCCAGTGCGCGGCGATGCCGTACTCGGCGCGCCGGTGCATGTCGAAGGTGCGGATCTGGAGCTCGACCGGCTTGCCGCTGGGCCCGATGACCGTCGTGTGGAGCGACTGGTACATGTTGAACTTGGGCATCGCGATGTAGTCCTTGAACCGCCCCGGGACCGGGTTCCATCGCGCGTGGACGGTGCCGAGGGCCGCGTAGCAGTCGCGGACGGTGTCCACGAGGACGCGGATGCCCACCAGGTCGTAGATCTCGGCGAAGTCGCGGCCCCGCACGATCATCTTCTGGTAGACGCTGTAGTAGTGCTTGGGGCGGCCGGTGACGGTGGCCTTGATCCGGGCGGCGCGCAGGTCGGTCTGGACCTCGTCGGTGACGATCGCGAGGTACTCGTCGCGCTTGGGCGCCCGCTCGGCGACGAGGCGGACGATCTCGTCGTACATCTTCGGGTAGAGGATCGCGAAGGAGAGGTCCTCCAGCTCCCACTTGATCGTGTTCATGCCGAGGCGGTGGGCCAGCGGCGCGTAGATCTCCAGGGTCTCGCGGGCCTTCTTCTCCTGCTTGTCCCGCTTGAGGTAGCGCATGGTGCGCATGTTGTGCAGGCGGTCCGCGAGCTTGATGACCAGGACCCGGGGGTCCTTGGCCATGGCGACGACCATCTTGCGGACGGTCTCGGCCTGGGCGGCCTCGCCGAACTTGACCTTGTCGAGCTTGGTGACGCCGTCGACCAGCAGGGCCACGGCGTCGCCGAAGTCGCGTCTGAGCTGTTCCAGGCCGTACTCGGTGTCCTCGACGGTGTCGTGCAGCAGGCCGGCCATCAGGGTGGCGGGGTCCATGCCGAGCTCGGCGAGGATGGTGGTGACCGCGAGCGGGTGGGTGATGTACGGGTCGCCGCTCTTGCGCTTCTGGCCGCGGTGCCAGCGCTCGGCCACCTGGTAGGCGTTCTCGATCTGGCGCAGGGTCGCGGTCTCGATCTTGGGGTCGTTGCTGCGGACTATGCGCAGCAGCGGCTCCAGGACCGGGTTGTAGGGGTTGGAGCGCTGGACGCCCAGCCGGGCGAGGCGGGCCCGCACCCGGTTGGAGGAGCCCGCGGGCTTCAGGGGCGCGGGCTTGGGCGGCTGGGGGCCCCGCCCAGCGGTGGCCGGGGCAGCGGCCGGCGGGGCCGGCTCGGGAGCGGGCGCAGGCGCGGCCGACTGAGCCGTCGGGTCGGGCTGGGCGGCGGAGAGTGGCTGGACCTCGTCTGGCAAGAGCGCTCCTCTGGGGGTCTCCCGGACGGAGTCCGGGGGAGATCCGGGGCCCCCGGTAGGTCCGGGTAAACCATGGTAGCGAGCCCTGGGCGTGCGCGTTCGCCCCGGTTCATCAGGCGGACCCGCACCCGGAGCCGGCGAGCAGCCGGGCCCGAGCCGGGAAACGGCGGAGCGGCGGCCCCCCGGTGTCCGGGTGACCGCCGCTCCGTACGTCCGTGCCGGCGTCAGACGGTGATCAGCGCGTCCAGCGGGGCGCCGCCCAGGACGGCCTCCAGGCGGGCGCGGCCCGCGAGGAAGCCCAGCTCCATCAGGACCGCCACGCCCGCGACCTCCGCGCCGGCCCGCCGGATGAGCTCCAGCGAGGCCTCGGCGGTGCCGCCGGTGGCCAGGACGTCGTCGATGACCATGACCCGGTCGCCCGGTGCCAGGTCCTCGGCGTGGACCTCGATCTCGGCGGTGCCGTACTCCAGGGCGTAGGCCTGCTTGAGGGTCGCCCCCGGCAGCTTGCCCGCCTTGCGGACCGGTACGAAGCCGACGCCCGCCTGGACGGCGACCGGCGCAGCCAGGATGAAGCCGCGCGCCTCCAGACCGACGATCTTCGTGGCCCCGTACGTGCTGCACAGCCCGGCCAGGGCGTCCGTGAGGGCACCGAAGGCCGCCGGGTCCGCCAGCAGCGGCGTGATGTCCTTGAACATCACGCCGGGCTGCGGGTAGTCCGGGACGTCCTTGATCCGGCTGAGCAGCAGCCGGAGGGTCTCCTCGGTCACCGTCGGCGTCCCGTCGTACGGCCGGCCGCGCGGCCCTGCGCGACGACCTCGGGGAGGTCCTCGCCCTCGGCGTCGGCGTCGCCGCCCTTGGCGCGCTTGGCCAGCACCCGCTTGGTCAGCGCCTTCATCGCCGGCTCGCGCTCCTTGAGGTCCACGACCAGCGGGGTCGCGATGAAGATCGAGGAGTACGCACCGGCCGCGAGGCCGACGAACAGCGACAGCGAGATGTCGTTGAGCATGCCCGCGTCGAGCAGGCCGCCGCCGATGAAGAGCAGCGCGGCGACCGGCAGCAGTGCGACGACCGTGGTGTTGATCGACCGCACCAGGGTGCCGTTGACGCTCTTGTTGGCGAGCTCGCTGTAGGTGTGGCGGGTCTGCTTGGTGATGCCCTTCGTGGACTCCTTGAGACCGTCGAAGACGACGACGGTGTCGTAGAGCGAGTAACCGAGGATCGTCAGCAGACCGATCACGGTGCCCGGGGTGACCTCGAAGCCGACCAGCGCGTACACGCCGACCGTGATGGTGAGGTCGTGGATCAGGGCGATCAGCGCGGCGACGGCCATCCGCCACTCGAAGGCGATGGCGAGGTAGATCACCACCAGGACCATGAAGACGCCCAGGCCCGTCCAGGCCTTGTTGGCGATCTGCTCGCCCCAGCTCGGGCCGACCAGGTCCGCGTTGATGTCCTTCTCGGTCACCTTGAGGTCGGCGGCGAGCTTGGTCTTGACGCTGTTGGCCTCGTCGGTGTCCAGACCGGAGATCTGGATGCGCATGCCGCCGTTGCCGAGCTCCTGGACGATCGCGTCGTGGCCGGAGGCCTTCTCCGCGCTCTCGGTGGCGTGGGCCACCGACACCGCGGTCTTCGGCGTGGTGAAGACCGCGCCGCCCTTGAACTCGATACCGAAGTTCAGGCCCTGGACGGCCAGGGCCACGGCCGCGGTGATGGTGATCAGGATGGAGACGCCGTACCAGACGAAGCGCTTGCCGATGAAGTCGTAGCCGACCTCACCGCGGTACAGCTTGGCGCCGATGTCACCGAGCTTCGACATCTCACGCCTCCTTTGCGTCGACGGGAGCGGAGACGGGACGACGGGAGCGCCGCAGCGGCGGCTTGGCACCGAGCCGCTTCGGGTCCAGGCCGGACCACGGGTGACCGCTGGAGAAGAACTTCGTACGCGCGAACAGCGTCATCACGGGCTTGGTGAACAGGAACACCACGACGACGTCGAGCAGGGTGGTCAGACCCAGCGTGAACGCGAAGCCCTGCACCTTGCCGACGGTGACGATGAACAGCACCGCGGCGGCCAGGAAGGAGACGAAGTCCGAGACCAGGATGGTGCGCCGGGCACGCGGCCAGGCCCGCTCCACCGCCGGGCGCAGGGTGCGGCCCTCGCGGATCTCGTCGCGGATGCGCTCGAAGTAGACGATGAACGAGTCGGCGGTGATACCGATGGCCACGATCGCACCGCAGACGGCGGGCAGGTTCAGCGCGAAGCCGATGCCCTTGCCCAGCAGCGCCATGATCGTGTACGTCAGGATCGCCGACACCAGGAGGCTGACGATGGCGATGAACGACAGGCCCCGGTAGTAGACCAGCAGGTAGATCACCACGAGCGCGAGGCCGATGGCGCCGGCGATCAGACCGGCCTTCAGCTGCTCGCCGCCGAGCGCGGCGGTCACCGTGGTGACGCTGTCCTCCTGGAAGGACAGCGGCAGGGCGCCGTACGAGAGCATGTTGCCCAGGTCCTGCGCGGACTGCTGGGTGAAGCCGCCGGAGATCTCGGCGCTGCCGCCGGTCAGCGCGGACTGCACGTACGGGTCGGAGACGACCTCGCCGTCGAGCACGATCGCGAACTGGTTCTGCGGGGACTGCTTGGCCGCCAGCTCACCGGTGACCTTGGCGAAGGCGTCCGAGCCCTTGTCGTTGAACTCCATCGTGACGATCCAGATGCCGCGCTGCGGGTCGATCACTCCCTTGGCGTCCTTGACATCCTTGCCCTCGACCGCGACCGGGCCGAGCAGCCACTTGCCCCACTGGCCGTTGCCGGCCTTGCCGCACGCGACGGTCGGCTCCTCGGGCTTGACGCCCTTGCCGGCGGTCGCGCGCTGGTCCTCCTTGGTGCAGTCCAGCGCGGCGAACTTGGCCTGGAGGGCCGCCGTGGCGGCGTCGGCGCCCGACGGGGTCGGGGCCGGGGCCGGGGTGGTGGCCTTGTTGTCGTCTGCCTTCTTCGACTCGCCCGCCGACGGCGTCGGCGTGGGGGTGCCGGTGGCCTTGAGGGCCTCGCTGACGGCACGGCCCTGGGAAGTGGCGCTGGACGACGGGGTGGCCGACGGGCTCTTGCCGTCACTGGCCTTGGGCGCGCCCGAGGCGCCGGCGGCCGGGCTCGGCGAGCCGGACGGGGCACCGGACGGGTTCGGCGAGCCGGAGGTCTCCGGCGGCATCGGCGCGCCGGCGGAGACCGCCAGCACGGGCCGGAAGTAGAGCTGGGCGGTCGTACCGACCTGCTCGCGGGCCTGCTTCTCGTTCGTCCCCTTGGGGATGTTCACGATGATGTGGTCGCGGCCCTGGGTCTGGACCTCGGCCTCCGTGACGCCGAGACCGTTGACGCGGCGCTCGATGATGCCGACCGCCGTGTTCATGTTGGTCTCGTTGATGGCGTCCGGCTTGCCCGGCTCGCTCTTGGCCTTGAGCGTGATGCTCGTACCGCCGGCGAGGTCGATGCCCAGCCGGGGAGTGGTCTGGCCGGAGACGAACATCCCCGCGGTGAGCGCCACCATCGCGATCAGGATGAAGGCCAGGGCGCGCCCCGGCCTCCCCTGAGCCCCCGTGGGCCGCCGGCCCTTCTTCGGTGCTGCCACCTTGTCGTATCTCCCTGTCCAACCGTCCCGTGCTTCGGTTCGCACGCGGACGGCCACGAAAAATGTGTGGTGGGGACCCCTGCCCCCCGCAGAAGCGGTCGCGGCCGGGGAACGCGAAGGCGCCGGTCAGGCGCCGCGCGATCCCCCGCCGAACGTTACTTCGCGCCGGCCTCGCCGTCGCCCTTGGCGTCCTTGGCGTCCTTGACCTCGTCGGCCGCGGCGTCCTTGGTCTCGTCGGCCGCGGCGTCCTCGCCCTCCTCGGCGTCCTTCTTGCCCAGGTCGAGCTTCGGGGCCTCGTCGCCGCCCTTGTCCAGGGTCAGGGAGGAGGCGTCGTCGGGCACGACCGGGGTCTCGGTGCCGTGGACGATGCGGTTGTACTCCTCGTCCTCGAGTACGGCGCCGATGGCGTTCTTGGCGTAGACCGCGTGCACGGCGGGGGCGATCTCCAGGAGGACGGTGTCGTCGTTGACCTCCTTGACCGTGGCGTACATGCCGCCGATGGTGCGCACGCCGGTGCCGGGCGTCATCTGGTCCCGCATCTGGACGGCCGCCTGCTGCTTCTTCTTGGCGGAGCGGGTCATCAGGATCATGGCCCCGATGAGCACGATGAACGGGAGGAAGGTCACGAGACTGTTCACGGGACGGGGTTTCCTTCGCACGACCGCGCCGGAGAGCGGCCTTGTTTCTACGGGGGTGGGTATGCCGGCCTGGACGGTCGGCATCGGCGGAGTCTAGGCGAGTCCGCACCGATGGAACAACGCCCAGCATGGCACCGGGGTTCCTGACCGGGCCAACCTCCGCGCCGTCACACCCCGAAGAGCCCCTGTTGCCCGGTCTGCGACGCCGGGGCCGCCAGTCCCAGGTGGGCCCAGGCGGCCGGGGTGGCCACGCGGCCGCGCGGGGTCCGGGCGAGCAGTCCCTCGCGGACCAGGAACGGCTCGGCGACCTCCTCGACGGTCTCGCGCTCCTCGCCGACCGCGACGGCGAGGGTGGACAGGCCCACCGGTCCGCCGCCGAACAGCTTGAGCAGGGCCTCCAGGACCGCCCGGTCCAGCCGGTCCAGGCCGCGGGCGTCCACCTCGTACACCTGCAGGGCGCTGGCGGCGACCTCGCGGGTGATCACGCCGTCCGCCTTGACCTGGGCGTAGTCGCGGACGCGGCGCAGCAGGCGGTTGGCGATGCGGGGGGTGCCGCGGGAGCGGCCGGCGATCTCGGCGGCCCCGGCGGGGTCGATGTCCACGTCGAGGAGTCCGGCGGAGCGGTGCACCACCCGCTCGAGCTCCTCGGGGGCGTAGAACTCCATGTGGCCGGTGAAACCGAACCGGTCGCGCAGCGGCGGCGGCAGCAGGCCGGCCCTGGTCGTGGCCCCGACCAGGGTGAACGGCGGCAGCTCCAGCGGGATCGCGGTGGCGCCGGGGCCCTTGCCGACGATCACGTCGACCCGGAAGTCCTCCATCGCCATGTACAGCATCTCCTCGGCGGGCCGGGACATGCGGTGGATCTCGTCGAGGAAGAGGACCTCGCCCTCCTGGAGGGAGGACAGGATCGCCGCGAGGTCGCCGGCGTGCTGGATGGCGGGGCCGGAGGTGATGCGGATGGGCGCGCCCATCTCGGCCGCGATGATCATCGAGAGGGTGGTCTTGCCCAGGCCGGGCGCGCCGGAGAGCAGCACGTGGTCGGCGGTGGCCCCGCGCTGGCGGGCCGCCTTCAGCACCAGGTCGAGCTGCTGGCGGACCTTCTCCTGGCCGACGAACTCGCCGAGGTCCTTGGGGCGCAGGGCGGCCTCGACGGCGCTGTCCTCGCCGTCGGCTGCCGCCGCCACGATGCGGTCGCCTTCGCCGGGGGCCTCGGCGGTGTCGTCGTCCCAGTTCACGGTGTCAGTCTGCCTTCTCGGTCGTGCGGTGCGATGTCCTGTGCGGGCCGGGGCCCTGCTGTTCCAGCCCCTTCCCGTAACCGGGGCTCCGCCCCGGACCCCGTTCGGTGCGCTGCGCGCCCGGTGCGCTCAAACGCCGCGCGGGCTGGAATGTGCCGCTGCGCGGCATATCCAGCCCCGCCTGGGGGCACCTCCCAGCGGTAGCTGGGGGAGTTTGAGGCGCGGGGGTCCGGGGGCGGAGCCCCCGAAGCCGGGGTCCGGGGCGGAGCCCCGGTTACGGGAAGGGGCGGGGAGGGGAACAGCTCCGCGCAGCGGGGGGTCAGCGGGTGCGGTTCAGGGTCTGGAGGGCGGCTCGCAGGAGCTGGGGGACGGGGGCGGCGGCGCCGGAGGCGATGGCGGCCTCGGCCTGCGGAGTCACCGCGGTGACGGCCTCCTCCGCCTCGCGGGAGGCGTAGCCGAGCCCGATCAGGGCGGCGGAGAGCTGCTCCGTCCAGGGGGCGGGCCCGGCGGCGGCCGCCCGCTGGGCCCCGACCAGGGCTCCGGTGCCCCGGGGGGCGCCGAGCTTGTCCTTCAGCTCCAGCAGCAGCTTCTGCGCGCCCTTCTTGCCGATGCCGGGTACGGCGGTCAGCGCCTTCTCGTCGCCGGTGGACACGGCCAGGCGCAGGGCGTCGGGGCTGTGCACGCCGAGCATGGCCTGGGCGAGGCGGGGGCCGACGCCGCTGGCGGTCTGCAGCAGTTCGAAGACCTGGCGCTCGTCGTCGTCGGCGAAGCCGTAGAGGGTGAGCGAGTCCTCACGGACGACGAGGGAGGTGGCGAGCCGGGCCGGCTCGCCCAGCCGCAGGGCGGCGATGGTGTTCGGGGTGCACTGGACGGCCATGCCCACTCCCCCGACCTCGATCACGGCGGTGGTGGGGGCGAGCGCGGCGACCGGGCCGGTCACGAAGGCGATCATCGGGTGCGGCCTTTCGCTGCGGAGGCGTGCTGGGCGGCCGCCTGCTGGAGGCGGTTCATGGCGGGGGCCCGCCAGATGTGGCAGATGGCGAGCGCGAGGGCGTCCGCCGCGTCGGCCGGCTTCGGCGGGGCGGACAGCCGCAGCAGCCGGGTCACCATGGCCCCGACCTGCGCCTTGTCGGCCCGGCCGGTGCCGGTGACGGCGGCCTTGACCTCGCTGGGGGTGTGCAGGACGACCGGTATGCCGCGCCGGGCCGCGCAGAGCATGGCCACCGCGCTGGCCTGGGCGGTGCCCATGACCGTGCGTACGTTGTGCTGGCTGAACACGCGCTCCACGGCGACGACTTCGGGCCGGTGCTCGTCCAGCCAGGCCTCCAGCCCGGCCTCGACGGCGACCAGCCGCAGCGCGGTGTCCGCGTCGGCCGGGGTGCGGACGACGCCCACCCCGAGCATGGTCAGGGGGCGGCCGGCGACCCCCTCGACCACGCCGACTCCGCACCGGGTCAGACCGGGGTCCACCCCGAGAACGCGCACCGAACCCCTCCCAGCCGCTCGTGACCTGCTTGCGCCCGCCAGACTAATCGGTGCCTGTGACAATGCGGTGCCTGTGACAACGCGACGGGCCGACGGGGTGTGTCCCCGTCGGCCCGTCGTGCGAAGCCGGGTCAGCAGCCGGTCGGCAGCCCCATCAGGCGTCGACCTTCTCCATGATCTCGTCCGAGACGTCGAAGTTGGCGAAGACGTTCTGCACGTCGTCGCTGTCCTCCAGCGCGTCGATCAGCTTGAACATCTTGCGCGCGCCCTCCTCGTCCAGCTCGACCTGCATGGTCGGGACGAAGCTGGACTCGGCGGAGTCGTAGTCGATTCCGGCGTCCTGGAGCGCGGTGCGGACCGCGACCAGGTCGGTGGACTCGCTGATGATCTCGAAGTTCTCACCGAGGTCGTTGACCTCCTCGGCGCCGGCCTCCAGGACCGTCTCGAGGACGTCGTCCTCGGTCAGCTCGCCCTTGGGGAGCACGACGACGCCCTTGCGGTTGAACAGGTACGAGACCGAGCCCGGGTCGGCCATGGAGCCGCCGTTGCGGGTCATGGCGACGCGCACGTCGGAGGCGGCGCGGTTGCGGTTGTCGGTGAGGCACTCGATGAGCACCGCGACACCGTTCGGGCCGTAGCCCTCGTACATGATCGTCGCGTAGTCGACGCCGCCGGCCTCGAGACCGCCGCCGCGCTTGACCGCGGAGTCGATGTTCTTGTTCGGGACCGAGCTCTTCTTGGCCTTCTGGATGGCGTCGAAGAGGGTCGGGTTGCCGTCCGGGTCGGCACCGCCCGTACGGGCCGCGACCTCGATGTTCTTGATCAGCTTCGCGAAGAGCTTGCCGCGCTTGGCATCGATCACGGCCTTCTTGTGCTTCGTCGTAGCCCATTTAGAGTGGCCGGACATCTGCCTGTCTCCTTCGCGTCACCAACAGTGTTTCGCCTCGATCCTACCGGGACGAGGTCATGCGCTTGCGCGCACCATGTCCACGAAGTACGCGTGCACGCGCTCGTCGCCGGTCAGTTCGGGGTGGAACGACGTGGCAAGCACGTTGCCCTGGCGCACGGCGACCACGTGGCCCTCGTACTCGGCGAGGACCTCCGCGGAGGCCCCGACCGACTCGACCCAC
Organism: Streptomyces bambusae; assembly: GCF_019400985.1. Lineage (GTDB taxonomy): Bacteria > Actinomycetota > Actinomycetes > Streptomycetales > Streptomycetaceae > Streptomyces > Streptomyces bambusae_A. The sequence continues at coordinate 17,394 of NZ_WTFF01000031.1, forward strand.
GGGGCGCGGATGAACACGCCCTCGACGGGGCCGCCGTCGATGCCCGCGAAGTCGATCTTCGCCTCGAAGGACTCGTTCTGGCGGCCGAAGGCGTTGCGGCGCACGATCATGTCGACGCCGCCCAGGGTCTCCTGGTCCTCGCGGCCGTCCAGGATCTTGTCGGCGAGCATGATCATGCCGGCGCAGGTGCCGTAGACCGGCATGCCGGCGCGCACGCGCTCACGCAGCGGCTCCAGCATGCCGAACAGGACGGCGAGCTTCGACATGGTCGTGGACTCGCCGCCGGGGATGACGAGGGCGTCGACCTCGGCGAGCTCCTCGGGGCGCCGGACCGGCCTGGCCACGGCGTCCGCCGAGGCCAGGGCGATCAGGTGCTCCCGGACGTCGCCCTGGAGGGCCAGGACGCCGATGACGGGGGGGTTGTTCATCTCGGGTGACGCCTTACCAGCCGCGATTGGCGTAGCGCTCGGCCTCGGGCAGGGTGTCGCAGTTGATGCCGACCATGGCCTCGCCCAGGTTGCGGGAGGCGTCCGCGATGACCTTCGGGTCGTCGAAGAAGGTGGTGGCCTTCACGATGGCGGCGGCGCGCTTGGCCGGGTCGCCCGACTTGAAGATGCCGGAGCCGACGAAGACGCCCTCGGCGCCGAGCTGGCGCATCAGCGCGGCGTCGGCCGGGGTGGCCACGCCACCGGCGGAGAACAGCACGACCGGGAGCTTGCCGAGCTCGGCGACCTCCTTGACGAGCTCGTACGGGGCGCGCAGCTCCTTGGCGGCGGCGTACAGCTCGTTGTGGTCCAGGGCGCGCAGCTGGCCGATCTCGTTCTTGATCTGGCGCAGGTGGCGGACGGCCTCGACGACGTTGCCGGTGCCGGCCTCGCCCTTGGAGCGGATCATGGCCGCGCCCTCGGCGATGCGGCGCAGGGCCTCGCCCAGGTTGGTGGCGCCGCAGACGAAGGGGGTGGTGAAGGCCCACTTGTCGGAGTGGTTGACCTCGTCGGCCGGGGTGAGGACCTCGGACTCGTCGATGTAGTCGACGCCGAGGGACTGCAGCACCTGGGCCTCGACGAAGTGGCCGATGCGGGACTTGGCCATGACCGGGATGGAGACCGCGCCGATGATCTCCTCGATCATGTTCGGGTCGGACATCCGCGCCACGCCGCCGTCCTTGCGGATGTCGGCGGGAACCCGCTCCAGCGCCATGACGGCCACGGCGCCGGCGTCCTCGGCGATCTTCGCCTGCTCGGCGTTGACGACATCCATGATCACGCCGCCCTTGAGCTGCTCGGCCATACCGCGCTTGACGCGGGCGGTGCCGATCTCGGGGGCCTGGGGGGTGGTGGGAAGCGTGCTCACGGGGTGACCTCACTCGAAAGGAAGACGGGTGCTGCAGTGGTACTCGCCAGAGGAAACCGTCCCCGACCAGTCCACTGCAAGGGCCAATATGGAGCCGGTGGCTCCTTTCGAGTTGGCCTCGAGGTACAAGACGCGCATTGCGGCGGACGTGTTAGGGCCGGCCGGGACGGGTGTGGGCCTGGCCACGCGGCCCAGGGCCGGGGGCACGCGGACGGCGCGTGGACCGTCACGGCCGGTCCGCCGGGGTACGCGGGCGACCGCGGGACCCCGGGCCCGCCAGTGCGCCGACGGCGCGTGACCTGTTACAGCCAGTCCTCCACGTACGCGGACGGCTCGCGGCCCGCTACGGCCGGTGGCCAGGTGCGCCGACGGCTCGTGGGCCGTCACGGCCGGGTACGCGAACGGCACGTGGACCGTCACGGCCGGGCGGCCAGGTGCGCCGACGGGGCGCGTGGCCGCACGGCCAGTCGGCCGGATACGCCGGCGGCGCGCAACCCCTCACACCCGGTCCGCCTGGCACGCTGACGGCCGGCGGCCCGCTACGGCCGGTCGGGCGGGTACGCCGACAGCTCGCAGCCGTCACACCTGGTCCGCCGGGTACGTGGGCAGCTCCTGGCCGGTCAGGCCAGTCCGCCGGGTACACAGACGGCCCTCGGCACTTCACGCCGGTCCGCCAGGCACGCAGGCGGCCCACGGCCCGCTACCGCCCGTCGGGCGGGTACGCCGACAGCTCGCGGCCGTCGCGCCTGGTCCGCCGGGTACGTGGGCAGCTCCTGGCCGGTCAGGCCAGTCCGCCGGGTAGGCAGGCGTCTCTCGGCCCGTCACGCCCGGTCCGCCAGGCGCGCGGGCGGCCGACGGCCCGCTCCAGCTGGTCAACCGGTACACCCGACAGCTTGCGGCCCCTCACGGCCAGTCGGCCAGGTGCGCCACCGGCACGCAACCCGTCACGCCCGGTCCGCCGGGGCCGGGGACGGCCGCGCGGCCCGCTACGGCCGGTCGACCGGGTACGCCGGCCGCTCGCGGCCCGTCGCGTCCGGCCCGGTCCGACAGGTACGCAGGGCAGCTCGCAGCTCGCAGCTCGCGGCTCGTCGCAGTCGGTCGGCCGGGGCACGCGGGCGGCCGTGGCGGGGGCTACGGCCGGTCCGCCAGGTATGCCGGTGGCTCGTCGTCCATCTCGAAGGCCAGGGGGAACGGGGCGTGGCCGGCCAGCCGGAACCAGCGGACCTTGCGGTGGCGGCGCAGCGCGCGGGCCGCCCGTACGGCGTCGTTGTGGAACCGCCGGGCCATCGGCACCCGGCGCACGGCCGCGGCCAGCTCCTCCGCGGCCTGCTCGCCGCCCGGGGCGTGCTTGAGCTCCTCGACCTGGTCGGCGTCAGCGAAGACGGCGCGCAGCGCCTGGCTGAGCTCGCTCTCGGCGACCTCCCGCTGCTCCTCCTCGGCCTGGCGGGCGGCGTGGGCGGCCTCGTAGAGCACGATGGAGGACGCCGGGTCGAGCACGCCGGAGGTCGCCACCTCCAGCACCACCGAGGCGCGGCGCAGCAGTTGCGCGTCGAGGGCGGCGCGGGCGGCGTCCATCCGGGTGTGCAACCGGTCGAGCCGGCCGGCGGTCCAGCTGAGGTACACCCCGACGACACCGAGCACGAGGGCGACCCAGACAAGCGTTTCGATCACGCCGGCCGACACTACCGGTTCCCGTGGGGGCCGCACCCAGGAGCCCCGTCCCCGGCCGGGGACCAGCACCGGCGTCCCGCCGGACCGGGCACCCCACCCGCACCACCGGCCCACCCGTGCGGGCCGGTTCGGCGGGCCCCGGCCCGCATGGGTGGGGCCGGAGTACGCGGCTCGGGGCCGCGTCCGAGGGTACGGCCGGACCGGCCCGGGCTCCGTTACGGGGCCGGGCAAGGCCGAGCGGAAGGTAACGGCCCGAAGTGAAGCCGGAGGACACGGCCCGGGACCGGGCCGGGCACGGCCGCGTCATGTGGCCTGGCGGGCCCGGGCGAACCGGGGACGACACCGACCCCGGCGGGAGCCGGAGGACGCGGCTCTGGACCGGGCCCGGGCCCGGCGTGGGCAAGGCCGGGCAAGGTCGGGCGAGGGGCAAGGCCGGGCAGGCCCCGGGCAGGGTCCGGCGGGGCCGAGCCGGGCGAAGCCGGCCCAGGCCCCGTTACGGTGTCCGGCCGCCCAGGCCCAGGCGGGCTCGCAAGCCGTGGCGTTCGTCCGTGGCGACCGCGGAGGCGCCGTCCGTGACCGTTTCGTACACCGCCAGGATGTCCGCCCCGACCGTCGACCAGTCGAAGCGGCGCACGTGCGCCGACCCGGCCCGGCTCAGCTCCGCCCGCCGCTCCGGCGACCGCAGCAGCGCGACCGCTGCCGCGGCCAGCGCGTCCGGGTCCTCGTTCGCGAACAGCTCGCCCGCCTTGCCGTGGTCCAGCACCTGCGCGAACGCGTCCAGGTCGGAGGCCAGCACCGCCGCCCCCGCCGACAGCGCCTCGACCAGGATGATGCCGAAGCTCTCGCCGCCCGTGTTGGGCGCGACGTACACGTCCACGCTGCGCAGCAGCCGCGCCTTGTCCTCGTCCGAGACCATCCCCAGGAACGTCACCTGGGAGCGGAGCTCCGGCGGCAGGGAGGCGACGGCCTCCTCCTCGTCGCCGCGCCCCGCGACCAGCAGCCGCACGCCCGGGCAGGCCTCCGCGATCCTCGGGAAGGCGGCCATCAGCACCGGCAGGCCCTTGCGCGGTTCGTCGATCCGTCCGATGAACCCCAGCGTCAGGCCGCTCCACTGCGGATTCGGCTCCGCGGAGGCGAAGAAGTCCACGTCCACGCCGTTGGGGATGACGACGGCGTCCCCGCCCAGGTGCTCCACCAGCGTGCGCCGCGCGTACTCGCTCACCGCGATCCGCGCGCTGATCTTCTCCAGCGCCGGCTGGAGGATCGGGTACGCCGCGATCATCGCGCGCGAGCGCGGGTTGGACGTGTGGAACGTCGCCACGATCGGCCCCTGCGCCGCCCAGCAGGACAGCAGCCCCAGCGACGGCGACGCCGGCTCGTGGATGTGGATCACGTCGAACGTGCCCTCGTGCAGCCACCTGCGCACCCGGGCCGCCGAGAGGAAGCCGAAGTTCAGCCGGGCCACCGAGCCGTTGTAGGGCACCGGCACCGCGCGGCCCGCCGAGACGACGTACGGCGGCAGCGGGGTCTCGTCGTCGGCCGGGGCGAGCACCGACACCTCGTGGCCGAGCCCGATCAGGTGCTCCGCCAGGTCCCGGATGTGGAACTGCACCCCGCCGGGCACGTCCCACGAGTACGGGCACACAATGCCGATCTTCACCGGGACCGCTCCTCCAGGTCCGCCAGCCACAGCCGCTGCAGCATGTGCCAGTCCTCCGGGTGCTCGGCGATCCCCGCGGCGAACACGTCGGCCACCGCCTGCGTCATCGCTGCCGTCTTCTCCGTCCGCGTCCCCGTCTGCGGCACCTCCACCGGCTCGTGGATGCGCCCCCTCATCACCGGCGCCCCGTCGTACCAGAGGGTCACCGGCAGCAGCACCGCCCCGGTCTGCTGCGCCAGCAGCGCCGGACCGGCCGGCATCCGGGCCGTCGAGCCGAAGAAGTCCACCTCGACCCCCGACGCGGACAGGTCCCGGTCGGCGACCAGGCAGATCAGCCCGCCCGACCGCAGCCGCCGCGCCAGCACCCCGAACGCGGCGCCGCCGCTGTGCGGCAGCACCTCCATGCCCAGGCTCTCGCGGTAGGCCACGAACCGGTCGAACAGGCTCTCCGGCTTCAGCCTCTCGGCCACCGTCGTGAACGGAACCCCCAGGTAGGAGGTCACCCAGGCACCCGCCAGGTCCCAGTTGGCCAGGTGCGGCAGCGCGACGATCACACCGCGGCCGGAGGCCACCGCGTCCCGCAGCCGCTGCTCGCCCTCGATCCGGACCTCGTCGCCGAACCGTTTCGGGTCCATCGTCGGCAGCCGGAAGGACTCCATCCAGTACCGCATGTACGAGCGCATGCCCGCCCGGGACAGCTCCCGCAGCCGCGCCGCGTCCGCCCCCGGCACCACCCGGGCCAGGTTCGACTCCAGCCGCCGTACGCTCGCGCCCCGGCGCTTCCAGACCTGGTCGGCCACCGTCCGGCCGAGCGCCACCGCCGCCGGCTCCGGCAGCTTCTTCACCCCGGCCCAGCCGAGCCCGTACAGCCCGTCGGTGAGCCGGTCCTTGACCCCCGCCATCAGTCCTCGTCCCCCGCCGTCAGTGCGTCCCGGACCCCCGCCATCGGTGCGTCCCGGACCCCCGCCGCCAGTGCGTCCCGCGCCCCCGCCATCAGTGCGACCCGCTTCCCGGCGCCGCGGCCCCGTCCGCCGCGTCCGCCTCCGCCGCCTCCCGGCGCACGGTCACCACGCGCTGGATCAGCGTCACCAGCGAACCGACCGCCACCAGCCACAGCGCCACCGGCAGCAGCACGCCGATCCACGACGGCACGCCGAAGGTCTGCAGGCCCGACAGCCCGGCCGCGACCAGCGTGAGCACGAGCCGCTCGGCCCGCTCCACCAGCCCGTTCACGGCCACCGGCAGGCCGATCGATTCGCCGCGCGCCTTCGTGTACGACACCACCTGGCCGCTGGCCAGGCAGAAGATCGACACCGCGCACAGCACGTTGTCGTCGCCCAGACCGGCGTACCACAGCGCCAGGCCGCCGAAGATCGCCGCGTCCGCCACCCGGTCCAGCGTGGAGTCCAGGAACGCGCCCCACCGGCTCGACACCCCGGCCTGCCGGGCCATGTTGCCGTCGACCAGGTCGGAGAAGACGAACAGGGTGATCGTGATCGTGCCCCAGAAGAACTCTCCCCGGGGGAAGAAGACCAGCGCACCCGCCACCACTCCGGCCGTGCCGATCAGGGTGACCGCATCCGGGCTCACCCCCCGCCGGAGCAGAAACGCGGCGAACGGTGTGAGGACACGCGTGAAGAATGCACGCGCGTACTTGTTCAGCATGGCCTTCCCGGAGGTTCGCTGCCGCGCGGCCCCGTCGGCCGCCGGCTGGCCCATCGTAGCCAGCGCCCCGGCGGCATCGGGGCGCGCACCCACCGGTTCGTGCCCCAGGCGTGCCGCACACACCCCGTGAGCGATTCCCGGCCGGGCGGCGACGCCCGCCCGTACGCCGCCCGTACGCCGCCCGTACGCCGTATGGACGGAGCATGGCGCCGGTGCAAAGCTCGAAGGACCTCATCCTCCTCACCGTTGCAACGGGAGGCACGAGCATCATGGGCGACAAAGCACAACAAGCCGGAGCCGCCGGCAGGGCACTGACGGTCGACCGCCCCACCTCCATACGGAACGTGGTGCTGGTCGGCCACAGCGGAGCGGGCAAGACGACACTGGTCGAGGCCCTGGCCCTGACCTCCGGGGCCGTGAACCGGGCCGGCCGGGTCGAGGACGGCACCTCCGTCTCCGACTACGACGAGACCGAGCACCGCCAGCAGCGGTCGGTCCAGCTCTCGCTCGTCCCCGTCGAATGGGACGGCATCAAGATCAACATACTGGACACCCCCGGATACGCCGACTTCGTCGGAGAACTCAGGGCCGGTCTGCGCGCCGCGGACGCGGCCCTGTTCGTCGTCTCGGCCGCCGAGGGCGCCGACGGACTCGCGGGCGCCACCCGCACCGTCTGGGACGAGTGCGAGGCCGTCGGCATGCCCCGCGCGATCGTCGTCACCCATTTGGAGGCATCCCGGGCCGACTACGCACAGATGGCCACCGTGTGCGGAGAGCTCTTCGGCGCCGACGACCCCGACGCCGTCCTCCCCCTCTACCTCCCGCTCTACGGTCCCCCCGGCCCCGACGGCCACCGCCCGGTCGCCGGCCTCCTCGGCCTGCTCTCCCAGCGGGTCTACGACTACACCTCCGGCTCCCGCGTCGAACGCGACCCCGACGCGGCCGAACTCGCCGTCATCACACAGGCCCGCTCCCGGCTCATCGAGGGGATCATCGCCGAGAGCGAGGACGAGACCCTCATGGACCGCTACCTCGGCGGCGAGGACGTCGACGTCACCACACTCGTCGACGACCTCGAACGCGCCGTGGCCCGCGGCACCTTCCACCCGGTCCTCATGGCCGCGCCCACCACGAACGGCGGCCGCCAGGGCCTGGGCACCGTCGAACTCCTCGAACTGATCACCGGCGGCTTCCCCACCCCCCTCGAACACCCGGCACCCGCCGTCACCACCCCCGCCGGCGCCGCCCGGCCCGCCGTCGACTGCGACCCCGACGGCCCCCTGGTCGCCGAGGTCGTCAAGACCTCCTCCGACCCCTACGTCGGCCGGGTCTCCCTCGTCCGCGTCTTCTCCGGCACCCTGCGCCCCGACGAGACCGTGCACGTCTCCGGCCACGGCCTCACCGACCCCGGCCACGAGGAACAGCACGACCTGCACGAGGCCGACGAACGCGTCGGCACCCTCAGCGCCCCCTTCGGCAAGCAGCAGCGCCCCCTGGGCCGGGTCATCGCCGGCGACATCGCCTGTGTCGCCAAACTCACCCGCGCCGAGACCGGAGACACCCTCTCCGCCAAGGACAGCCCGCTCCTGATGGAGCCCTGGAGCATGCCCGACCCGCTGCTCCCCGTCGCCATCGAGGCCCACAGCAAGGCCGACGAGGACAAACTCGGCCAGGGCCTGGCCCGGCTCGTCGCCGAGGACCCGACCATGCGGCTGGAGCAGAACCCCCACACCCACCAGATCGTCCTGTGGTGCCTCGGCGAGGCCCACCGCGACGTCGCCCTCGAACGCCTGCGCACCCGCTACGGCGTCCAGGTCGACCCCGTCCCCCACAAGGTCAGCCTGCGCGAGACCTTCGGCGCACCGGCCGCGGGCCGCGGCCGGCACGTCAAGCAGTCCGGCGGCCACGGCCAGTACGCCATCTGCGAGATCGACGTCGAACCCCTGCCCCCCGGCAGCGGCATCGAGTTCGTCGACAAGGTCGTCGGCGGATCCGTCCCCCGGCAGTTCATCCCCTCCGTCGAGAAGGGCGTACGCACCCAGGCCGCCAAGGGCGTCGCCGCCGGCTACCCCCTGGTAGACGTACGCATCACCCTCCGCGACGGCAAGGCCCACTCGGTGGACTCCTCCGACGCCGCCTTCCAGACCGCCGGCGCCCTCGCCCTGCGCGAGGCCGCCGCCGAGGCCCGCATCCACCTCCTGGAACCCGTCGCCGAACTCACCGTCATGATCCCCGACGGCCACGTCGGACCGGTCATGAGCGACCTCGCCGGCCGCCGCGGCCGCGTCATCGGCACCGAACAGGTGGGCAGCGGACGCACCCTGGTCCGCGCCGAGATCCCCGAGATCGAGATCGACCGGTACGCCGTCGACCTGCGCTCCGTCTCCCACGGCACCGGCCGGTTCAGCCGCACCTACCTGCGGCACGAACCGATGCCGCCCCAGCTGGCGGACAAGATTCGCGAACAGGCGGAGAAGGGAACCTAGTTGTCATAGCGTAGGAACCGGCCGCCCACCCAACCCGCTTGCGGTGGGCGGCATTTCCCTGTCCCATGAACCATGGGCGGGGGTCAGCACACAGCACGACAGGTGGGGGCGAGATGGCGGACGACGGATTCGACTTCAGTCCGGGGGCACAGATCCCCATCCAGGGCGGCGGCGGACAGACCGTGGCGACCAACGCGCTCGCCTCGGTCGCCTACCGCGACGGCGCCAGCGACACCACGCTCGACAAGATCACCGGCGCCGACAACGAGTACCACAAGTCCACCGTCAAGAAGGGCAAGCTCTCCCTCTTCGCCCCCAGCCTCGGCGAGGCCTACAGCCGCGCCGTCGAGGCCCGGCTGCTCGGCGCGGCCCGCAAACCCCTGATCCAGTCCTTCGGCGCCGACCCCCAGACCGTCGTCGAGCACTGCCTCGCCGCCTCCCGCATCCGCAAGGAACGCGACCGCAAGCTCCGCTGGATCACCCTCGTCTGCGGAGTGGCCTTCCTCCCGGGCCTGCTCCTGTGGCTCGGCCTCTTCCAGCTCCGCAAGACCCTCGCCAAGAGCGAGGGCAAGCACAGCTCCTGGATCGGCACCGCCGTGCTCGTCGGCATCGCCCTGATCGCCACCGTGGCGATGTTCCGGCTGCCGTACACCGGCTTCTGGGGCTACTACCTGCGCGGCATGATCATCGCCCCGGCGCTCGGCTGGTTCCTGTCCCGCCGGATCTGCGAGAGCACCATCGTCGACCTGCGCGCCCGCTGGGAGGCCCTGCTCTCCGGCGGCGGCGTCCCCGCCAAGATCCCCGAGGCGGTCCCCGGGAACCCGGGCGACAAGGCGGCCGAGGAGCTCCGCCACCAGCTGGCCAAGCTCACCGCCGAGGACCGCAGCAACGCCGTCTTCTACGCCGGCCCCAAGGGAATACTGGGCATGGGCACCCGCTGGGGCAGCTGGCAGATGGCCGAGGAGCTCGTCCCCAAGGAAGGTCTCGCCGAGATCCACCCCTTCCGCAGCTGGGACGTCGCGCGCGCCATCCACGACCAGCTGAACCAGATCCACCGCGGCCCGCTGCACACCGGCGGCCTCCCCGCCCCCGAGATCACCCACTGGATCGTCACCCCGGTCGGCGAGGGCGCCGCGGAAGTGGCCCGGCCCACCGGCGACGGCGTGCACGACTTCCAGGTCAAGCCGCACGAGATCACCCGGATCTGCAACGAGCAGCAGTTCGGCCCCGGGAACCGCCACTACCTCGGCATCCAGTGGTCCCTGTGGGACGGCCAGCTGGTGATCACGATGATGGTCACGGTCACCGTGCTCCACGAGACCCTCCGCATCGAGGTCACCGGCCACGCCCTGGGCCCCCTGCACGGGCTGTTCACCACCAAGCCCGAACCCGACAAGGTCGAGGTGCCCAAGACCATCCGGTTCTGGGAGACCACCGAACGCATCCTGCCGGTCTGCAAGACCGAAGAGGTCGTACGCCTCATGGTGCGCGCCCCGCTCACCTGGTACCCGCCGCTGCTGGAGTGGCTCGGCGGCAAGCTGATCCTGCCCGAGCCGTTCGGCCTCCGGCACGTCTGGGCCGGCTCGATGTGGCGGCACCGCTTCATGGCGGACGACGTGATGCGCGCCGCGACCCCCGTCCTACGGGTGGTGCACGCGGCCGCGATCGGGGTCCTGGAGCAGAACGGCGTGGACACGGAGAAGTTCACCGGCCGCTCGTCGGTGGTCAGCGGCCTCGTCCAGGACCCCGCCCCGCGCAAGGCGGACGTCTACGACGCCTAAGCGCTCCGCTGGACGTGCGGTGATGAAACCGCGGGCCGGTGGGGGCTGGTCGCTCCCCCAAGTTCTCGGCTGCGCTCGAACAGGGGGGACCCCCATCGCGGCGGAGCCGCATATGCGGACAGCCCCGCGCCCCTGACGGGGCGCGGTACCGCACCGGACTTCGCTGAGCCCGCTTAGTCGGAGGGCCAGGCGTCGGCGAGCATCTGGCGGGTGTCGGCGAGGAGCTGGGGCAGGACGCGGGTGTGCCCGACGACGGGCATGAAGTTCGCGTCCCCGCCCCAGCGCGGCACGATGTGCTGGTGCAGGTGAGCGGCGATGCCGGCGCCGGCTGCGACCCCCTGGTTGAGCCCGATGTTGAAGCCGTGCGCACCCGAGGCCTTGCGCAGCGCGACCATGGCCCGCTTGGTGAAGTCCGCGACCTCGGCCGTCTCCGCACCGTCGAGGTCGGTGTAGTCGGCGACGTGCCGGTACGGGACGACGAGGGTGTGGCCGCCGTTGTAGGGGTACAGGTTGAGCACCGCGTACACGTGCCTGCCGCGGGCCACGACCAGCCCGTCCTCGTCGGCCATCTCCGGGATCCCGCAGAAGGGGCAGCCGTCGCCGGCCTCCGGGCCGGTGGGCTTGTTCTCGCCCTGGATGTACGCCATCCGATGGGGGGTCCACAGGCGCTGGAACGCGTCCTGCGTACCCACACCGTTCTGCTGCACCGGCTCACTCGTCATGCCTTGCAGCATATGACCTTGCCGGTCGGTACGAGGAAGGCCCCCGGGAAGTGATCACTTCCCGGGGGCCCGCCGTCACGGTCAGACCTGGACGCGGTCCTCGACGACCTTGACCAGCTTGGCCAGCGCCTCGGCCTTGGGGATGCCGTTCTCCTGCGAACCGTCGCGGTAGCGGAAGGAGACCGTGCCCGCGGCCATGTCCTCGTCACCGACGATGATCATGAACGGGACCTTCTGCTTCTGCCAGGTCCGGATCTTCTTCTGCATCCGGTCCGAGGAGGCGTCCACCTCGACCCGCAGGCCCTTCTTCTTCGCCTCGGCGGCGAACTCCTGCAGGTACTCCACGTGCGCGTCGCCGATCGGGATGCCGACCGCCTGCACCGGGGCCAGCCACGGCGGCATGGCGCCCGCGTAGTGCTCCAGCAGCACGGCGAAGAACCGCTCGATGGAGCCGAACAGCGCGCGGTGGATCATGACCGGCCGCTGGCGCGAGCCGTCCGCCGCGGTGTACTCCAGGTCGAAACGCTCGGGGAGGTTGAAGTCGAGCTGGACGGTCGACATCTGCCAGGTGCGGCCGATGGCGTCGCGCGCCTGCACGGAGATCTTCGGGCCGTAGAACGCCGCGCCGCCCGGGTCGGGGGTCAGCGGCAGGCCCTGCTTCTCGGCGACCTGCTGGAGTACCGCGGTGGCCTCCTCCCAGACCTCGTCCGAGCCGACGAACTTGGTCTCGTCCTTGGTGGACAGCTCCAGGTAGAAGTCGGTCAGACCGTAGTCGCGCAGCAGGTTCAGCACGAAGGTGAGGGTGCGGTCGAGCTCCTCGGCCATCTGCTCACGGGTGCAGTAGATGTGCGCGTCGTCCTGGGTGAAGCCGCGGGCCCGGGTCAGGCCGTGGACCACGCCGGACTTCTCGTACCGGTACACGGTGCCGAACTCGAACAGGCGCAGCGGCAGCTCCCGGTAGGAGCGCCCGCGCGCGTCGAAGATCAGGTTGTGCATCGGGCAGTTCATGGGCTTGAGGTAGTAGTCGGTACCACCGTCGAGCTGCATGGGGGGGTACATGCCCTCCGCGTACCAGTCCAGGTGACCGCTCTTCTCGAAGAGGGCGCCCTTGGTGGCGTGCGGCGAGTAGACGAACTCGTAGCCCTCCTCCTCGTGCCGGCGGCGCGAGTAGTCCTCCATGGTGCGGCGGATGATGCCGCCCTTGGGGTGGAAGACCGCCAGACCCGAACCGATCTCGTCCGGGATGGAGAAGAGGTCGAGCTCGTTGCCGAGCTTGCGGTGGTCGCGCTTCTCGGCCTCGGCGAGGAAGTCCAGGTGCGCCTTCAGCTCGTCCTTCGACGGCCAGGCGGTGCCGTAGATGCGCTGGAGCTGCTTGTTCTTCTCGCTGCCTCGCCAGTACGCCGAGGCGTTGCGCATCAGCTTGAACGCCGGAATGTTCCGGGTGCTGGGCAGATGCGGACCACGGCACAGGTCGCGCCAGCACAGCTCGCCCGTCTTCGCGTCCAGGTTGTCGTAGATGGTCAGCTCGCCGGCGCCGACCTCGACGTTCGCGCCGTCGTCGGTGGAGGCCGAGCCCTTGATGCCGATGAGCTCCAGCTTGTACGGCTCGTCCGCGAGCTCCTCGCGGGCGGCCTCGTCGGTGACGACGCGGCGGGCGAACTTCTGCCCCCGCTTCTGGATCTCCTGCATCTTCTTCTCGATGGCCTTCAGGTCATCGGGGGTGAAGGGCTTGGCGACGTCGAAGTCGTAGTAGAAGCCGTCCCGGACCGGCGGGCCGATGCCCAGCTTGGCCTCGGGGAAGAGCTCCTGCACGGCCTGGGCCATGACGTGCGCGGTCGAGTGACGCAGGATGTTCAGGCCGTCCTCGGAGGAGATCTCCACCGGCTCGACGGTCTCGCCGTCCTTGACCTCGTACGACAGGTCCTTCAGCTCGCCGGCCACGCGGGCGGCGATGACGGTGCGCTCGCCGGGGAAGAGGTCCGCCGCCGTGGTGCCCGTGGTCACCACGCGCTCTTCCCGCTCGGAATCGCGTTGGATGATCACACGGACGTCTGACACCGGTCTCTCCTGAACTGTCGGGGTGCCGCAGTGGTCACTGCGCGCGTGTGAATCGTACCGAGCCGGGGTGCCCGCCCGCGAAACGGATATCCGGTCGCACACGATCGCGGCCGGTGGTTAGCGTGACGGCCGTCCGAGCCGCCGGAGGCGGCCACGGCCCGCGAAGGGACCTGCCGCATGTCCGACCTGCCCACCGCGCCCCCTGTGCGCGTACGCCCGCTCGACCTCGCCGAGGACGCCACCGCGGAGGCCGTGCACCGGATCGGCCGTGCCGCCTACGCCGTGGAGGCCGGCCTGATCGGCTTCGACGGGATACCGGCGCTGCGCGAGAGCCTGGCGGAGCTGCGGGCGCGGCCGCTGCACTGGCTGGGCGCGGTGACCGGGGGCGGGGAGATCACGGGCGGGGAGATCGCGGGCGGGGAGATCGCGGGCGGGGAGATCGCGGGCGGGGAGATCGCGGGATTCCTCGCGTGGGAGGAGGACCCGGCTGGCGGCGGCGTGTGCGTGGACCGGCTGTGCGTGGACCCCGGCTGGTTCCGCAGGGGCGTCGCCGGCGCGCTGGTCGGTCGCCTGCTGGCCGAGGTGCCGCCGGGCCGGACCGTCTCGGTCACGACGGGTGCGCGGAACACGCCCGCCGTCGCTCTCTACGAGCGGCTGGGGTTCGCGCGGGGCGCGGACTTCTCGCCGGTCGCCGGTCTCGTGATGGCCTCCTTCGTCCGCCGCGTCTGAACGCTCGCGTTCCCCGTCGGCCTCAGTCGTCCGACGGGAGGATCTCCGAGGAGTCGGAGGAGTCGAAGGCCTCGTGGAGGGTCTTCATCAGGCGGTCGCGTTCGACCTCGTCCAGGGCGACGGGGGTGACGGCCGAGGCGTCGGTCAGGCGGCGGAAGCCCCCGCGGCGCTGGAGGCGGCCGGTGAGCCGGACCGGGAGGCCGGTGAGGTGGGCGTGGCCGGCGGTGCGGTAGGCGTCCTCGTCGAGGGCGGCGCGTACGGAGGGGACGTCCGCGCCGGACAGCACGCGCAGCCGGACGGTGCCCCCGCTGCCGGTGGCCGAGCGGCGCATGCGGACCACGGTGCCGGTGACGGTGACGGGGACGGCGGGTTCGCCGCGGGTGTAGCGGGCGGCGGCTTCGCGGAGCACGGGGAGGTCGCCCGGGGAGAAGTCGACGGGTTCGGGGCGGGCCGCGCAGCCGGCGGGGGTGCCGGCGGCGGGGGCCCAGGCGAGGGCGACGCGGGCGCCTTCGGAGCCGTGGACGAGGGCGATCAGGGCCTCGGCGAGCTCGCGGCTGACGCCTGCCTCGACGGCGGCGTCGAAGGCCTCCATGCCGCCGGTCGCGCGCCGGTAGTCGACGGCCTCGCGGGCGGCGTGCAGGGCGTGGTGGAGCCGGGCGACGGTGCCCCGGCCGCCGTCGACGGGCACGTAGGCGGTGAGCCGGCCGCGGCCGGGGGCGGGTCCCACGAGTACGCCGTCCAGGGCGCGTTCGGCGTGGCCGCGGTGGCGGGCGCCGTGGTAGCCGACGCGGGCGCGCTCGGCGAGGGCGGCGGCGAGGAGCAGTTGGCGGGCGGCGGAGCGGAGCTGCTCCTGCACGCTCCAGGCGGCGTCGCCGCGGGGGCCGTAGGGCCGGCCCTCGGGGGCCTCGCGGAGGTAGTGGACCTCGTCGCTGGGTACGGACAGCCCGAACAGCACCTCGCGGGCCGAGGGCAGGCCGCAGTGCGCGAGCGCGGCCAGGGCCTCCTCCAGCAGGTCGGCGCAGTCGGGGAAGGCGCGGGTCTCGGGGACGAGGAGGCTGGTGCCGGTGCGGCCGGGCGGGGTCCAGCGGCCGTAGCGTCCGGCGGGGCCGCCGCGCCGCTGCCAGCCGTGCCGGCGCAGCAGCGCGCCGAGGACGGCGGGGTCGACCCGGGCGGCGTCGGGGACGGCGGGGCCGGCGTCGAGGCCGGCGTCCGGGCCGGGGCCGGGGGCGGTGAGGGCGGGCTGCGGTGGTTGCGGGTTCGGCCAGTGCATCAGGGTGTCCCTCCCGACCCGACCCGGGTCATGATCTCGCACAGCGCCCGGTCGTCGAAGATCCGCGTGGTCGGGATCCGTACGGTGGTCCGGCGCCGGCCGGTCACGGGGTGCCCGGCGAGGTTGGTCCAGTAGCAGCAGTGCCGCAGGTCGAGCCGGTCGTGGCCGGCGTTCAGCCAGTGCTCGCGCTCGCGCGGCACGAGCATGACCACGAGGATCTTGTGCACGGCGACCGGGGTCCGGGCGAGCTTCACCAGGTGCTCGTTGTCGAGGGTGAAGGCGAAGGTGGGGCCGGGCGGGCGGGGCGGGGTCTGGTAGGTGGCCTTCAGCTGCACCTTGACGGTGACCTCGTCGTCGACGGTGTGCTCGGGTGCTCCGTGGCTGACGTGCCAGTCGATGCCGTTGTCCGGGAAGGGCTGCGAGAGCGAGCAGCCGGCCGCCGCGGCGACGGCGTGCAGGTACGCCACCTGGAGGGTCTCCATGCAGGCGGTGGTGGCGAGGGTGCCGCGCAGCACCTCGCCCGGTTCGGGCTGCGTCAGGGCCATGGCTCCCCGTGCCTTCCAGGCCGGCTTGGGGGCGTGGTGACGTCCGATCACCTGTGCGGTCCCCCAGGGGAGTTGTCTCCGATCCCGGCGGCCCGCAAACGGCGTAGCGGGCAAACTGCGCGGGTATCACCGGTTCGGGCAGTCCCCCAGCCACCACCGGGTGGGGGTGGTGCCCCCGGCGCGGCTGGCCGCGGGGGTGCGGGGCGCCATCTGCCGATCGGGGACGAGGAGTTCGCCATGTCGCGCTGGTACGAGGGCCCGCTGGCCTCATTCGACACGGAGACCACCGGGGTGGACGTCGAGCAGGACCGGATCGTGTCCGCCGCGCTCGTCGTGCAGGAGTGCGCGGGCGGCCGGGTCCGCGCGACGCGCTGGCTGGTCAATCCGGGCATACCGGTGCCCGAGGGTGCCACGCAGGTGCACGGTCTGACGGACGAGCACCTCCAGCGGCACGGGCGCTGGCCGGCGCCGGTCGTGGAGGAGATTGCGCGGGCGCTGGCCGAGCAGCAGCTGGCGGGCCGTCCGGTGGTGGTGATGAACGCGCCGTTCGATCTGACGCTGCTGGACCGGGAGTTGCGCCGGCACCGGGCGTCGACGCTTGCGAGGTATCTGGACAACAGGCCGCTGACGGTGCTGGATCCGCGGGTGCTGGACAAGCACCTGGACCGCTACCGCAAGGGCCGGCGGACGCTGACGGACCTGTGCGCTCACTACGGGATAGAGCTGGCGGAGGCGCACGACGCGGCGGCGGACGCGCTGGCTTCGCTGGAGGTGGTGCGGGCGGTGGGGCGGCGGTTCGCGGCGCGGCTGGAGCGGCTGACGCCGGCGGAGCTGCACACGTTGCAGGCGGTGTGGCACGCGGCGCAGGCGCGGGGGCTGCAGGCCTGGTTCGCCCGCAACGGGTCGGAGGAGGCGGTGGATCCGCACTGGCCGCTGCGCCCGGAGCTGCCGGCCGCCGCGTGACGCCCACCTATGAATGCCCGTGACATGCGGAAGGCCGGTCCGTCGTCAGACGGACCGGCCTGTCCCGGTGGGCGATACTGGGATCGAACCAGTGACCCCTTCGGTGTGAACGAAGTGCTCTCCCGCTGAGCTAATCGCCCGGGAACGGACTGAACCATACAGGGATCGTCGGGGTGGTTCAAACCGCTTCCTGCCGCCCCGCCAGATGAGCGGTCAGTCCGCGCCGTCCGGCCCGCATCATCAGGGCGTGGTTGAGCCGGAAGACGGGCCGGCCGGGCACGGCGAGCCGGCGCATCAGCGGCTTGCGGACCTCCACCTCCTGCTCGTACAGGGCCCGGGTGCCGCGGCCGCCGTGCGGGCGGACGGTCCAGCGGGCCCAGCCGTCGAGGTCGCCGCGCAGGGCGGCCTCCAGCACCCCGCGGGCCGGGTCGTGCAGCAGCTCGGTGAGGGTGACGTGGAGCTCGTACGGCAGGAAGGAGCGGAAGCGGGCGCTGCCGGTGCGGTCGTCGAGGCGGGCGACGCGGCGCACCTGGGGCCACCACCGCGGGTATTCCTCGGCGCTCGCCAGGGCGGCGTAGACCCGGGCGGGCGGGGCGGGGATGTCCCAGACGCTGCGGAAGCGGTAGTGGTTCCAGTCCATGTCCCCAGTCTGGCCCGGTGCGGGGCGGGGCATGCGCTCGTACTCAGGTGCGGCACCCAGGTACGGGATGAGTACCCGCGCCCATGTCCTGGTCGCGTGACCGGCAGCACACTGCGCCGTATGGACAACATATTGCCGCCGGCCGAGGAGCTGGCGCTCGTCGACCGTGAACTGGCGTGGCTGGACGCCCGTCGGATGCAGTTGCTCAGGCGCCGGGAGTGGCTGGTGCGCACACTGACGGCTCCGGTGCCGGCGGTGTGGGCTCCGCCGGGACAGGCCGGGGGCGCGGCGGCGGGGCGGGGGGGGGGGCCGGCGGGGGGGGGGGGGGCGGCGGGTTCTTTTACCCACTTGTCCCTCGTCCCCGGCTC
>NZ_WTFF01000310.1 GCF_019400985.1 Streptomyces bambusae
ACCCCCGGCCGACCTCGCGGCCGGCGGCGCGGGCCGAGGCGCGCAGGCGGGTGGCCAGGTCGGCGGGCAGCTCGCCGGTCGCGGCCGACCATGCCGTCAGGACCCGTACGTACTCCTCGTGCGCGGCGGCCGGCTCCAGCACGGAGGCCAGCCAGACCTGATGCCCGCTCAGCTCGGCGCCGCCCAGGGCCCCGGAGCGGGCGTGCAGCAGCATGTTGGCCCGGTGCCGGTCGGGGTCGACGGGCAGCTGGTGCTCCCGCTCGGCCTTGCGGGCCAGGGTGTGGGCGCGGGCGGCGGTGCGCGGGTGGACGCGGATCAGCCGGTGCGCCACCGTCTCCCAGAACCAGGGCAGATGGGCCGGGGGCAGTCGGCGGGCCCGCCACGCCATCGTGTCGAGGAAGGCTCCCGGCTTCGCGGACGCCGCCCAGGCGCCCTCGCAGATCTCCCCGAACAGTTCCAGCGCGGCGGGCTCCGCGCCGGGGTCGTGGGCCTTCACCCAGTCGGGGTACACCTGCGAGGCACTCGGATCGGTCGGCAGCGGGATCTGGAAGCTCATGTCCCGATCCTGCCAGCCCCCACTGACAGCCCGTGGACCGCCTGGTGCCTGGCTGTGGACCGCCGTACCGCCCGGCTCGCGCCGCGTCGTCCGCCGGGCGACGATGGGGGTACGTGACCGGGTCGGGGGCACGCACCTGGGGACAGCCGGCAGACACCCCGACAGCTGGGAGACGTCCGTGGCGCACAGCCGAGCAACCGACGTACTGATCGCGGGCGCCGGGCCCGTGGGCCTGAGCGCGGCCGCCGAGCTGCGCCGGCACGGAGTGCACTGCCGCCTCGTCGACCGGCTGCCGGCCCGCCTGCCGTACGCCAAGGCGGTCGGCATCCAGCCGCGCACCCTGGAGATATGGGACCGGATGGGCCTGGTCCGGAACGTGCTGGAGGCCGCGGTTCCGCTCCGCGGCCAGTTGCTCTTCGTCGACGGCCGGGAGCAGGCCCGGTGGGAGCCCGCCCTGCCGCCGGAGGTGCCGTACGGCTTCGCCGCACTGCCGCAGGACGAGACCGAGCGGATCCTGGAGGAGTACGTCGCCGGCCTGGGCACGGTCATCGAACGCGGAACGGAACTGCTGTCGTTCGCCCAGGACCGGGGCGGGGTGACGGCGCGTCTGCGCACCGCGTCCGGCTCCGAGGAGGAGCTGCGGGCCGGCTACCTGATCGGCGCCGACGGCGCGCACAGCACCGTCCGCAAGGGTCTCGGGCTGACGTTCGAGGGCGGGGCCTTCGACCAGGAGTACATGCTGGGGGACGTGGAGGCCGACTGGGACATGCCGTTCGGTTACGGGATCCGGTCCACGCACCATGCCGACGACGGTTCCGTCGTCGGGGCGCTGGTGTGCATCCCGCTGCCCGGGGCGGGCCGCTACCGCATGTCGATGCTGGTCCCGCCGGAGCTCTCCCGGCAGGCGGCGGACCTGGGGGCCGGGCGGGGGGACGGCGTGGCGCACGGCCTGCAGGGCGGCATCGCCCCGCAGCTGTCGGACATCCAGGCCGTCGTCGACCGCTTCGGGCCCAGGCCGACGACGCTCTCCCGGATGCGCTGGTCCTCCCTCTTCCGCATCAGTCACCGCATCGTCGACCGCTACGGCGACGGGCGCGTCTTCGTCGCGGGCGACGCGGCCCACATCCACCCGCCGACGGGCGCCCAGGGCATGAACACCGGCATCCAGGACGCCTGCAACCTGGCCTGGAAGCTGGCCCTCGTCGTCCGGGGGGACGCGGGGCCGGCGCTGCTCGCCACGTACGACCTGGAGCGCCGCCCGATCGGCGAGGAGGTCGTCGGGCGGACCGTACGGCACGCCCTGCACGGTCTGGAGAGCGACCCCGACGATCCGCGGACCGTGGCGCTGCGCGAGGCCCAACTGCTCGTCGGCTACCGGGACGGACCGCTCGCCGGCGACCCGTACGGGCCGGCGGACGCGCCCCAGCCCGGTGACCGGGCCCCTGACTGCGCCGGGCTGACCACGGCCCTGGCCGGCTATCCGCTGCGCCTGCTCGACGTCCTGCGCGGCCGCCTGGGGCACGTGGTGCTGCTGTACGCCGTCCACACCGCCGACCTGGCCGGGGCCACCGGGGCGCACGGGACGGGCCTGGAGACCGTCGCGATCCTGGCCCGGGACGCCGCGACGACCGCGACCGACACGCTGGCCGTGCCGGGATACCGCGACGCCGCCGGGGAGTTCGCCCGGCTCTACCGCCCCGACGGCCCGACCGCCTTCGTCGTGCGCCCGGACGGGCACCTTTCCGCCCGCTTCCCGCTCACCGACGAGGGGCCGGCTCTGCCCGGCTACCTCGCGGAACTGACCGGCGGGCGGTGAGCGGGCGGGGCGGACCGGGCACGGGAAGGCGGCGACGGCCCCGCGTCCGGGCCGTCACCGCCTTCCGTCAACGCCTTCCGTCAACGTCTTCCGTCGCCGCCCGTCAGGGGCGGGCGGCGAAGGCCTTGGTGAAGGCCAGCGGGGACTGCAGGATGGAGGAACAGGTGGCGTCCGCGTGGTTCTTGGCACCGCCCGGGCACTGCTGGTCGCGGGTACCGGACCACATGGACAGCCAGCCCAGGCCCTTCGAACCGGCGAAGGCGGCGAGCTGGGTGGCGTCCTCGACGGTGAAGATCTCGCTCGCGACGTCGTTGACGCCGATCATCGGGGTCACGGCGACCGTCTTCCAGGCGTCGGCGTCGGAGAGCCCGAGCACGCCCTTGATCTGCGCCTGCGTGGCGGTGGCCGCCTGGATGGCGTAGCCGCCCATGTCGCCGCTGTACGCCGGCCCGTAGTCCATCGCCATGATGTTGACGGCGGAGACGGCGACACCGCCCCGCTTGGCGCCGGCGAGCAGGTCCACGCCCGGCTGGGTCAGGCCCTCGGGCATGACGGGGAGGGTGAAGGAGACGTTCAGCCCGGGGTGCTTCTGCTGGAGCATGGCGATCGCCTGGGCGCGCCGGGTGTTGGCGGCGGTGTCGGGCAGGGCCGCGCCCTCGATGTCGAAGTCGGCCTTGGTCAGCCCGTACGCGTCGACGACCTTGCCGTACGCGGCCGCCAGGTCGGCTGCCGAGGAGCAGGCCAGGGCGAGTTCGGACCCGGCCGCACCGCCGAAGGACACCCGGACGTCGCCGCCCTTGGCGCGCAGGGCGGCGATCTGCGCGGCGACGCGGTCGTCGCCGAGGGCGGTGACACCGCCCCACAGGGGGTTGCAGCCGCCGCCGGAAGTGATGAAGGCCAGGTTGAACTCCTTCACCCCGGTCCGGTCGGCCGTGGCGAGCAGGTCGTAGGCGGGGTAGAGGGAGGTGTCCACGTACGGGGCGAACGGCGCGGACCCGGCGGTGCCGCCGCCCGGCGGACGGGTGGCGGTCGCGGTGGGCTTCGGCCGGTTCGTGGGCGTGGCGGTGGCCGTGGCGGTGGGCGCGGTCGTCGGCCGGGTGGTGGCCGTGGGGGTGGGGCTGGGCACGGTGGTGGGGCGGCCGCTGGGCTGGGGTGCGGGGCCGGTGCCGGCGGAGCACTTGACCTTGTTGATCAGGCAGCCGATGGGGGTGCCGGGGGCGCTCTGTGCGGTGGTGACGAAGCCGACGGTGGTGGAGGCCCCGGCGGCGAGGCCGGCGGTGTCCCACTTCGGCGGCCGGACGGTGACGTGGCCGCCGCTGACGGTCTGCTCGCCGTTCCACAGCGAGGTCAGGGTGGTGCCGGCCGGCAGGTCGAACTCCAGGGTCCAGTCCTTCAGGGCCGACCCGCCGGTGTTGGTGATGACGTACTGGCCGGTGTAACCGGTCGACCAGGTCGCGGACTTGGTGAACGAGGCGCCCACGGACGCCGCCTGGGCGGTGCCGGTGAGCGCGATCGCGGTGCCGGCGACGGCGGCCGTGAGCGCGAGCGCCGCGGCCGCCTTCGCCTTGCCGCCCACTGTGCGGCGGTGTGAGTTCCGAGCCATTGACTGCCTGCCTCATCGGTGCGGGAACGAGGGAACGGCCTGCACGCTAGCGATCCTGAATCGGACAAAACGCCAGTTCGAGACCCGGGGCCTCGATCTTGAGGCTTGCTTAAGGAAGGGATCGGACGGGATTAGGGTCTGTCCGGCGGATCAGGGTCGGAAAGGCCGCGGACCCCGCCGTGATCCGCCGGGCTGACCCTGACCGCGCAGGTGGTCCAGGACGAGGTCCAGGGCCCGGCGGACCGCCTCGCGCGAGGCGTCGGTCGGGTCGAGCGTCTCGAATCCGTGCTCGGCCTGCGGCGCGTCGACCACCTCGACCGACGCCGCGCAGTCCTCGGCCGCGGCGAGGAACTCCTCGACGGTCGCGGCGATCGGGGGCATCTCCCGGCCCACCCGGGTCAGTACGATCGGCAGGCCGCCGGCCTTGCGGACCGCGCGGACCGGGTGGAACCGGCTGTCGGCCATCCCCCAGTTCGGCAGGGGCGCGAGGACCGGGTAGGTGGCCGCCAGGCAGCGCAGCCACGGCGGGGGCGCGCCCAGCCAGTCCGCCGTGATCAGGGAGCCGCCCGAGAAGAACCACAGCGCGATCCGGTCGGCGTCGACCCGCGGGTCGGCCCGTACCAGCTCGACCGCGGCCGCGATGTCCTCGGCGGCCCGCTCGTGGTCGGTGAGGTCGTGGAGGCGGTGGTCGACGGTCGCGCCCACCACACCCCGGCCGGCGGCCAGGCGGGCGTAGCCCATGATGGCCGGCCAGTCCCGCGGGGTCGGCCGGGCGTCGGCGGGCACCGGGCCGCCGTGCAGGAACACCACGGCGGGGCGGGGCACTTGGGGCTGGTCGGCCCCTGCGGCCGGCGGCAGGTACAGGTCCACCTGTCCGTGCCGCTCGCGCGGTACGTCCGGTACGTCGAGCAGGAACGGCCGCAGGTGGGGCGGGACTTCGGCGGCGGCCGAGGTCAGCCGGTGCCCCTCCCCGGCGGCCGCCGCCAGGAGTACGCCGGCCAGTTCGCCCGGGCAGGAGAGCATCGGCCAGTGGCCGGTGGCGAGTTCGAAGAAGCCCACCCCGGGGTCGGCGAGGACCTGGAGGGCGGGGTCACCGAGGCTGACCCGCCGCTGCACCAGCTCGATGCTCACGCCGTTGCCGGTGCACAGCACGCCCGAGAACGGCACCGCGGCGACCGCCCCCGTCAGCCGGAGCGGTTGCAGGAGGGTGCCGAGCGGCTGTGGCGCGGCGAGCCGGGTCAGCCGGTCCAGCGCGTCGTCGGTCATGCCCTCGGTACTGCCCCAGCGCTGCCACTGCTCCGCCCCGGCCGGGGCCGGGAGCACCCCGGCAGCCGTGCCGCCGCCGTCCTCACGGGCCACCCGCTGCGCCCGCTGCGCCAGTTCCTCGCGGAGGGTGGCGTCGGGCACGGCGGCCAGCGCCGGGACGCCGTCCTGCGGAAGGCCCGAGTCCAGGTACACGATCCGCGCGATGCGCTCGGCGCGCCGGTCCGCGGCGCCCAGGACCGGGTGGATCCCGTAGTCGTGACCGACCATCACGATCTCCCCGTGGCCGCCCGACAGGGGCTCCTCGACGGAGTCGATCAGCCGCACCAGGTCGGCGACGTGGGTCTCCAGGTCCACGGCGGGATCCCCGGCCCGGCGGTCCCCGGCCTCGCGGTCCCCACCGAGCCCGCTGAGCGTCACCGCGTGCACCTCGGCCCCCGCCCCGGTCAGCCCCCGCGCGGTCTCCTCCCACACGTGCCCACCCGTGAACGCGCCCGCCACCAGGATGAATACGGTCATGGCCCTCTCCTCCCCGTCCGTCCTCGTCCGTCTTCGACCAGAGCGCCCCCGGACCTTCCTCGATCGTCCGTTCGCGCCCGCCGGTACGGTAGGAACTCCCCCTGGTGGAGGTTCAAGTGCCTGCTTCGCCCGACGGCCTGTGGAGTATCGGCGAGCTCTCCGAACGCGCCGGTGTCACCGTCAAGACCGTTCGCTTCTACTCCGACCGCGGACTGCTGCCGGAAGCCGCCCGCAGTGCGGGGGGCCACCGCCGGTACGGCCCGGACGCGCTGGACCGGCTGCGGCTGATCCGCTCCCTGCGCGCCCTGGACCTCCCGCTGCCGCAGGTGCACCGGGTCCTCGCCGAGGACGAGGGCGCCGGCCGGGCGCTGGAGGACGCCGTCGCGGGGCAGCTGCGCGAACTGGGCCAGCGGATGCGTGAGTTGCGCTGGCGCGAGGCGGGCCTGCGGCTGGTCCACGAGAGCCCGGTGGAGGAGCGCACCGACCGGTTGCGGCTGATCGGAGCGGTGGCCGGCCCGCCCGGTACCGACGCGCTGGCGCGGTTCTGGCGCGGCTGGCTGCCGCCGCGGATGCCGGCCCGAGCGGTGTCGGCCTTTCTGGAACGGGCCGTGCCGCAGCCGCCCGACGACCCGACGCCGGCTCAAGTACTGGCCTTCGCCCGGCTGCACGCCTTCGTCGCGGGCCCGTGCACCGGGAGCGGGAGCGGGAGCGGCACAGGAAGCAGGAGCGGCACCGGGAGCAGGAGTGGCACCGGGACCAGCAGTGGTACCGGTCAGCCGGCGGTCCACCGGGCCGGCGCGCACTTCCGTCCGGCGGTGCTCTACGACGGCCTGGCCGAGGCGTACGACCTGGCAGCCGTGCACGTACTGCGGGGCCGGGCTCCGCATGCCGGGGAGGCCCTGGACTGCTTCGTCTCCGCGTACGCCGCGTCGTACGGCGCCCCGGACACGGCCGACTTCCGCCGCGTGCTGGCCGGCCGGCTCGCGACGGACCCGCGGATCGACCGCTACTGGGAGCTGACGGCCGAGGTGATCGGGTCGAAGGACGGCCGACCGGTGCCGACCCCCGGTGCGGCGCACGACTGGCTGGTCGCGGCGCTGACCGGGCAGGAGGACGGACGAGCCGCCTGAACCGGCCCGGCCGGACGTGCTCAGCCGATCGGCTGTCGGACTTCGGCGCGCACCTTGAGGGTGGTCTCGGCCAGCCGGGCGAGGTCGACGGAGGCGGGGCTCTGCCGGGAGGTCGCCGCGGTGACCACGGCGACCGAGGCAGCCGTGTTCCCGTCCGCCCAGGCGCACATCGGCACGGTGGCCGTGGCACCGTCCTGCCGGGCGGTGAGCACCTGGCAGGACACGGTGATCCCGGAGCCGCTCGGTGTGATGTCCTTCGGCTGGACCGCCACCGTCGAGCCCTCGCTGTCCGCAGCGCCGGCCAGCATCTTCCTGCGGGCCTCTTCCGGGTGCTTGAGCCGGCCGTACATGCCGGAGATGACGAGGACCCCGGAGTCGGCGGCCGAGGCGGAGGTGTACTGGCCGACAGCCGGCTTCAGATCACGGGCGTTCGGGTCGTGGCTGCCGTCGATCGCCTCCCGGCCCTTGGTCTGCGACAGGTCCTCGTCCAGCTTGTACGTGCCGCCCACGAGCGTGTTCGGCACGGTGAGCCGGTACTCGGCCGCCGGGAAGCCGGAGCCGCCGGCACCGGTCCGCGCGTCGTTCACCCGGGTCACTGCGTAGCCCAGGACCAGCAGCCCGACCAGCGAGGCGGCGACGATCCCGATCACCTTGCCGGTGTTGTTGCCGCTGCCGGCCGGCGGGGGCCCCATCGGCGGCTGCCCCCAGGGCGCTCGGCCGGGGTGGGGCGGCTGCTGGGGCGGGCCCGGGTAGCCCTGCTGCGGGTACGGCGGGGGCTGGTGCTGGGGGTAGGCCTGTCCGCCGTACGGGGTCGGCTGGTGCGGGGGACCGTAGGGGCCGGGTGACTGCGGAGGCGGCGGCGTGCTCATGCGCCTGACGCTACGTCATCGGCGTTCCCCCGTCGCCGCCAGGGGCCGTCGGCGACAGCGGGGGCCATGGCCGGGACGTGGCAGGTGTGCGCCGTCGAAGCG
Organism: Streptomyces bambusae; assembly: GCF_019400985.1. GTDB lineage: Bacteria > Actinomycetota > Actinomycetes > Streptomycetales > Streptomycetaceae > Streptomyces > Streptomyces bambusae_A. Next base: position 7,859 of record NZ_WTFF01000310.1, read on the forward strand.
GGGCCCGGCCCCTTTGGCGGCATGAACCTGCCAGGAACGGAACGGGCCCGGCCGGCCGGCGGCACACTCGGCCGTGCGTCACCTCGTGCACCGTGGACGCCCGTCCCCGAACCGCTCCCGACCCAAGGAGTCCTGCGTGTCCGAACGTCTCAACTCCCTCCAGCCCTACGTCCTCGGCCTGTTCCGGATCGTGACCGGTCTCCTCTTCGCCTGCCACGGCGCGGCCTCCCTCTTCGGCGTGCTCGGTGGCGCGCACGGCGGCGGGACGGTGCCGGCCGGCGCCTGGCCGGGCTGGTACGCCGCCGTCATCCAGCTCGTCGCCGGAGTCCTGGTGCTGCTCGGCGTCGGGACCCGCTCGGCGTCCTTCCTCGCCTCCGGTTCGATGGCGTACGCGTACTTCGTCGTGCACCAGCCGGAGGCCCTCTGGCCGCTGCAGAACCACGGTGAGTCCTCGGCGATGTTCTGCTGGGCCTTCCTGCTGCTGGTGTTCACCGGCCCGGGTGCCTTCGCCCTGGAGCGGGTGTTCACGGCCGGCGACGGCTCCGCGCGGGGCGACGACTCCCCGCGCGTCGAGGAGGCCGCGCAGGAGGACCGCCGCCAGGCCGTCGCCGCCTGACGCGGGCGGCTGCCGCAGACGGATGGACGACAGGGGCGGGCCGGCGCGTGCGCGCAGCGGCCCG
>NZ_WTFF01000311.1 GCF_019400985.1 Streptomyces bambusae
GCCCGCCCCCGCCCCGGCCAGCCCGCCGCGGCGCGGCGGGCCGGCCCGGGCTACACCGGGACCGAGACGTACCGCTTTCCCGCCTCGTTCTCGATCACGATCTCCTTGACGTTCGCGGGATCGACGGCCGCGGACCCGTCCAGGGAGGCCCCCTTGGCCTCGCCGTTCTCGTGGCTGCCCACGACCCAGCCGCCGGCCGTGGTCCGGCTGCCGTCGCGGCCGACGACCACGATCCGGCAGCGCTCGCCCGCCGGCACCCCGGTCACCGCCGCGTGCACCCGCACCCACTTCATGGCCGGTGTCATCTGCACGGTCATCCGGACGCCCGTGCCCTGGTCGGTGGCCGACGCCACCTTGGTCCCCGGCGGCGGGGGAGAGGGCGTCGCGGACGCCGACGGCGGCGGGGGCAGCGCGACGCCCGGGTCCCCGGTGTTCCCGGCGAGCGTGCCGGCCCAGAACACGGCTGCCAACGAGGCCGCCGCCGCCAGCCCGGCGACGGCCGAGCGGCGGCGCCGCACGGCGTCCCGTTCACCGCGCACCTGCCGCAGCGTGCGCTGGAGCAGCAGGTCCCCGCCCGGTGGCGGACCCTCCCAGAACGCCTCGTCCGGCACTTCGCCGAGCGCGCTCTCCATCTCCCGCAACGCGTCCACCTCCTGTCGGCAGTGCACGCATCCCCTCATGTGCTCCTCCACGCGTCGGATCTCGTCCGCGTCGAGAACGCCGAGGACGTACGGTCCGAGGAGTTCCTCCTCGTGCTGCTGCCGGGTCACGCCACCACCTCCCTGAGTCCGGCGGGCCGGTCGGGCCTGCTCTGCCGGCTGACGTCTTCCTTGAACGCCTCGCGCAGCGCCTTGAGCGCGTAGTGCGAGCGCGATTTGACCGTGCCCTCGGGAATGCCGAGGCTGTCGGCGGTCTCTGCCACGCTGCGCTCGCGGTAGTAGAGCTCCGTCAGCACGCTGCGGTGCTCCGGCGACAGCCGGTCGAGGGCGCCGAGCACCGCCATCGCGTCGACCACGGAGTCGGCATGGTCCACCTCCACCGGGACGGTCGCGGGCGTGCCCGAGACCTCCGCCGGCCGCGCGGCCCGCGCCCGGTACCGGTCGGTGATGATGTTACGGGCCACGGTCAGCAGCCAGCCGCGCACCGAGCCCTTGCCGTTGACCAGGACCTCCGAGTGCCGCCAGGCGCGGATCAGGGTCTCCTGCACGACGTCCTCGGCGACCGCCCGGTCACCGGTCAGGCGGGTGGCGTACCCGAGCAGGGCGGCGCCGTGTTCCTCGTACACCGCCCTGATCAATGCTTCGTCGGTCGAGCCCCGCCGACCGCGGGGCCACAGTGGTCCGGCCATCCCACCCTCTTCCTCTTCGCGCCGCGCGACGCGGCCGCACCGGGCGTCCGTGTCGCCCCGTACACGCCGCCCGCCGGGGGACGGTTCATGTGACGCCGCTCACACGCGGCACCGCCGCCCCTCGTTCAGGCAGGCCACGACCTCGGCCATCTGCGCGTCCGTCATCACGTTCACGAACATCGCGTGGTCGGTCAGCGGGCTGTGCCGCTGCTCGGGGAAGGAGTCCAGCGCCAGCGGCACCCCGGGCGGCACGTCGTACGCGAGCGACAGCCGCAGCTCGGGCACCGCGAACGTGCCCCGCGGGCACACCCCGTTGGCCGCCGCGAAGGCCAGGTGGTCGCGGGCCGCGGGCGCCGTCTCCAGCCCGTTCCAGCAACTCGGGAAGACCAGGGTGCGGGTGACGCGCTCGCCCGACCGGCACCGGGGGTAGGCGGTGGTGAAGCGGTCCGGGCTGCCCGAACACCCCCACCGCGCCCGTACGCCGGCTGCGTCGGCGGCGGTGAACGCCACGGCATCGCCCGTCATCGCCCGCAGGAAGCGCGGCATCGCCACCACCTTGCCGGCCCGGTTCCCGTGGAACTCCACCGCCACGGCGGCCGGTGCGAGGATCTCGCCCTCGTTCCCGTGCCCCGCCGCCCGCTCGTACGGGCGCGTCCCCGGCCGGTCCGGGCGGCGCAGCACCGGCCAGAAATACGCGGACCGGTCCCCGCCCCGGCAGCTGGTGGGGGCCGCGGCCAGGCTCTCGTCGGTCGACATCGCGTCGGTGGACAGATTGCCCACGTACGCATGGGTGTGGTGCGCCCCGCCCGCCAGGCCGGGGGAGACGACCAGGTTGTCCTGGTTGAGGTGGCGCTCCTCGCCCCGGCCGCAGTCCACGGACACCACGCCGGTGGACGCGTCCGGCCCCGGCGGCGGCGCCGTCGGCCAGGGCGCGGCCTCGCGCGGGTCCGCGTACACGGCCGCGGACGCCGGACCGGACGCGTGCCCCGGCCCGGCCGGCAGGCCGTCGCCGCCCGACGCCAGCACGGCTCCCGTCAGGCCCCCGCCCAGGACCAGACAGATGGTCAGCACGAGCAGTCGGCGCTCTCTCCTCATGCCGGTCACCGTCTCCGCCGCCTCCCGCCCCGTCAACCACGGCCGCCTCCCGGGCCGGAACAGGACTGTCCTGTTCCGCTGCATACAATCAGCCGTTAATTCGGTATCGACGGGCGCCTCCCACCCCTGAGAATCGGACATCTCACACCGGGAGGAACCCATGAGCCAGGCGTCCCTGACGCTCGACGAACTGCTGCCGCCGCAGGACCTGGCGGCCGCGCTCGACGCCGGCCACGTCATCCGCAAGCAGCACCCCGAACTGCCGCTGTCCCTCTACACCTACACCCGCACCTGCCAGTACGAGCGCGTGTGGAACGCGGTGACGATGCGCTGCCGCGGCCTCGTCGCCGACGACTCCACCGGAGCGGTCGTCGCGCTGCCGCTGCCGAAGTTCTTCAACGTCGGCGAGCACGAGAGCGGCCAGGCGTACGCGCCCGCGCTGCCGGACGAGCCGTTCGAGGTGTACGACAAGGTCGACGGAAGTCTCGCGGTGGTCTTCCACTACGCGGGACGGTGGCGGGCCGCCTCCCGGGGCTCCTTCACCAGCACCCAGGCCACCTGGGCGCAGCGCCGGCTCGACGCCCGGGACACCTCGGCCCTGACGCCCGGCGTGACCTACCTCGCGGAGGTCCTGTACCCGCAGAACCGCATCGTCGTCGACTACGGCGACCGCCGCGACCTGGTGCTCCTCGCCGCGTACGCCGCCGACGGCACCGAGGTCCCGCTCGCCGCGGCCGCGCCCGCCTGGCAGCCCGTCGGCTCGGTCGTCCGGGTCTGGCCGGCCATGCCGCTCGCCGACCTGCTCGCGCTGACGGAGTCCGACACGCTGCCCGGCGGCGAGAGCGCCACCGGCGTCAACGCCGAGGGCTTCGTGCTGCGCTTCGCCTCGGGCGTGCGGGCCAAGGCCAAGATCGCCGAGTACGTGCGCCTGCACAAGGTGCTCACCGGCGTCACCGAGCGCGACATCTGGCGCAGCCACGGCATCCAGCGCTTCGCCGGCCTGCCCGTCCGGCAGGTCGCCCAGGCCCTCGGCTGCTCGGCCGCGGAGATCGAGGCCGCGGGCGGCAAGCCGCTCGACGCACTGCTGGAGCAGGTACCCGACGAGTTCGACGCCTGGGTGCGCCAGGTCATCGACCGGATCGAGCGGGAGTGCGCGGAGCGCGAGCGGGCCGTCGACGCGGCCTACGCCCAGGTCGCCGCACTCGGCGCCGACCGGGGCGCGTTCGCCCGTGCCGTGCGGGAGCTGCCCGACGCGGCGGTCCGGCCCGCCATGTTCCTGCGCCTGGACGGGCGCTCCACCGAGTTCGCCTCGTACCGCTCCGTGCGGCCGGAGGCGTCCGATCCGTTCACCACCGACGAGGAGAACTGACCCGTGCCCGTGGTTGTCACCATGCCCGTGGTCCATGTCATGACGGGGCTGCCCGCCTCGGGGAAGACGACCGCCGCCCGCCGGCTCCAGGAGGAGTCCGGGGGCCGGATGCGCCGCGTCAACCTCGACGACCTGCGGTCGATGCTCGACCTGCCGGCCGCCGAGCGCGGCGAGCGCTCCCACGCCCACGAGCAGACCGTGCTCCGGATCCAGGACGCCGCCGTACGGGCCGCCGTGGAGGGCGGTTTCGACGTCGTCGTCGACAACACGCACCTGACGCCGAACATCCCGAAGCGGCTGAAGGCCGCCGTCGCCGGCAAGGCCTCCTTCGTCGTGCACGACTTCACCGGCGTCCCCGTGGAGGAGTGCGTCCGCCGCGACGCCGAGCGCCCCCGCGCCGTCGGCGAGGAGATCATCCGCATCCTCGCCGAGAAGCACGCCAAGGCGAGGAAGGGCGGCTGGCGGCTGACCGCGGACTGGCTGAACGACGAGCCGGCCGTCAAGCCCTACGCCGCCGACCCCGCGCTGCCCTCGGCCGTGCTGTGCGACATCGACGGCACGCTGGCGCTGCGCGGCGACCGCGGCCCGTACGACTTCACCCGCTGCGAGGAGGACGTCCTCAACGTCTCGGTGCGCCAGGCCCTGCACTCCTTCCGGCGCGCCGACGGCGACGTCGTCGTCCTGCTGTCCGGCCGCGGCGAGGAGCACCGCGAGCGGACGGAGTCCTGGCTGCGGCGGCACGAGGTCCCGTACGACGAGCTGTGGATGCGGGCCCGGGGCGACCACCGGCGCGACGACCTGGTCAAGGCCGAGCTCTTCGACGCCCACGTGCGCCACCGCTACGCGGTGCGGGTCTCGCTGGACGACCGGGACCGGGTGGTCGCGGTGTGGCGCCGGATGGGCCTGCCGACCTGGCAGGTCAACTACGGCGACTTCTGAAGGCCGGTCCGCCGGGCCGGGACCCGGCCCGGACCCGGCCAGGACCCGGACCGGGCTCAGCCGGCGCGGCCGAGCCGCTCGACGGCGCCGACGACCCGGTCCCAGAAGCCGTCGGCGTCGAGCCCGACCGCCACCTTGGCGTTCGACGGCCGGCCCAGGGTCCCGTGCAGGTCCACGACGGTCGCCCCGCGGGTGTGCTCGCCCTTCAGCTCGACGGCGACGTACGCGTCGACGCACCGCACCAGGCCGGGGTCGATGACCCGGGCGACGGCGACGGGATCGTGCAGCGGCGGGTGCTCGAAGCCCCACAGCCGGCGGTAGGTGGACGCGAAGAAGGTGAGCAACTCGGCGCAGGTCTGCCCCAGAACGGTGCCGAGGCCTTCGAAGCGGGCGAGGACCTCCGGTGTGGCGAGCGCCTGGTGGGTCACGTTGAGCCCGCACATGGTGAGCGGTACGCCGCTGCGGAAGACGATGTCCGCCGCCTCGGGATCGCACTGGATGTTGAACTCGGCCGCAGGCGTGCGGTTGCCACGCTCGGTCGAGCCGCCCATCAGCACGATCTCCCGGATCCGCCCGGCGACCTCCGGATAGCGGGTCAGGAGCAGGGCGATGTTGGTCAGCGGGGCGGTGGGCACCAGGGTCACCGGCTCCGGGTGCCCGGTCAGGACGCGGTGGAGCAGCTCCACGGCGTGTTCCGCCTCGGCCTCCACCGTCGGTTCCGGGAACCGCGGTCCGTCCAGACCCGACACACCGTGCACGTCGTCGGCCACGCGGAGCCGCTGGATCAGCGGCTTCGCGCAGCCGGCCGCGATCGGCACCCCGGAGATGCCGGCGACCGTGCACACCCTGCGGGCGTTGAGCGTCGTCTTCTCCACGGTCTGGTTGCCCGCCACGGTGGTGACGGCGAGCAGCTCGACGCCCGGATCACCCGCCGCCAGCATGATCGCGAGGGCGTCGTCGTGTCCGGGGTCGCAGTCGATGATGATCGGGACGGCCAACGGTCTCTCCTCGGCGGCACGGGTCGGCACGGGCGGCGCAGGTCGGCACGGGGTCGCACGGGTGGCCAACCCCACCAGTGTGCCCCGCCTCAGACGTCACGACCCGTTGCAAATCAGCCGAAAACTGCCGCGATGTAGTCCTCCAGACGACCCGCCAGCACCTCGGCCGTCAGATCGGTCCGCCCCAGTTCCCGCCAGGGCACGGCGACCTTCTCGGCGTCGGGCGCGAACGCGAGGGCGTCCAGCAGCCGCCAGTACAGGTGGTCCTCGGGACGCTCGGCGAGTTCGCCGCCGGCCGCGCGGTAGGCGTCGGCGAAGGCCAGGCCCTCCGGTACGCCGTACAGCAGGGCCAGCGCGGTCGAGCAGTGCGCCACGTCCAGGTCCGCGGGTCCCCAGGAGGTCTCGACCCAGTCGACCACGCCGCTGATCCGCAGCTCGCCCGTGCCGTTGTCCGTACCGGTGCCGTCGGCCGCGTCGGTGTCCGCGCCGGAGAAGAGCACGTTGCCCGGGTGGAAGTCCCGATGGAGGAACCGCGCCCGGTACGAGGGCGGTTCGCGGCGGATCACGTCCACCGCCTGCTGCCAGAGCCCGGGCCGGGTGGTCTGCTCGGGGATGCGGACCCGCTCGGGCGCGGTCCACGCCTCGTACGTCCGGGGCCGGTCGGCGGCGGCGACCTCCAGGCCGTGTACGGCGACGAGCTGGCGGGCGAGCAGCGCGGTCCGGGCGGCGGCGCCCTCGGGGGCGACCCGGACCTCGCCCGGCAGCGCCGACATCAGCAGCGAGGGGTGGTCGCAATGGTCCCCGGCGGGGTCCACGGCCACGAAGCCGGGGGCCGGTACGCCGGTGCCGGCGAGGAGGCGCAGCACGGCGGCCTCCCGGGCCAGCATGTTCGGCGCGTGCCGCACGTAGAAGGGTTTCACGAAGGAGCGCAGGACCAGCGCGCGCGGCCCGCGCGGTCCGGTGATGTGCAGCCGCCGCATCTGCGAGGTCCAGCCGCCGCGCAGCCGCTCGGCCCCGTCCATCCGTTCCCCTGCGGCGAGTTGGGCCTGGGCCCACGCGCGCGTCGCCGCCCAGTCGTCCGTACGTATCGCTTCCATGGAAGGCGAACGTAGCGGGCGTCGGGGCGGCGACGCGGGACGCGCGCCGGGTGTCCGGCCGCGGGTGACTACTCGACGACCGACTACTCGACGACGAGCTCGACGGGGATGTTGCCGCGGGTGGCCTTGGAGTACGGGCAGACCTCGTGGGCCTGCTTCACCAGCAGGGCGCCGGTCTCGCCGGCCAGCGCCTCGGGCAGCTCCACGCGCAGGGTGACCGCCAGCCCGAAGCCGGTCTCGTCCTTGCCGATGGAGGCCTCGGCCGTGACCGAGACGTCGCTGGTGTCCACCTTGGCCTGGCGGCCGACCAGGCCGAGGGCGCTGGCGAAGCAGGCGGCGTAACCGGCGGCGAAGAGCTGCTCGGGGTTGGTGCCCTGGCCGTTGCCGCCGAGGGCCGGCGGCATGGCCAGCGCCAGGTCGATCTGGCCGTCGGAGCTGACGGCGCGGCCCTCGCGGCCGTTGGCGGTGGCGACAGCGGTGTACAGCGCGTCCATCGGAGGTCCTCTCGCAGGGTGGGGCAGGAGCTGCCCGGGGCGGTGGCCGGTCGACCGCCGCCCCTCAATAGGACCACACAATTAAGTTGTGCACAACTCAATGCCTCGCAAGTAAATCGTCCGCACCTCTTCCCGGGTAAGCTGGACCCATGACCGACCAGCCGGGCCCCACCCTCAGCGACCAGGACCTCCTGCGCCTCGACGGCCAGATCTGCTTCTCGCTGAACGCCGCGGGCAGGGCCTTCGGGAGCCTCTACCGCATCCTCCTGAAGGACCTCGGCCTGACCTATCCCCAGTACCTGGTCATGCTCGTGCTGTGGCAGCACGGCGAACTGCCGGTCAAGGACATCGGCCACCACCTGCGCCTCGACTCGGGCACCCTGTCCCCGCTGCTCAAGCGCCTCGAAGCGGCCGGTCTGATCCGCCGCGAGCGCAGCACCGAGGACGAGCGCTCGGTCCACGCCCGGCTCACCGAGGCGGGCGACGCCCTGCGCAGCCAGGCCGCCTGCGTCCCCCGCCGCATCGCCACGGCGACCGGCTACGACCTGGCTGAGATCCGCGACCTCCAGGCCCGCCTGGACCGCCTCACGGCAGCGCTGGACGCGGCGGCCGCGGACCTCTGAGCGCCGCCCGGGCCGCCGCCGCCCGGGGCTCGTCCGCCCGACCGGCGGGAGAAGGGGCCTACGCGTCCTCGGGGTCCTCGGGGGCCAGGTCCGAGACCTCCCGCCCGGCCTCGCCTGCCCCTGCTCCGCCTTTTGCGACGCCGCGCCCGGCGCGGATACGCAGGCCCCGGCCCCGATGCGCACCCCGCGCTGAGTAGGGCTACTCAGGACGGCGGGCCCCGGCCGCCCGGAGCATGGGGGTGTCCGACCGCACCACTCCTGACTCCTGAACGGGGCCCGACCGTGCTCAGCCGTGCCGCCGCCACTGTCCTGCCCGCCTTCGGGTCCCTCGGCGTCACCGCCGACCCCGGGGCCCGGCCGGGGCCCGGCAGCATCCTCGTCGCCAACCACACCTCGCTCTGCGACCCCGTCGTCGTCATGGCCGCCCTGCGCCGCCTCGGCGTCGAACCGGTCGTGATGGCCACCGCCGGGCTGTGGCGGGTCCCCCTGCTCGGCCCCGCCCTGGCCCGCGAGGGGCACATCGCCGTGCATCGCGGGACCGGGCGGGCCGCCGAGGCGCTCGAC
>NZ_WTFF01000312.1 GCF_019400985.1 Streptomyces bambusae
TCTCCGAAGAGACGGGGTATCAACATATCTGGCGTTGATTTTTGGCACGCTGTTGAGTTCTCAAGGTGCGGACGCTTCCTTTGTACTTACCCTCTCGGGCTTTCCTCCGGGCGCTTCCTTCGTTCTTGCGTTTCCGACTCTATCAGATCTTTTTCCGATCCGATTTCCTCGGCGCTTTCCGGTTCCGGCGCTTTCGCGCTTTTCCCTTCCGGCGTTTCCGACTCTATCAGATCCTTTCGGGCCTGACTCCCAGTCAGCGGGCTTGTCTTCCTGGCCCGTTGGGCCGTTCCGACTCCCGAACTCTAGCGGATTTCCCGGGCGGCTCATAATCGAGCCTCGGAAATGAATTCGGGCATGCCGAATTCGCTCCCGGTGGGAGGTCGTGCTGAGTAAGGGGTGCCGCAACGAGGCGGCGGGACGGCTGCCCCGGAACCGTTCGACTCCGTGACAACTCGGAGTACTTTACGGATCCCCCAGGGGTGTGTCAACCGCGGCTCTGGAGCCGCTCCACGCGGTCCAGCAGGCGGGTCAGCATGTCGCCCAGCACCCCGCGCTCCTCGGCCCGGAGGTCCTGGAGCAGGTCCTCCTCGAAGACCGACGCGGAGCGCATCGCCTCCAGCCACTTGCTGCGGCCCTCCTCCGTGAGCTCCACGATCACGCGCACCCGGTTGGACTCGTCGCGCTCGCGCGTGACCAGGCCCTCCGCCGTCATGCGGTCGATCCGGTGGGTCATCGCCGCCGGCGTGAGACCCAGCTGCTTCGCGAGCTCGCTCGGGCCCATCCGGTACGGGGCGCCGGAGAGGACGAGGGCCTTGAGGACCTCCCACTCCGCGTTGCTGATGCCCAGGGCCGCGGTCTGGCGTCCGTACGCGACGTTCATCCGGCGGCTGAGGCGGCTCAGTGCCGACATGACCTTCTCGACCTGGGGGTCGAGGTCCTGGAACTCGCGCTGGTAGAGGGCGACCTGCTCGTCGAGGCTCGGCTCGCCGACGGGGGTCGCGGTGTGCTCGGGGGTGTCACCCATGGGCGGAAGTATGGCACGAACGCGTTGGCGTCTAACTCCTTCGATGTGTACTCTTAACGCTTGAACTTTAGGTCTTAAGTCTTCGACATCAAGGACAGGTGAAAAGTGACCAAGGTGATGGGCGCTGCGATGCGGCGGATCCAGGCCGGCAACGCGCTCGCCGCGTTCGGCATCGGCTTCACGGTTCCGTTCCTCTATCTCTATGTGGCGCAGGTGCGCGGTCTGGGTTCCATGGCGGCGACGTGCGCGTTCGTCGCGTTCGCGCTGGGAGCCCTGGTCGCGTTGCCCTTCACCGGTCGCGTGATCGACCGCCGCGGTCCCGTCCCCGTCGTCGTCGGCGCGGCGGTCGCCGCGTCCGTCGGCGCGCTGGCCCTCGGGCTGTCCACGGGGGTCGTCCCGATCCTGCTGTCCGCGCTCACCCTGGGCGCCGGCCAGGCCGTGATGCAGCCGGCGCTCGCCACGATGATCGTCTGGTGCTCCACGCCGGTCTCCCGGACGCGGGCGTTCGCGCTGCAGTTCTTCATGCAGAACCTCGGCCTGGGCATCGGCGGACTGCTCGGCGGCCAGATCGTCGACGAGACCCGTCCCGCCTCCTTCACGCTCCTCTTCTCCATCGAGGCCGTGATGTTCCTGGTCCTGGCCGGGGTCGCGCTGTCCGTGCGGATGCCGCACGCCCCGGCGATCACCGAGCCGATGCCGAAGGACCCGCAGCAGCGCGGCGGCGGCTGGCGCCGGCTGCTGGCGCACAAGGCGATGGTGCAGTTCTGCGTGCTGGGCTTCGTGCTGTTCTTCGCCTGCTACGGGCAGTTCGAGTCGGGGCTCGCCGCGTTCGGCACCGAGGCCGCGGGGATCACCCCGTCCACGCTGGGCTTCGCACTGGCCGCCAACACGGGTGCCATCGTGCTCGCCCAGTTCGCCGTACTGAAGCTGGTGGAGAAGCGGCGCCGGTCGCGGGTCATCGCGCTCGTCGGCCTGATCTGGACGGTCGCGTGGCTGATCGCCGGGTTCTCCGGTCTGGGGCACGGCAGCGCGGCGATGGCCGCCACCGCCTTCGTGACGACGTACGCGCTCTTCGGCATCGGCGAGGCCATGCTGTCGCCGACGCTGGCACCGCTGGTGGCGGACCTGGCCCCGGAGGGGTCGGTCGGGCAGTACAACTCGGCCTTCGCGCTGGTCAAGCAGATGGCGCTGGCCCTCGGGCCGCTGGGTGTGCCGGTGGGTGCCGGCCTGCCGATGCTCTACGTCGGGATCTTCGCCCTGGTCTCGCTGGGCATCGTCGCCCTGGCGCTGCGGCTCGGCCGGCAGCTGACGCCGGCGCAGGACAATCCGTCGCTGGTCAAGGCGGCGCCGGTCGCGTCCGGCGCGCCGGCCCGGGCGGTGGAGCCCGTCGCCGCGTAGCCAGCGGCAGCACGGCTCGTACACGCTCATGCGTACGGAAGGGCCCGTCCCCTGGGGGCGGGCCCTTCCGCGTGCCGCCGGGCCCGTGCTGCCAGGGCGTACGGGCGGCAGCGGCGGGGCGGGCGCTACTTGTCCGGCAGGGCGAACTCGCACCAGACCGCCTTGCCGCCGCCCGGCGTCCGGCGCGATCCCCAGGACGAGGCGATGGTGGCGATGATCGAGATCCCGCGGCCGGTCTCGTCCCCCGGTTCGGCGCGCCGGCGCCGCGGGAGGTGGTCGTCCCCGTCGGTGACCTCGACGATCAGCCGGCGGTCGGTGCGGCGCAGCCGTAGCCGCATGGGCGGGGTCCCGTGCTGGAGGGAGTTCGCGACCAGCTCGCTGGCGGCCAGCACGCCGAGGTCGCAGAGCTCGACCGGGAAGCGCCAGGAGGTGAGGACGCCCTGGGCGAAGGCGCGGGCGCGCGGGGCCGCCTCGACGCCGCCGAGGAGTTCGAGGGCGGCGTTGTGGAAGAGCTCGGCGTCCGGGCCGGTGCGGGTGGGGTGCTGGAGGACGAGGACGGCGACGTCGTCGTCGTGGTCCGCGTCGACGCCGAGGGCGCGCATCAGCCGGTCGCAGATGACCTGCGGGGTGCCTTGGGCGCCGGCCAGGGCGCGTTCGAGGGCGGAGACGCCTTCGTCGATGTCCTCGCCGCGGCGCTCGACGAGGCCGTCGGTGTAGAGGACGGCGGTGGAGCCGGGGCCGAGGGCGATGGTGCCGGAGGAGTGCAGCCAGCCGCCGGTGCCCAGCGGCGGGCCGGTGGGGTCGGCGGCGCGCCGGACGGTGCCGTCCGCGTCGCGGACCAGGATCGGCAGGTGGCCGGCGGAGGCGTAGGCGAGCAGGCCCTCGTTGGGGTCGTGGACGGCGTAGACGCACGTGGCGATCTGGCTCGCGTCGATCTCGGCGGCGAGGCCGTCGAGCAGCTGGAGCACCTCGTGCGGGGGCAGGTCGAGGCGGGCGTACGCGCGGACGGCCGTGCGCAGCTGGCCCATGACGGCGGCGGCGCGGACGCCGCGGCCCATCACGTCGCCGATGACCAGGGCGGTGCGGCCGGCGCCGAGGGTGATGACGTCGTACCAGTCGCCGCCGACCGCGGCCTCGGTGCCGCCGGGCTGGTAGGTGGCGGCGATGCGCAGGTCGTCGGGCTGTTCGAGCTCCTGCGGGAGGAGGGAGCGCTGGAGGGTGACGGCGGCCTCGCGCTGGCGGCGTTCGCTGGTGCGCAGGCGCTCGACGGTCTCGGCGTGGTCGGTGACGTCGGCGAGGTGGACGAGGACGCCCGCCCCCTCGCCCGCGGGTTCGGCGAAGGCGACGGGGGTGCAGGTGACGGTGTACGAGTTCCCGCCGCCGGGCGCAGTGCGGTTCTTGGCCGTACGCGGCTTGCCGCTGCGCAGGACCTGGTCGAGGAGGGGGAGCAGGCCGAGTTCGCCGAGCTCGGGCAGGGCCTCGTGGGCGGGCCGGCCCGTGGGGCGGGAGCCGAAGCCGGCGGCGTAGGCCTCGTTGACGTAGGCGACGCGGTGCTCGGGGCCGTGGACGAGTGCGACGAGGGCCGGGAGCCGGTCGAGCACCTCGCGTACGGGGAGCTCGTCGAGGGACGGCAGGGCGGCCAGGCCTGACCCGGTGCCCGTACCGGAGACGGTGGGGTCGGCGGGGCGGCCGTCCGGGGCGGAGGCCCTGGCCGCGGGGACGGAGCCCTCGCCTCGCTTGGCCTGGGCGGCGGCATGCTCGGTCCGGGCGGCGGCGCGGCGCTGCGTTCCGGGAAACCGGGCGCTCCAGCGCGTGAAGTTCACTGCGTTCAAGCCTCGTCGGTGTCGCTCGTGGTCCAAGGGTCGGTCGCCGGCCGTGCCACTGGCGCCGGTGCGGCTGTGCCGGTGTCACTGTGCCCGGTGTCGCGGGCCGGTGTCACGGGCCGGAGTCACTGGGCTGGTGCCACTGCTGTGCCGGTGCTGTGCCGGTGCCAGGCTCCGGTGTCACTCTGTGCCGGTGCCAAGGCGCCGGTGTCACTCTGTGCTGGCGTGAGCCCACCTATGGTCACACGCCCAGTGTGGCCGCCGGCACTGACAACGTCAGCCTTCGTCGTGCTTCGGGGGCTTGGGCGGGGGCTCCTTGGGACCGCCGCCGGCGGCGAGTTCGAACTCTGCCCTGGGGTGTTCGAGGGATCCGAGGGAGACGATCTCGCGCTTGAAAAGACCGGCGAGGGTCCATTCGGCGAGCACCCGCATTTTGCGATTGAACGTGGGCACGCGGCTGAGGTGGTAGGTGCGGTGCATCAGCCAGGCGGGGTAGGCCTTGAGCTTGCGGCCGTAGATGTGCCCGACGCCCTTGTGGAGGCCGAGGGAGGCGACGGAGCCGACGTACTTGTGGGCGTATTCGCGCAGGGGTTCGCCGCGCAGCGACGCGAGGAGGTTGTCGGCGAGGACCTTGGCCTGGCGCACCGCGTGCTGGGCGTTGGGGGCGCACTCGCGGCCCGGCTCGTCGGCGGTGACGTCGGGGACGGCGGCGGCGTCGCCGGCGGCCCAGGCGTGCTCGACGCCCTCGACGGTGAGCTGTGCGGTGCATACGAGGCGGCCGCGGTCGTTCTTCGGCAGGTCGGTGGCGGCGAGGATCGGGTGGGGGCGCACGCCGGCGGTCCACACGATGGTGCGGGTGGGGAAGCGGGAGCCGTCGCTGAGGACGGCGACGCGGTTCTCGCAGGAGTCGAGGCGGGTCTCCATGCGTACGTCGATGCCCCGGCGGCGCAGTTCGCGGACGGTGTACCGGCCCATCTGGGGGCCGACCTCGGGCAGGATGCGGTCGCTGGCCTCGACCAGGATCCACTTCATGTCCTCGGCCTTGACGTTGTGGTAGTACCGCGCGGCGTAGCGGGCCATGTCCTCCAGCTCGCCGAGGGCCTCGACGCCGGCGAAGCCGCCGCCGACGAAGACGAAGGTGAGGGCGGCGTCGCGGATGGCGGGGTCGCGGGTGGAGGAGGCGATGTCCATCTGCTCGATGACGTGGTTGCGCAGGCCGATGGCCTCCTCGACAGCCTTGAAGCCGATGCCGTAGTCGGCGAGGCCGGGGATCGGGAGGGTGCGCGAGACCGAGCCGGGGGCGAGGACGAGTTCGTCGTACTCCACCTGGAGGGGGCCGGCGCCTTCCTCGTCGGTGGCGAGGGTGGTGACGGTCGCGGTCCGCTTGGCGTGGTCGATGCGCTGGGCCTCGCCGATGACGATGCGGCACTTGTCGAGGACGCGGCGCAGCGGGACCACGACGTGGCGGGGCGAGATGTTGCCGGCGGCGGCTTCGGGGAGGAAGGGCTGGTACGTCATGTAGGGCTCGGGGGTGACGACCGTGATCTCGGCCTCGTCGGGTCTCAGTTTCTTCTGGAGCCGAAGTGCTGTGTACATGCCGACGTAGCCGCCGCCGACGACGAGGATGCGCGTCCGGGGCGGGGTACCGGGGGCCGAGCCCTGGGAGTTTGAGGCCTTCACCATCCCATGACGCAACGTGGCCGGGACTTTGTCCACAGGCCCGGCGAATCGTGTGACCGGAGTCGGCACCGGGACGGGGTGGCCGGGAGGGAGTCACGAGGGGGAAGGTGCGCAGGTCACAGCATGTGGAAGGGCTGATTCCGGAGGCTGGAGCGGGAAAGGTGGAGGCGAATGCTCCGATCGGGCGGCGCTCCGTACGGGGCTCCCTCTTCTGAATTGACTCTGGCTCAACTATGTTCGTATCTCGTCGAGGCATAGGACCAGGCCGCCTGACCGCGGCCACCTCGACGCGAAGGCGGGGACTGTCTCCGGGGGGAGACAAAAGATTACCGGGGGAAACATATGCATATTTCCGATTTCCATGGTTCCGCGACCGCTCTCTCGACCGAGGGCGGCGGCCGCGTCATGACAGGTCCCACCACGCACGGGGTGGGTCGCTCGACTCCGCTGCGGGTGGACGCCCAGCGCAATCTCGAGCACGTGCTGAGGGCCGCGCGCGAGGTCTTCGGCGAGCTGGGCTACGGCGCCCCGATGGAGGACGTCGCGCGGCGCGCCCGCGTCGGCGTCGGCACCGTGTACCGCCGCTTCCCCAGCAAGGACGTGCTGGTCCGGCGGATAGCGGAGGAGGAGACCTCCCGGCTCACCGAGCAGGCCCGCGCCGCGCTGGGGCAGGAGGAGGAGCCGTGGCAGGCGCTGTCGCGCTTCCTGCGCACCTCGGTCGCCTCGGGCGCCGGCCGGCTGCTGCCGCCGCAGGTGCTGCGCGTCGGCACGGCGAGCGAGGACGGGACGGAGGGCGCCGAAGGCGCCGAGGCGGCCCGGGTGCCGCAGCAGCGGCAGGCCACCGGACCGGTCGGGCAGCCCGAGCTGCGCGTCGTGGGTTCCCGGACGGCCCTGGACGACGAGCCTGCGGAGGACGCGGGCGCGGGTGCGCTCCTGGAGGTGGTCGGCAAGCTCGTGGACCGCGCGCGGGAGGCGGGTGAGCTGCGGGCGGACGTCACCGTGGCCGATGTGCTGCTGGTGATAGCCACGGCCGCGCCTGCCCTGCCGGATGCGGCCCAGCAGGCGGCGGCTTCGGCGCGGCTGCTGGAGATCCTGCTCGAAGGACTGCGGTCGCGCAGCGCCTGACGGCTGTTCGCGCACGCGGCGGCGGCGGGGCGGGGTGGGGTAGGACGCACGCGTCCTCCCGGCCCGGCCCGCGTCGGACCGCTCCGCCGCGTGTCGGCTCGCTCCGGCCCGTGTCGGCTCCCTCCGGCCCGCGTCGGTCCGCTCCGTCGCGCGTCGGACCGCTCCGACTCGTGTCGGCACGCGTCGGCCTTCGGGGCGGAGGGGGACGGGCGGCGGGGTGCCTCGCCGGATTTCGGGGGTTCTCGGGGCCGAGCGGGATGGCGGCTGGGCGTACCGGGCTTCGGGGTGGCGTCCTCGAACGGCCGACCCTTCGAACGGGTGAAGGTCAGCACGGTGATTCGCCGGATGTGCCCGGATGAGTGGATCTGAGCGCAGCGGGCCGCCGCGCGCCCTCCGTGTGACACGCTGGCCCGGTGTACCGGTTGAGTGTGTCGTGCGGGGGCTTCCGCGATGGGCGTTGACGGTCGGGAAGAGCCCTTCGGGGGCGGCGAGGCCGAGGCGGACAGCCTGCCCGCGCGCCAGGTACCGGCGCAGCGGGAATCGGGCAGCGGAGCGACCGCGGCGGTGCTGCCACCCTCCGACGGCGAACTCGTCGCCCGGATGCGCGCGGGCGACGACCGCGCGTACGAGCAGCTGTTCCGCCGGCACGCCGACGCCGTACGCCGCTACGCCCGCACCTGCTGCCGCGACGGGCACACGGCCGAGGACCTGACCGCCGAGGTGTTCGCCCGGACCCTGCAGGCCGTCCGCGGCGGGGCGGGGCCGGACCAGGCGGTCCGGGCGTACCTGCTCACCACGGTGCGGCGGGTGGCCGCGGCCTGGACGAAGACCGCCCGGCGCGAGCAACTGGTCGAGGACTTCGCACTGTTCGCGGAGCAGGCCTCGGCCGGCGCCGAGAGCGGCTCGCGCCTGTCCGGCGACGACACGCTCGAACTGGGCGCGGACGTACGGGCCATGCACGAGGCCGAGCAGTCGCTGGCGATGCAGGCCTTCCGCAGCCTGCCCGAACGGTGGCAGGCCGTCCTGTGGCACACCACCGTCGAGGAAGCCTCGCCCAGCGCCGTCGCTCCGCTGTTCGGGCTGAGCGCCAACGCCACCGCGGTGCTGGCCAGCCGGGCGCGGGAAGGGCTGAAGCAGGCCTACCTGCAGGCGCACGTGAGCTCGGCGCTGAGCGAGGGCGGCGACTGCGCACGCCACGCCGACCGCCTGGGCGCGTACGCGCGCGGCGGCCTGCGGATGCGGGCCGAGCGCGGGCTGCGCAAACACCTGGAGGAGTGCGCCAAGTGCCGGTTGGCCGCCGGCGAACTGAGCGAGGTCAACGCGGGCATCCCGGCGCTGCTGCCGGTCGCGGTCATCGGCTGGTTCGCCGCGGGGTACGCGCTCAAGGCCGCGGCCGGCGTGGGGGCCGGCGGAGCCGGTGCAGGCTCTTTTACAACTCAGTGGCAGTCGCCGAT
>NZ_WTFF01000313.1 GCF_019400985.1 Streptomyces bambusae
CATAGTGTTTCGGTGGTCATAGCGTTAGGGAAACGCCCGGTTACATTCCGAACCCGGAAGCTAAGCCTTTCAGCGCCGATGGTACTGCAGGGGGGACCCTGTGGGAGAGTAGGACGCCGCCGAACAACCCGCCCTTTTAGCTCAGTCGGTAGAGCGTCTCCATGGTAAGGAGAAGGTCAACGGTTCGATTCCGTTAAAGGGCTCAGAAAAGAAGGCCCCCACCATTCGGTGGGGGCCTTCTTGCGTTGGTCAGTAGTAGCCGGTCTCGCCGTCGAGGAGCTCGCGCAGCGCGTCCAGGTGGCCGGCGTGACGGGCCGTCTCCTCGATCATGTGGAGCAGAATCCAGCGCAGGGAGGCAGAGCCGGCCTTGTAGTCGGCGTTACGGCCGGTGTCGTCCAGGGAATGCGCGGCGATGATCTCGTTCGATATCGCGCACTGGTCGTCGTACTCCTCCAGGAGCTGGGTCAGCGAGGTTCCCTCGACCCGCATGTCCGCGTCCTCGATGTCCCCGAACTGGGGATTCTGATCGGACGGGCGGTCCAGGAGCATCACTTCGAACCAGCAATGCTCCACCCAGCGCATGTGGGAGACGAGTCCGGCGACCGTCATCAGGGGCGAGGCCGGAAGGACGGCGCGGTGGGCGTTCTCCTCGGCGAGACCCTGGCACTTCCACTGGATGATGGAGCGCTGCATGTCCAGCCAGCCGACGAGCTGAGTGCGCTCATCGGCGGTGTATTCGGGGCGAGTTCGGGGGGTCGGCATGCCCGGTGACGCTAGCGCAGGTTTAGGCCAGGCGCAGCTGTTTTGCCGGGGATTAATCGCCCGACCGCTGTTCCGGCACCCGGAAGGCCAGGATGGCCATGTCGTCCGAGGCCGGTTCCGCCGCGAAGCGCTCGACGGCGCGCAGCACGCGCGAGGCGACGGCGCCGGCGGTCAGGCCCGTGCAGGTGGTGAGGACGTCCGCGAGGCCGTCGTCACCGAGCATCCGGGTGCCCTCGCGGCGCTCGGTCACGCCGTCCGTGACGCAGAGCAGTACGTCGCCCGGGTCGAGCGTGAGCGTCTCCTCGTACAGGTCGAGGTCCTCCATGACGCCGAGCAGCGGCTGGGGTTCGGCCGCCGCGACCACCTCGCCGTCCGGGCGCAGCCGCAGCGGCAGCGGGTGTCCGGCGCAGACCACCTTCATCAGGGCGCCGCCGGCGGGCTGCGGGTGCAGCTCGCCGTAGAGGAGGGTGAGGAAGCGGCTGCGGGCGCCCTCGTCCAGGATGGCCGCGTTGAGCCGCTCCAGGACGGCCGGGCCGCCCAGGCCCTCGCGGGCCAGCAGGCGCAGGGCGTGCCGGGCGAGGCCGGTGACGGCGGCGGCCTCCGGGCCCGTCCCGCAGACGTCGCCGATCGCGAAGCCGTAGGCGCCGTCGCGGATCGGGAAGACGTCGTAGAAGTCGCCGCCCACCTCGTTGCCCTCGCCGGCCGCGCGGTAGATGACCTCGACCTCCATGCCGGGGATCGCGGGGGAGCCGGGCGGCAGGAGGCTGCGCTGGAGGGAGCGGCTGATGGCCATGCGCTCGGAGTAGAGGCGGGCGTTGTCCAGTGCGAGCGCCGCGCGCCGGGAGAGGTCCTCGGCGAGTTCCAGGATCTCCTGGCGGAAGTGCTCCCCGGAGGGGTTGCCGAGGGTCAGCATGCCGATCACGCGGTTGCGGGCCATCAGGGGCAGGACGACGGCTTCGCCGCCCACCGCTCCGGCGGCCGCGCGCCAGGGGCGGGCGGCCGGGGGCTCGGTGAACCGCTCGGGCGGGCTGAGCCGGGCCAGGAGGGCCTTGAGGCCGTCGATGCGTTCCTCGTCCTCGTGCAGCACGTAGCTGAGGTACGGCTCGGAAGCCTGGTCGGCGATCGTGTAGACGGCGCACCAGGTGGCCAGGGTCGGCACGGTCATCTGGGCCGTCAGGGCCAGGGTCTGGTCCCGGTCGAGGGTGCCGGCCAGCAGGTCGGAGGCCTCGACGAGGAAGGACAGCGAGCCGCGGCGCAGCCGCTCCAGCTCGCCGAGGCGGGCGGACTCCACCGCGAGGGCGATCCGGTCGGCGGCGAACTGCAGCCGCAGGGCCTCCGCGTTGGAGTAGCGGCCGGGCATCTCGGCCGCGACGCCCAGGGAACCGGTGAGCCGGCCCTCGACCTTGAGGGGGACGGTGACCGCGGAGCGCATGCCCGTGGACTGGAGCAGCGGTACGGCGCCGGGCTGGGAGGCGAGGTCCTCGTGGACGGCGGGCATCCGGGCGGAGCCGAACCGGTTGGCGCCGGCCTCGACGGGGACCCGGGCGAAGCGCTGGCGGGTGGAGGGCAGGCCGGTGGTGGCCCGTACCTCCAGTTCCGTCTCGTCGTCGGTGGCCAGCAGCAGGAAGGCGGCGTCGGCGTCGAGCATGTCGCGGGCGCGCTCGACGGTGCGCTGGAGGAGTCCGTCGAGGTCGTCCGGGGCGGGGGAGCCGATGAAGACCTCGAAGGGGTCGGCGGCGCGCGGCTCGGTGAACGGGCCGGCGTCGGCCGTGGGGACCCGGGCCGGGGTCTGGAGCAGGGCCCGTTCGTCGTCGTGGACGAGCAGGCAGACCACGGAGGGCTCGCCGTGGGCGTCGCGGACGCGCAGGTGCGAGGCGTAGACGGGGATGATCCGGCCGTCGGCGGCGCGCAGGCCGTAGCTGCCCTCCCAGCGGGACAGCCGCAGGGCCTCGGCGATGCCGGTGCCGGTGCCGGGGGTCTGCGGCCAGGCGGCGAGCTCGCTCAGGGGGCGGCCGACCACCTTCTCGGCGAGGTGGCCGAAGATGTGCTCGGCGTCCTCGTTCCAGGCGCTGATCAGGCCGCCGGCGTCGATCTGGAGGACGGCGACGCGGACCCGGGCGTCGGCCAGGGGCAGCATGCGGTCGGGGACGACGGGACCGGCGGAGCGGGTACCGACCGGACGGTCCGGCAGGTCGAGCCGGAACCACACCTGCTTGTGGGTGGCCGTGTACTCGACGCCCCAGCGGGTGGCGAGGGCGGCGCAGAGCATCAGGCCGCGGCCGTTCTCGCGGTCCGGGTCGCCGTACGGGCGCTCGGCGGGGTGCTGGACGGGGAGCTCGCGCTCCGGGTAGCGGTCGGCGACCTCGACCCGTACGCCGTCCTCGGCGCGCAGGCACAGCACCTCGGCCCGGGTGCCGGCGTGCACCACTGCATTGGTCACCAGCTCGCTGGTGAGCACCACCGCGTCGTCGACCACGTCGGCGTACCCCCATCCGTGCAGGGTGTCGCGGACGAACGCGCGGGCCGCGGCGACCGAGCGCCCGACGGGATCGAAGCTGGCAGCCGCCCGAGCCGTGATCACGAGTCTCCTTCGACGCGGTGGGACAGTCGGATGCCAGGTTACTTACCTTCGCGGCCGGTACGGGTGCCGTCCTCACGAAGTCCACCCGCAGGTGCAGGCCGTGTGCGAAGGTGCCGAAGTGTTATGGCCGGGTTCCGCCGGGGTGAAACACTGGGAAGGCTAGAAGGGCCGACCGCGGGAATCCGGTGGCCGGTCGAGCAGTGGTCGAACCCCTGATCGGGAGGGACACGGTGGAGTCTGGCGTAGCCGCGCGACGCTCGGGCACGCGCGCGAAGGGCGGACGAACCCGCCGGGGCGGGACGACGGAGGTCGATACCGCGGCCTTGAACCGGCTGCTCGCGGCGCTGGTGTCGATGCGGGACGGGAACTTCCGCAAGCGCCTGACGGTGTCGGGCGACAGTGTGATGGCGGAGATCGCCGCCGTCTACAACGAGGTCGCCGACCGCAATCTGCACCTGACCGGGGAGCTGTCCCGGGTGCGGCGGACGGTCGGGCGCGAGGGCAAGCTGAGCGAGCGGCTGGAGACGGGGGTCTGCGAGGGCTCCTGGGCGGCCGCGATCGACGCCTCGAACCAGCTGGTGGACGATCTCGCCCGGCCGGTGTCGGAGGTCGGCCGGGTGCTCTCGGCGGTGGCCGAGGGCGATCTCCAGCAGCGGATGGAGCTGCGTACGCAGGGCCCGGACGGGGTGGGGCACCCGCTGCGCGGGGAGTTCCTGAGGGTCGGCCGTACGGTCAACAACCTGGTGGACCAGCTGTCGGCGTTCACCGACGAGGTGACCCGGGTCGCGCTGGAGGTGGGCACCGAGGGCAAGCTCGGCGGCCAGGCCCAGGTGCGCGGAATGTCTGGTTCCTGGAAGGACCTGACCGACTC
This sequence comes from Streptomyces bambusae, assembly GCF_019400985.1. Classification (GTDB taxonomy): domain Bacteria; phylum Actinomycetota; class Actinomycetes; order Streptomycetales; family Streptomycetaceae; genus Streptomyces; species Streptomyces bambusae_A. The sequence continues at coordinate 4,215 of NZ_WTFF01000313.1, forward strand.
CGTCAACACGATGGCCTACCGGCTCACCGCTCAGGTGCGTGATATCGCGCTGGTCACGACGGCGGTCGCCAAGGGCGATCTCTCGCGCAAGGTCACGGTGCACGTGGCCGGCGAGATGCTCCAGCTGAAGAACACCGTGAACACCATGGTGGACCAGCTGTCGTCGTTCTCCTCCGAGGTCACGCGGGTGGCCCGGGAGGTGGGTACGGAGGGTGAGCTGGGCGGCCAGGCCACGGTGCCCGGCGTCGCCGGCGTGTGGAAGGACCTGACCGACTCCGTCAACACGATGGCGGGCAACCTGACGGCCCAGGTCCGGGGAATCGCGCAGGTCACGACGGCCGTGGCGAACGGTGACCTGACCCGGAAGGTGACGGTGAGCGCGCGGGGCGAGGTGGCGCAGCTCGCCGAAACGATCAATCAGATGACGGACACCCTGCGCACCTTCGCCGACGAGGTGACCCGCGTGGCCAGCGAGGTCGGCGCGGAGGGCCTGCTCGGCGGCCAGGCGCAGGTGCCGGGTGCGGCGGGTACGTGGAAGGACCTCACCGACTCGGTGAACACGGTCTTCCGCAACCTGACCACTCAGGTACGGGACATCGCCCAGGTCACCACCGCGGTGGCCAACGGCGATCTGTCGCAGAAGGTCACGGTCGACGTGGCCGGCGAGATGCTGGAGCTGAAGAACACCGTCAACACGATGGTGGACCAGCTCCAGGCCTTCGGTGCCGAGGTGACCCGGGTGGCCCGGGAGGTCGGCGCCGAGGGCGAGCTGGGCGGTCAGGCGCAGGTGCCGGGTGCGGCGGGTACGTGGAAGGACCTCACCGACTCGGTGAACACCGCCTTCCGCAACCTGACGGGCCAGGTGCGCAACATCGCGCAGGTGACCACGGCGGTGGCCAACGGCGACCTGTCGCAGAAGGTCACCGTGGACGTCTCCGGCGAGATGCTCCAGCTGAAGGTCACCGTGAACACGATGGTCGACCAGCTGTCGTCCTTCGCCGACCAGGTCACGCGGATGGCGCGGGACGTGGGCACGGAGGGCCGGCTCGGCGGGCAGGCCCGGGTGGAGGGGGTGTCCGGCACCTGGAAGGAGCTGACCGACTCGGTCAACTTCATGGCCGGCAACCTGACCTCCCAGGTGCGTCAGATCGCGCAGGTGACCACGGCGGTGGCGCGCGGTGATCTGTCGCAGAAGATCGACGTGGATGCGCGCGGGGAGATCCTGGAGCTGAAGAACACCATCAACACGATGGTGGACCAGCTCTCCGGCTTCGCCGAGCAGGTGACCCGGGTCGCGCGGGACGTGGGTACGGAGGGCCGCCTGGGCGGTCAGGCGCAGGTGCCGGGCGTGGCCGGTGTGTGGCGCGACCTGACGGACTCGGTGAACGGCATGGCCGGGAACCTGACGTCGCAGGTGCGCAACATCGCGCAGGTCGCCACGGCGGTGGCGCGCGGTGATCTGTCGCAGAAGATCGACGTGGATGCGCGCGGGGAGATCCTGGAGCTGAAGAACACCATCAACACGATGGTGGACCAGCTGTCGAACTTCGCCGAGCAGGTGACGCGGGTGGCCCGCGAGGTGGGTACGGAGGGCATCCTCGGCGGCCAGGCCGAGGTCAAGGGCGTCTCCGGCACCTGGAAGGACCTCACCCAGTCCGTCAACTTCATGGCGAACAACCTGACCTCGCAGGTGCGCAACATCGCCGAGGTGACCACGGCGGTCGCGATGGGCGACCTGTCCAAGAAGATCACGGTCGACGCCAAGGGCGAGATCCTCGAACTGGTCACCACCGTGAACACGATGGTGGACCAGCTGTCGTCGTTCGCCGAGCAGGTCACCCGGGTGGCCCGCGAGGTGGGCTCGGAGGGCATCCTGGGCGGCCAGGCCCGGGTGCGCGGGGCCACCGGCATCTGGAAGGACCTCACCGACAACGTCAACACGATGGCCGGCAACCTGACCGCGCAGGTGCGCGGGATCGCCCAGGTCTCGGCGGCGGTCGCCAACGGCGACCTGACGAAGAAGGTCACGGTCGAGGCGCGCGGCGAGGTCGCGCAGCTCGCCGACACCGTCAACACCATGGTGAAGACGCTGTCGTCGTTCGCCGACGAGGTGACGCGGGTGGCCCGTGAGGTGGGCACCGACGGCATCCTGGGCGGCCAGGCGCACGTACCGGGTGTGTCGGGGACGTGGAAGGACCTCACCGACTCGGTGAACTTCATGGCCTCCAACCTCACCGGCCAGGTGCGGCAGATCGCCATGGTCACGACCGCCATCGCCAAGGGCGACATGACCAAGAAGATCGACATCGACGCCCGGGGCGAGATCCTGGAGCTCAAGACCACGATCAACACGATGGTCGACCAGCTGTCGTCGTTCGCCGACCAGGTGACCCGGGTGGCCCGCGAGGTGGGCACGGAGGGCATCCTCGGCGGTCAGGCCCGGGTCCGCGACGTGGACGGCACCTGGCGCGATCTGACCGAGTCCGTCAACGAGATGGCCGGCAACCTCACGCGCCAGGTGCGGGCCATCGCGGCCGTCGCCACGGCGGTGACCCGCGGCGACCTGAACCTGAAGATCGACGTGGACGCGGCGGGCGAGATCCAGGTCCTCCAGGACAACATCAACACGATGATCGCCAACCTGCGCGACACGACGCTGGCGAACAAGGAGCAGGACTGGCTCAAGGGCAACCTGGCCCGCATCTCCGGCCTGATGCAGGGCCGCCGCGACCTCGACGACGTGGCCGGCCTCATCATGAGCGAGCTGACGCCGGTGGTCTCCGCCCAGCACGGCGCGTTCTTCCTGGCCCAGCCGGCCGGTGGCACCAGCGAGATCGGCACCGAGGCCGGCGAGGGCTCGTACGAGCTGCGGATGCGCGGCAGTTACGGGTACGCGGGCAGCCAGATGCCGACGTCGTTCCGCCCGGCCGAGGGGCTGATCGGGACGGTCGCGGAGGAGAAGCGGACGATCTTGGTCGAGAACACCCCGCCCGGCTACCTGAAGATCTCCTCCGGGCTCGGGGAGGCCCCGCCGGCGCAGGTGATCGTGCTGCCGGTGCTGTTCGAGGGCAAGGTGCTCGGCGTCATCGAGCTGGCCTCCTTCCAGCCGTTCACGCAGATCCAGAAGGACTTCCTGTCCCAGATCGCCGAGATGATCGGTACGAGCGTCAACACCATCAGCGTCAACTCCAAGACGGAGATGCTGCTCAAGCAGTCGCAGGAGATGACCGAGCAGCTGCGCGAGCGGTCCGACGAGCTGGAGAACCGGCAGAAGGCGCTCCAGGCGGCCAACGCCGAACTGGAGGAGAAGGCCGAGCTGCTGGCCCAGCAGAACCGGGACATCGAGGTGAAGAACACCGAGATCGAGGAGGCCCGGCAGGTCCTGGAGGAGCGCGCCGAGCAGCTGGCGGTCTCGATGCGCTACAAGTCGGAGTTCCTGGCCAACATGTCGCACGAGCTGCGCACCCCGCTCAACTCGCTGCTGATCCTGGCCAAGTTGCTGGCCGACAACGCCGACGAGAACCTCTCGCCGAAGCAGGTCGAGTTCGCCGAGACCATCCACGGCGCCGGCTCGGACCTGCTCCAGCTGATCAACGACATCCTGGACCTGTCGAAGGTCGAGGCGGGCAAGATGGACGTCTCGCCGACCCGGATCGCGCTGGTGCAGCTGGTCGACTATGTGGAGGCCACCTTCCGGCCGTTGACCGCGGAGAAGGGCCTGGACTTCTCGGTGCGGGTCTCCCCGGAGCTGCCCGCGACGCTGCACACCGACGAGCAGCGCCTGCTGCAGGTGCTGCGCAACCTGCTGTCGAACGCGGTGAAGTTCACCGACACCGGCGCGGTGGAGCTGGTGATCCGGCCGGCCGGGCCGGACGTCCCGCAGGCCATCCGCGAGCAGCTGCTGGAGGCGGGCTCGCTGCGGGAGGCGGACGGCGACCTGATCGCCTTCTCGGTCACGGACACCGGGATCGGCATCGCCGCGAGCAAGATGCTGGTGATCTTCGAGGCGTTCAAGCAGGCCGACGGCACCACCAGCCGCAAGTACGGCGGTACCGGGCTCGGCCTGTCCATCAGCCGGGAGATCGCCCGGCTGCTGGGCGGCGAGATCCACGCGGCCAGCGAGCCGGGCCGCGGCTCCACCTTCACGCTGTACCTGCCGCTGCACCCGAGCGAGCTGCCGCCGCAGGGGTACGCGCAGCCGGCGCCGGGCAGCCGCGGCGACCTGTACCGCCGCGCGGCCGGTCAGGCCGCCCCGCTGCCGCCGGCGGAGCCGGAG
>NZ_WTFF01000314.1 GCF_019400985.1 Streptomyces bambusae
CCCGCCGCCCCCGCCGCCCCCCACCCCGCCCGGGGCCCGGCCCGGGGTCCCGTCCGGGTCCGGGGCCCGGTGCGGGGCCGGTGCCTGGCCCGGGGCCGCGTCTTCGCCCGGGGTCGGGGGTGAGGCCTGGCCCGGGCCCGGGGGCGGGGTGGCTTCGGGTGGGGTTGGGCCGTGTTCGGCTGTGCTCATCTGACCCCCCGGTTCGACGTCGGAGCATCGTCGCCCCTGGCGGGCCGGCCTGTCAGCCAGCCTGCCCGTTCATATCGACGCTTGGCCGGAAGTGGTTCATCGCTGGCTCAAGTCGATGAGCGGAGCAGCTCGATCCAGGCCGGGCCGACCCGGCAGCAGCCGCCGATCAGGCGGGCCCCGGCCCGCTGCCACGCGGCGGTGGGCCACGGCTCGGGGGCGGCCGGGGCGCGCCAGGTGCGGGTGGGCGCGTCCCAGACGGAGCCGTCGTTGGGGTAGGCCAGCAGCGGCTTGTCCGTGACCGATGCCGCGGCCTCCAGCGCGGGCAGGACGTCCGCCGGGGCACAGCAGTTGACGCCGACCGCGACGACCTCGGGCACCCCGGCGGCCGCCGCGAACGCCTCGGCCAGGTCCTGCCCGGCCCGGGTACGGCCGGACTCGACGGTGTACGAGAGCCAGGCCCTGACCCCGGTCCCCGCCACGAGCCCGAGCAGCGCCTCGGCCTCGTCGGTGTCCGGGATCGTCTCCAGGGCCAGGACGTCCGGCTCCGCCGCCAGCAGGGCCTCGATCCGGGGGCGGTGGAAGGCCGCCAGTTCGCGCACGGCCAGGCCGTACCGGCCGCGGTACTCGGAGCCGTCCGCGAGCGTCGCCCCGTACGGCCCGACGGACGCGGCCACCCACACCTCGTGGTCCACGGACCCGGCGGCCCGGGCCGCCAGCTCGACGCTGCGCCGCAGCAGCCCCGTGGTCGTCGCCCGGTCGTAGCCGTGCCGGGCGAAGGCCTCGTAACCGACCTGGTAGGACGCCGTGATCAGCACCTCCGCCCCCGCCCGGGCGTACGCCAGGTGCGCGGCCGCGACCTGCTCCGGCCGCTCGGCGAGCACCCGGCCGGACCACAGGTCACCGGACAGGTCGCAGCCCTGGTCGGCGAGCTGGTTGCTCAGCCCGCCGTCCAGGACGACCGTACGGCGGGCCAGTGCGGCCGCGAGCGGCCCGGACGCGCGCGTCATCGCGGGGCTCCTCGGCCGAGCTGGGACATGACCTGGGAGGCGATCAGCTCCAGGTGGTCCAGGGAACCATCGATCCGAACCTGGGTGATCATCCTGTGGCCTGCTCCTCTTCCTTGTTCGGACGGGCCGCCCACTCGACGTTGATCCGCCGTTCGGCGCGTTCCTCCGCCGGGCCGCTCTTTGAGGCAGCCGCAGCGACGGTTACGGCATCCACGAAGAGACTGAGGAACGACCGCCGCTCTGCGACGCTCCAGCGCGCCCACACCCCCTCAGGATCGAACGGGTTGCCGTCGCCGGCCTCCGTCCACTCATCGATCGGAAGACGGGCGGAGGTGGCGGCCGACGCCCTCAACTCGTCGATGCGCTGCGCGCACTGCTCCTCGTGTGCGGCGTACTTCGCCATGGTCTCGCGGAAAGCCTTCCGCGCTGTGGGGCCGACGTAGGCGTCCCGGTCTTCGCTCAGCTCCTCGACGCTCTGCTGAACGTGCTGAAGCTGCGCTTCCTGCTCTGCCAGCTCTGCGGCGGCCTCCGGGTCGGCTCCTTGTACAGCGAAGCGCTCAGCGGCCACTGAGAGCCATTCGACGTCGTCCGGGTTGCTGGCGTCCAGTGCCCCGAGCCTGGCCCATACGCGCTCTGCGACGATTCGGTCCGTGTGGTCCATGCCGATGCGTAGGACGTGCTTCTCCTCTTTGCCGACAGCCCGCCTCAGGTTGCAGACGTACGCCCCTGCCCCGGCCCGGGCGATGGTCAAGCCGGACTCGCATCGACCACACCGGAGGATTCCCCAGGACCCGAGGAGCGTCATCTCCCCGGTTCGGTCCATGCGGCGTTCACGCTTGCGCCCGTTGAGGGTCTGCTGAATGTCATACCAGCGCTTGGGGCTGATGAACCCGGTGTGTGCAGTCACCGGCTGGCCTTCTTCGTCACGAAGGATGGTCCGCGCCTTCGTCTTCGGGTCTACGGGCCCGATGGCGTAGCCGGCAAGGCGCGGGTCGCGAAGAATGCGCAGTACCACGGTGGCGGACCACTCGTAATCCGCGTTGTCGCTCTCGCCCCTCTTGCGACGCTTCTGCGCGGCTTCCTTGCGCGCCTTCGCCGCTTCCTCGTCGAGGCTGGCAAGCGGTGTACGGAAGCGCTTCTTCGTCAGCGCCGTGGCAATGGCGTTGGGGACGGTGCCCTTCTCGATTTCGTCAATGATGAAGTCGACGGAGTCAGCCGGAGTCGGCTCGGAGGTGTCAGCCGATTCGCTGGCGCGGGGGCCGGGGTGGAGCTGTCGGACGGTGATGCCGTCAACGTTGGTTTCCTCCGCCACAAACCCGTGCGGCACCGGGCCGGAGGAGTGGCTCCCCTTGGCCCTCAGGATTGCGAAGGCGTCCCGGATGAACTTGCTCTTGTTCTTGCTCTCCTGGTGCGCCAGGCCAGCGATCAGGGCGAAGAAGGCGACGCCGAAGGGGTTGTCATCGGAGGTGTTGATGAAGGGCTCTTGGGTCGAGACGAGCGCGACGCCGTACTTGGCCAGCTCCTGTTGGATTTTGAGAGCCTCCGCGGCACCCTGACGGGTCAGGCGCGAGAGCATGTAGATGACGAGAACGTCGAACTCCCCCTTACGGGCATCCTCCAACATCCGCTCGAAGTCGGGCCGGTAGACGTTAGGGTCGTACCCGCTCAGCCCGACGTCCTCGTAGTGGCCCGTGTGCTCCCAGCCGGACTGAGAGTTGATGAATGCGATGCCCGTGTCCCGCTGTATCTGCGGTGACGCCTGGCTGTCCGACTCGCTCTTGTGGCTCTGCCGGCCGTAAGTCCTCGCCCTGACCACGTCTTGGCCCCTGTCCCCCAGGGAGATCAGCTCCACGGGTAGATACGGTACCGCTTCTGGAGAACGCGTCGAAGCCGAGGTCCTCGGTGGCCTTGGCGACGGTCAGGAGCGTGTCGTAGTCGGCGCCCTGCTGCGGCTCGGTGAAGATGCGAAGATCCATGCCCCCATCCTGCCTCCCCCCTGCCCTCCCGGGCCCGCGCTCCCCCGGCCACCGCCGGCCCGGTCCCGCCCCGGCAGGGTGAATCTCGTCAACCGGGGTGCCCGCCCCCGCCCCGGCCAGTGACCAGCGCGGATGGCACTCGTTGGCTCGGACGGAGCCGGACCGCCCGGCCCGCGCGCCGGCGGCCCGTCGCCGGTGTGTTCACCGTCCCCTTCCGCCCCGCGGGAGGGCCCGGGCCGAGGAGGCCGCCATGTCCCAGGAGTCCGTGCCCGAGCACACCGGCCAGGAGCCTACGGGGGCCGTGCTCCCTCCGGCCGCCGCGCAGAGCGGCGCGCCGAAGGGGCTCCTCCAGCAGATGGAGGAGCTGATGGCCGCGCTCAACGCCGACCTCTCCCAGCTCGACGCCGACCTCCAGTCGTCCTCGGAACGCACCGCCGACACCGGCGACTACCCGGCCCCCCGCTCCTTCTGACCCCACGGCCGGACCACAGCCCTACTGGCGGCGGCCCGACCCCCGCCCGGCCGCCGACCTGGCGGCCTGCTCGATCTTCGCGCAGTGGGCTGCACGGGCTTCCTCGTCGATCTGCCTCTCGTGTTCGGCGCGCATGCCGGTCCGGCCGTCGAGGCCCTCGCGCAGGATGTCGGCGTGCCCGGCATGCCGGACGGACTCGCTGAGGACATGGACCATGACGGCGAACAGGTTCGTGTTGGGAGACGGCTCCGGCCACCACGGCACGTGGCCGGGGGCGTCGAGGGGAAGCTCGTTGATCGTCGCGTCGGAGTGTTCCCACGTGCGCCGGTAGAACCCGATGATCTGATCGAGGGTTTCGTCCTCGGTCGCCCACAGATCGCTGCCGTCGTAGTCCTGCCACCGGGGCAGCGGTTCCGGGGAAGGGCGGTCGAAGACCTCGCCGAAGTACCTGGCCTCGACGGTGGCCACGTGTTTGACCAGGCCGAGGAGGTTGGTCCCGGTCGCCGTCAAAGGCCGGCGGACGTCGTACTCGGACAAGCCGTCGAGCTTCCAGAGCAGCGCCTCGCGGTCCCGCCGCAGTCTCCTGTGCAGGTTGTCCTTCGCGAATTCATCGATCATGCGGCATGAGCCTTCCATGGGTTGTTCGTGGTCTGACCTGCGACGGTTACTGCGCAGGAGAACTACACGCATGCTGTTCGGTGCCGTTCTCCGATCCCGTTGAGTGGTTCAGGACGGGAACCGGGGAGGTGGGCGGGTGCCAGGTGAGAATCCAGCCGGCGGTAAGCGCCGCCGCGCCGCCTGCCAGGGCGATTGCGCCGCCTGTTCCGATGCCCGCGGCCACCGAGCCGAAGCAGACCGGCCCGACGCCCTGCAGCGTCATGCTGCCGGAGCCGAGCAGACCGAAGGCCTGGCCTTGGCCATCCTGCGGCAGGGCGTCCAGGAACGGCCGTTGCAGGCCGAGGCCGTAGGCGAATCCGAAGCCGCAGAGCAGCAGCAGACAGGACGAGACGCCCACTCCGGGCTCGGCAGCGAAGCCGACCAGCGGCAGCCCCGTCAGCGCGATCAACGGGACTACCAGTCGCTCCCGGGTGGGCGGCCGTAGCAGTCGCCCCACCAGCAGGTCACCGACAAGCATGCCGACCGGCAGACAGCCCATCAGCACCGCGTACCGGCCGGGCGCGAAGTGGCGCCCTCCCGCGTAGGCGACGATCAGTCCTTCCGCGCCGGCTACGAACGCGGGCGGTAGCCACTGCGCCAGCATCAGTCGTCGTACCGTGTGTCCGCGCAGCAGCAGGCCGGCACCGTGCAGGCTTGCCCGGACGGCCCCGCCGTCGCCCCGAGCGCTGCCGGGTGTGCGGCCGAACGCTCCTGGCAGTCGGGGTAGCCGGAGGCGGACAGCGAGCGCGCAGCCGAGGTAGAGGGCGGCGCTCACCGCGAGCGCCCAGTGCGGGCCGAGTACCGCGACGGCCGCACCTCCCAGCGCCAGACCGAGCAGCTGAGCGCCGGAGGCAGCGATGTTGTTCAGTGAACGGCCCAGTACATAGGCGTCGCCCTCCAGCCACTGCGCGACCAGCCGACCCGACGCGCCGCTGAACACCGGTGTGGCGAGGGCGACCAGCGCCACGACACCGAGGCTTGCCGCGATCGGCATCCGCACCAGGGCGAGCAGCAGGGCGGCGGCGCACTCCAGGGCGTAGCCGCCGGCGATCAGCGCGCGGGGCGGCAGTCGGTCGGCCAGTGAGCCCAGCAGCAGTGAGCCGAACAACTGCGGGAGGAAGCCGATACCGAAGGCCAGTGCGCTGAGCAGCGCGGAGCCGGTGGCCGCGAAGACCAGAACCGAGAACGTGGTGATCCGCAGCGAGCCCGCAGTGATCGCGATGGTTCGGGTCGAGAAGAGCAGCCGGAACCGCGGCTCGGCCAGCACCTCCCGGTAGGTGGCCCGGTGGTTGACCGGCGCGGGTTCGACGGTTGGGGTCATGACCCCGAGCCTCGCCGTGCGCCCACGCCACTCCCCAATGATTCGTCGCTGGACGAATCGGAGCAGACGTCCAGCGGCGGTAGCATGGCAGGGTGCTGCGCTTCGAAGTCTCCGTCGAGGACCTGATGCGCAGCCGCTTCGCGCTGTCGCCCGCGATGGACCTCTGTTTCCTGCTGCGCTCGCTCGCCGGCCACGACCGGCCGCTGCCGCGAGCCTGGGCCGCACGGCTCCTGCCGGCCTTTGAGCGGCTTCGCCGCGAGACCGAACTGGACGCCGTCCTCGCTCTGCAGGCCCCGCAAGGCGGACCGAACTTCGTCGCCCCGCCTCCGCGCGGCCTCAGCCAGACCTGGGCAGACGATCTGGCCGTGATCCGGGCCACACCGCTGGAAGCGGCCCGCCATGAATTCGCCGCCACCGCGACCGGCCCGTCTGCCTCTGATCCCCGCGTACGCGCAGTGCTGGACTCGCCGGACGCCGTCTCCAGGATCGCCGAGGCGATGGACCAGGCGTGGCACGAGCTGCTCGCCGCGGACTGGCCGCAACTGCGCGCGATCTGCGAGCGCGATGTCGTGCACCGGGTGGGTGTGATCGGCGAACACGGATGGGCCACGACCATCGAGAGCCTGCACCCGGGCGTCGCCTGGCACGCCGGCGGCATCGAGATCGGCTTCTTCCGAGGCGGAACAGTCCGCCTCGTCGGCGACGGGCTACTGCTGATCCCTTCGGTCTTCGTCGGGCATATCGCCGCCCACTTGGACGACCCCTGGCCCAGGACCTTGATCTATCCTGCCCGCGGCACCGCCGCCCTGTGGGGCGAACAGGAGACCGTCCCCCAACCGGACGCGCTGACCGCTCTGGTCGGCCGGGCCCGAGCCCGGCTGCTGGTGGCGCTGGACGCCCCGGCCAGTACCAGCCACCTCGCCAGAAGCCTCGCCATGGCACCCGGCGCGGTAGGAGACCACCTCGCCATCCTGCGGGGCGCGGGGCTGCTCGTCCGCGCCCGGTCCGGACGGTCGGTGCTCTACCGGCGCACCCCGCTCGGCGAGGCACTGGTCGCCGGTCCGGGCTGAGGGCTCGGATCAGCACCGCTTTTTGAGGCGTCGTCAGCAGACGGTTGCGCAGCCGAGGGTACATCCTGCGCGTCACCGCCGTCCCGGCCGTGCCCCACCGGCTCCTCACCCTCTGCCAGCCGCTCGACGGCAGCCAGGGCGCCCCGGCGGTCCCGACTCAGTGCCAAGGCCCGCCGCGAGTACGAGAACCGCGTCACCATGCCCGTACGGCTCCCCTACGGCGGGGCCCCGGGCCAAGGCGCCCATGCCACCCAGCCCGCCCGGGCTGCCCAGCCGCCCAGCCGCCCAGCCGCCCAGCCGCCCAGCCGCCCAGGCTGCTCACCCCGCCCAGGCCACCGCTCAGGCCACGCCCGACGCTGATCCCCGTTCGTGGACCGTGAGGCGGCGCAGGAGCGACCGGACCCGGTCGCTGGATTCGTCCGCCGCGTCGATCGACTCTATGCATTGCCAGTACAGGCCCTCGTCGTCCGTGGCACACGCCACCCCGACCAGGGCTATGCCCACTTCGCCCAACAGCGTCTGAAGCCCCAGCAGGGCCTGGCGGACGTCCGACACCCCGGTCAGCTGTGCCGCCCGTGGCGGATACGTCGGAGGTCTGCCCTCGCCCAGCACCGCCGCGCGGTCGAACACCCCGCAGCCTCTGCTCCCCGCTTCACTCAGCCCCCGCGCCTCCGATCTCAGCTCGCGCGGACCTGCCGCCACGAGCCAACTCCCCAGTCCCTCGGCGAGCGCCTGGGCCTGCCAGGCCTCGCCCACGATCTCCATCGCCGCCCCGCTCTGCGCCAGCGCATGCCGGCCGGCCGCGATGAGCCGAACCGCATCCATAGCCGTCCCCCGTCCGCACGACATCCGACGTGCCGTCCACTACCCAGAGTGAAGGCAACGGGCCAGTAAAGCCAGGGGTATTCGGAAATCTGTGGACACAATCAAGGTTGTGGACGACGCCATCACTCCGAAGAGTGACGATTCGGGGTCGAAGTGCCCGGTACCGGAAAGCGGAGCTCGTTCCTCTCGATCTTCGCGGCGAGCGCATCCAGCACATCAATCCCGAGAACCTCACAGAACTGCAGCAGATACGCGAGCACGTCGGCGACCTCATCGGTCACCCGGTGTGCGCTTTCCGGTGCCTCCATGACCCTCGCCGACTGTTCCGGCGTCAGCCACTGGAAGATCTCGACCAGTTCGGACGCCTCGACGCTCAGCGCGGCGGCCAGGTTCTTGGGCGTGTGGTACGGCTCCCAGCCGCGCGCGGCGGCGAAGTCGGCCAGCCGCCGCTGCAACAGGGCCAAGCGTTCCCCGGACGGGGTGTTCGGCGTCTCGTGCGGCTTCTCGTGCGGCGCCTCGTGCGGCTTCTCGTGCGGCGCTTCGTTCGGCTTCTCGTGCGGCGCTTCGTTCGGCGTTTCGTTCACCGCACCAGGTCTACCACTGTCACCCCCGGGAGCTTCCGGGCGTACCTCCCGGTCGTCTCGGTCACCGCCGCCGTCAGCCGGACCTGTCCCCGCCCGCACGACAGCAGGGCCAGCCGCAGCAGTTCGGCGCTCTGCCGCGGGTCCAGGCAGCGGTCGAGGCCGTCCGCCAACACGGTCAGGGCCTGCCGGGCGGGCAGCACCTCGGCCGCCTGGTCGACCGCGAGCACCCCGGGCCCGGTCAGCAGCACCACCGCCAGGGCCAGGAAGCGCAGTTCGCCGGCGCCCAGCCGGGCCAGCGGCGTGGCCGGCCGGGGCTCGCCGCGGACGACGTCCGCCGCGAGCCGCCCGTCGGGCTGCGCCCGCGCGACCAGGTCGTGGAC
>NZ_WTFF01000315.1 GCF_019400985.1 Streptomyces bambusae
TCAGGAGCCACATGTGTGTACGACACACCCGCGTCGCGCCCCCCCCCCCCCGGCCGCCCCCCCCGCCCCCCCCCCGCGCCTCCCCCCGGCCGGCGGCGGGCTGGCGGGCCCGGGCCGGGCCGTCCGATCCCTCGTACGACACCCCGCCGAGCAGGCCGTTCCACGCCTCGGACCGCTCCGTGGGCGGGGTGCGGCCGACGTTTACGCTGGCCGCCATGACGACGACCCCCGCAGTCCCCACCACCGACCTCTACGACGAGCACGGCGAGAACCTGCTCGTCTGCGGCACGCAGTTCCGGCAGTTCGGCGGGCGCCGGGCCTTCGCCGGTCCGATCCGTACGGTCTCCTGCCACGAGGACAACGCGCTGCTGCGCGAACTCGTGCACGGCCCGGGCGACGGCGCGGTCCTGGTGGTCGACGGTGGCGGCTCGCTGCGGACCGCCCTGCTGGGCGACCTCATCGCGGGCGCGGCCCAGCGCAACGGCTGGGCCGGCCTGGTCGTCAACGGGGCCGTCCGCGACAGCCGCGCCCTGGGCGGGCTCGACCTGGGGATCAAGGCGCTGGGGACCGTACCGCGCAAGAGCGGCAAGACCGGCGCAGGGGTGCTCGACGTGCCGGTCACGTTCGGCGAGATCACCTTCCGGCCCGGCGACGTCCTGCACTCCGACGAGGACGGGGTCGTGGTCCTGCCGGCGGCCTGACGCGGGCGTGGAGCCACCCGACCGGAAGGACCGGGAGGGGGCCGGGCCGCCGACACCGACACGGCCACCGCACACCGGCCGACTGCGGCCGACCCGTCCGTCCCCGTCCCCGTCCCCGTCCGGGGCCAAAGCGTCACCGTGTCGGGGGTCACCGTGCCGAGATCACGACGTGACGGTGTCACCCCGTCGTCGCGGTACGGCGGTACGGCGTTACGGCGTTACGTCGTCCACGGTGCCGGAGCCGGGCTCCCGAACGCGGGCGGCGGCCCGGGCGTCGCCGCGGATCCGAGTGCAGGCACCGGCCCGGGACCGGGTGCGGCCAAGGGCGGCTTGGGCTGGCCGAGCGAAGTCCTCCTCATCCGGGCCGGTTGGGGTCGACATGGGTTCGGTCGGCTGGGCAGGGTGGAGTTCCGTTTGCGGGAGGGCGTGCACACGTGGTCCCGCCTCACTGATGGGAGCATCCATGCGCGGTCATCTCGCGCGCGCCGCCAGGAAGGTCTGCCTCGTTCTGGCCCTGCTGGGCCTGACTCTGTCCGTCGCTGTCCCTCCCGCCGCGGCGGATGACCGGCAGACCGTCGTGCTGCCTCTCAGCGGCACCTTCCGATCGTTCAGCTCGGAGCCGATCGACGTCACCGGCAGTGTCCGCGTCCGGGTCGTCACCGAGACCGCTCCGGGAGGCGGGGGCACTGCCCGCGTGACGAGCACTCTGCTTCGCACTACCGGCATCGGCCAGGTCAGCGGTGGTCTCTACCGCTTCGTCGGCAGCGACACCAACGTGGCCGCCTGGCCGCCTGACCCGATCACGCCACTGACCTTCCACCCCCGCTTCTACAACATCTATCCGCCGGACCCCATCATCCCGACCGTCCCGCCGCACCCGATCCGGCCCGTCATCGTCGACGTGACGCTCACACCGGACGGGACCATCACCAACATCGGCGCAATGGTCGACCCGGGCTCGGTCGACAACCCCTGAGACCAGGACGAAGCCCACAGACCAACGTCCCGGCATTCCCGTGCGCAACCGGAGCCGGGCCGTTGTACTGCACCAGCCCAGACACCGGCCCAGCGCGCACGGCAGGCGGTATGGCGGCCCCCCTGCCCGCGCTGCTCGACCGGCATGTGCCGCTTGGCCCGGATCAGGCGGTGAACGGGTTCAGCCAGGTCACCTTGAGGGCCAGGGCGGTGGCGAGGACGAGCAGGGCCCGGCCCGGTTCGGCGACGGGCATCCGCGGGATCAGCCCGCCGGTCCGTTCGGCCGCCCAGCCGTCCAGCGCGGCGCGGTCGGTGGCGGGGTCGCCGGTGAGGTCCCCGCGGGTGCCGGCCGGCAGTCCGGCGAGCCAGCGCTCCTCCAGCGGCAGCCCGGCGCGCGTCCACAGGCCGAGCGCCGGCCGAGAGGCCGCCCACCGCGTCGTAACCGCCGAGCGTTCACGGGCCGCCTCGGCCGGTACCGCCTCGCATATGCCAGGCAGACATGGCGTTCGGCCTCTTGGATCTTCCCACGAAGGGCGGGCGGGAAGGCCGGGGCGATTCTGTGTCACCGCACCGTCGCGCTTCCCCGCCGACCTTGATTCACTGGCCTCACCGCCCCACCGGAGCGGCGCGGGCGGCTCCCGCCGCAACCCGGTGGTGGACGGAAAACGCAGGCACCCTGCGCGCCGATCGCGGTGGTCGGCGCGCAGGGCTCCGGCGGACGGCCGGCGTCGGTCGAAAGGCCGGGAGCCCTCGGTCCTGAGTTCTCCCGACGTCAGAGGCCCTCGTCGCCCGAGGCCAGAAGACCCTCGTCGCCCGAGGTCAGCGGCCCTCGGTGATCTGCGGAGCGGGCTCGTTCTTGTAGTTGGCGACGCCGCCGAAGTTGCTCTGGACGAACTTGTCCCAGGAGCCGTCCTTGACCATCTTGCGCAGCGCGTCGTTGATCTTGGCCTGGAGCTCCTTGTCGCCCTTCTTCAGGCCGATGCCGTAGTACTCGTTGCTCAGGCTGAACCCGGCGAGCTTGAACTTGCCCTTGTTCTCCTGCTTCGCGGCGTACCCGGCCAGGATGGCGTTGTCGGTGGTCAGCGCGTCGAGGGTGCTGTCCTGGAGGGCGACCAGGCATTCGGAGTAGCCGCCGAGCTCGAGCAGGCCGGCCTTGGGCGCCAGGTTGGCCCGGACGTTCTCGGCGGAGGTCGAGCCGGTCACCGAGCAGAGCCTCTTGTTGTTCAGGTCCTCGGCCTTGGCGATGCCCGTCTCGGAGGCGCGCACCAGCAGGTCCTGGTGGGCCTGGAAGTACGGGCCGGCGAAGTCGACCTTGCTCTTGCGCTTTTCGTTGATCGAGTAGCTCGCGACGACGAACTTGACCTCGTTGAACTGGATCATGAGCTCGCGGTCGGAGCTGTAGACCTGCTTGAACTCGATCTGCTCGGGCTTGTAGCCGAGCTCCTTGGCCACGTAGGTGGCGACGTCCACGTCGAAGCCGCTGAACTTGCCGTCCTGGCGGAGGCCGATGCCCGGCTGGTCGAACTTGATGCCGATGGCGATCTTGCGGTTCTTGTCGTCGCTGCTGTCTCCACCGCACCCGGAGGCGGTCAGGGCGAGAACGATCACAGTGGCGACCGCACCGGCCTTGGAAACCTTCATGTGGACTCTTTCCGAAATTACCTGGTGAAGACGTACTCGGTTGGAAGCTAGGAGGGCATGGGCACAGCGTCACTAGATCTGAGGAAGATTTGAGGATCACGATCTGGCACGCCGCAGATCCTGAGGCGTTCACGGACCGTGACCGGAGAGGATACCGATGGATGATCAGGTGTCGGCGGCGGAGCTCTTCGACGAGCTCGGCGCGCACTACGAGGACGCCTTCGCGGGGCTGCCGGGGCAGCTCGCCGCGCTCGACTGGCTCGTACCCCGGCTGCCGGCCGGAGCGCGCGTGCTGGACATCGGCAGCGGCACCGGCCGCCCGGTGGCCGAGCGGCTGGCGGCGGCCGGCTGCGAGGTGACCGGCATCGACGTCTCGCCGGCGATGGTGGAGCTGGCCCGGGACCGGGTGCCCGGGGCGCGCTTCGAGCTGGCGGACGTACGGACGTACGAGGCGCCGCGCGGCGGTTTCGACGCGGTGTGCGCGTTCTTCCCGCTGCTGGTGATGAGCCGGCCCGACGTGGAGGCCTCGCTGGAGCGGATCGCGGACTGGGTCGCGCCGGGCGGCCACTTCGTGATGGCCACCGTGCCGGCCGACATCGAGGACGTGGACATCGTGTGGATGGGCCACAAGGTGAGGGTGAGCAGCCTGTCCGCCGACGACTATCTGCGGCGGCTGGACGAGCTCGGCTTCGAGGTGCTGCACAGCGAGGTCTCGACGTACCAGCCCGCGAGCGAGCTCGCCGGCCCCGAGGAGCACCTCTTCTGCTACGCGAGCCGCCGCGGCTGACCGCGCGCGGACGGGCCGGAAGGGCGGCGGGCGGGAAGGGCGGCCGGGGGCGGGGCGGGGCGGGGGGTGTTGCAGGCCGGTCTGCCCGTCCGGTGCGCACGGTGGCCTGGAACGTGCGCCGGCGCCTGCCCTGATCCCTTCCTCGTGGCAGCATGAACGGGCAACGCTGCCACGAGGAAGGGGAGTTCGGTGACGGGCATACGCAAGGGCCTGGCCAGGGTAGAGGTCGCACTGCGGTGGGATCCGAGCCCGGCGGGCGCGCCCGCGAACGATCTCGACATCGTCGCGGCGGTCTTCGGCGCGGACGACCTGTACGGCGAACCCGCCTACCTGGTCCACTTCGGCCGCCGCTCCCCCGACGGCACCGTCACCCTCAACCGGGACAGCCGCACGGGCCAGGGTTTCGGCTTCGACGAGGTGATGACCCTGGAGCTGGACCGGATGGACCCGCGGCTGCGGCGCGTCGTGGTGGGCGTGGTCATCCAGGGCGACGGGCGGACCAGGTCCTTCGGCGACATCGGCGGTACGGCCGTCCGTATCCGCGCGGGGTACACGGATCTGGCCGAGGACGACTTCGCGGGGGTGGCCGGGGCGGGTGCGGCGACGGTCGCGGAGTTCACGCGGGACGGTTCGGGCAGCTGGGAGCTGCACACCGGGGTACGCGGGTACGACGCCGGGCCGGAGGAGTACATCCGGGCCATGGGAGCGGAAGGCGCCACCTCGGGGCGGGCGACGGGCGCGTCGGACTGAGCGAAGCGTTCCCGGAGGGGCGGGCGAGCGGGCCTGCAGGCCCGCGGACGGCCGTCACCGCAGACCGGCAAGCCGCTCCACGGCGGCCCACCGTCCGTACCACCGCGTCTGACCACCGCGTCAGCCGGGCCACGGACCGGGCCGTCGGACCAGGTCGTCAGACCAGGTCGTCGGACCAGGTCGTCGGACCAGGTCGTCGGACCAGGTCGTCGGACCAGGTCGTCGGACCAGGTCGTCGGACCAGGTCGTCGGACCAGGTCGTCGGCCGGGCTCGGCTGCGCCGTCGAGCAGCTCGACCGCACCTACTGACCCGGCCCGCCGCGTCGGACCGGGCGGGCGCTGACGCTCCTTGCGGAGCACCGGCCGCCCGCCCGGTCCGGGTGGCCCACAGGACGAACACAGGTATGGCGGGCCACAGGCGCGGCCAGCGGGCCGAGCTGCCTCGGGATCACGGAGGCACGGCGGGGCCGGCGAGCCCGGCCGACTGGCTCAGGCGCCACAGGATGAACGTCAGGCGCGGCGGGGCGCAGGTGCGGCCGGCCACGGGCACGGCCGCGTGGAGGCGGCGGGGCCGCCTCGCCGGTCGGTCCACACGACACGGCCCGGCGCCCGGAGGCGGCGGGGCGCCTCACCGGATCGCCCGGCACGGCCGAAGGAGTCCGGCCCCGCCCCGCCGGGAGCAGGGACACAAACCCAAGCGCGCCTGACCCACCCCACCCGGAGCAACCGGCACGGCCGAAGGACACCGCCCCACCCCAGGAGGCGGTCCACCTGGAGCAGGCGGCCCGACCGCAAGACACCAGCCCTGCCCCACAGGAAGCGGTCCACCCGGAGCCGCCCGCCCGACCGCAAGACACCGGCCCCGCCCCACAGGAAGCGGCCCCCGGAGCAGCCCACACGACCACAGGACACCAGCCCCACCCCACCGGAAGCGGCCCCCCGGGAGCAACCGGCCCGACCGCAAGACACCAGCCCTGCCCCACAGGAAGCGGCCCCCGGAGCAGCCCACACGACCACAGGACACCAGCCCCACCCCACAGGAAGCGGCCCCCCGGGAGCAACCGGCCCGACCGAAGGACACCAGCCCCGTCCCACCGGCCCCGCCCCTCCGGGAACGCCTCGTTCAGTCGGCCGGGCGTACCGTGCGCGGGCCCGTGCAGCGGGCTCCGTGGGCCTGGACGCGCTCGCGCAGGGCACGGTCCGCCGTGACGACCACGCAGTCGCCGGTGGCGGCGTACTCGGCGGCCAGTTCCACGATGCGGTCGTCGCCGCTGCCCGGGGCGGAGTCCACCCGCACGCCCGGCACGGATTGCACGCCCCGGGCGGCCCCCTCGACCACGAGGACGATCTCCTCGTCCCCGGTCCGCTCCGCGAGCCGGTCGCGCAGCCGCTCGGCGGCGCCCCGCCGGTCCCGCCACCAGCCGTCGGGGACGGAGCCGACGACGTTCGCGGCATCCACGATCAGTACGGTCACCGCCCCAGTATGGGCGGAACTCCGTCCGTCAGGACCAGTCGGCGGCGATGGCGCGCAGGGCGGCCAGGTGCCGCTGGTAGGCGGCGCGGCCCTCGGGGGCGAGTGAGAGCCAGGTCCGCGGGCGCCGGCCGACCCGGCCCTTGTGGACGGCGACGTAGCCCGCCTCCTCCAGCGCCGACACCTGCTTGGACAGGACGGAGTCGGTCACCTCGACGAGGTCGCGTACGAAGCCGAACTCCGCCTTGTCCAGCGGCGCCAGGGCCGCGACCACCGACAGCCGCACGGGCGCGTTGAGCAGCGGGTCGAGCGCGTGCCGGGGATGACTGCCGGGCGAGGTCACGACGACCGCCGCTCCAGCCAGGCCCCGACGGCGGCCGGGGCGGCGCAGGCGAGCGCGGCGGCGGCCGCGAAGCCCGGACTGTCGGTGAGGACGGTGGTGCCGAGGACCACCGACAGCGCGAACACGGCGCCCCAGACGCCCACGATCACCAGGTGCCGCACGCCGGACCCGCGGCGCACCACGCGCTGCCGGGCGGCGTACACGCTCAGTGCGCCCACGAGCAGCGCCTGCGCCACGGCGAAGGTGGCGCCCGCGAGGGGGCCGTGCCACAGCAGGGCCGTCGGTACGAGGACGAGCTGGCCGGCGGCGAACGCCGTCAGGTACCGCCCGTACCAGCCACTCCCCCGCCGTGCCGCCTTCTCCGCCGCGGACGCCCGCCCCAGCGCGTCGACAACACTCCCTGATCCGCTCACAACTCCCCCTCGGGACAGCTCGGTCGAACTCCTCACTTTCCAGAATGGCTTCTACTTTCCAACTTGGCAAGTAGGGCAAGTTCCGGAGATGTGCGCGGGGTTCGACGGGCCGGTCTGCCCGATGGACGGTCAGGGGTGGAAGACCACCTCCGGGTTGGCCGCGCTCGGGCCGGTGAGCAGGGGCTGCGGAAGGCCGCGCAGATGCTGGTCGAAGAAGGCGGTGACGTAGGCCCGGGTGATCTCGACGGACCGGGTGCCGGAGAGCGGTGAGTGCGGATCGGGCCGGCCGATCGCGTCACCGAGGGGCAGCAGGTCGGTGAAGGCCATGTGGCCGGTGCCGGTCACGGTGAGCCAGCGCTTCCAGCCGTCCAGGCGCTGCCAGGCCGCCTCCCAGCTCGACTCCCCGGGGGGCCGCAGGGCCGGGTCACCGCCGAGCATCAGGAACGGCCGGCCCTTCAGGCCGCCCTCGGGTATCGGGCTGAAGAAGGTCCCGTCCATGTTGACCCCGGCGTCCACCCTGCGGTCGGTCGCCATGGCCGCGGCAGCCGAGGCTCCGCCGATGGAGTGTCCGGCCATGCCGATCCGGCGGGAGTCGACGAGATGGGCGTAGCGCCAGGCGGGCTTCGGCCCTGTGAGCCGGTCGAGGACGAAGGAGACGTCACGCGCCCGCCCGTCGGAGACCCGCTGGTACTGCTTGTCCTCGGCCGCCTTGTCACAGGCGACGCATGCGAGCAGCCGCCCGCCCGGGAAACTCGCGCCGACCGACTCGTACGCGTGGTCGACCGCCGCGACGACGTAGCCGCGCGAGGCGAGCTCCTCGGCGAGGGCGGTCAGCGTGGCCCGCGGCATGCCGAATCCCGGGGACAGCACCACCAGCGGGAAGCGTCCGGGCTGCGGACGGGCGCCCTCGCGGGCACTCGTGCGGAGGGCGGCGAAGCGCTCGGGCGTGACCAGGTCGCCGACCTTCCAGGCGGCCACCGTCGCCTGCGCCTCCGGGAGGGTCACGTACGGGGCGGGGCTGCTGCCGGTGTGCGGACGGGCCGGGTAGTAGAGCGAGAGCATCAGCTCGCGGTCGGCGGTGGGGACCCAGGGGTCCTTGCGGGTCCGGTCGACCAGGTGCAGCGTGTCGCGCCCGACGGCGAGCCGACCGGTGGGACGCGGCAGTTCGAGCGGCGCGCCCTGCGCGGCGGGCGTCGCACCGGAGGGGGTGCCGGAGAGGGCGCTGGAGACGGTGCCGGATGAAGCGGCAGCGGTCGGCACGGCCACCGACAGTGACGCGGCGGACTGCGGCGCGGCAGACAGCTGCGCGGCGGACAGCGGCACCGACGGGCTCGCCGGCCCGCCGCCCGCAGCGGCCGGGGCGGCCCCGCGCCGAGCGCGGTCGCCG
>NZ_WTFF01000316.1 GCF_019400985.1 Streptomyces bambusae
CCCAGCAGCAGCGCGTGCAGGCACAGCCGCAGCACCCGGGCGACCGGAGTCAGCGGGCGTGCGGGGCCGGACCCGGGGGCGGCGGGAGCGGGGGCGGCGCCGGGCGGGGCCGGGGCGGCGCCTGGGGAATCGGGGGAATCGGGGGGAACAGCGGAAACCATGTCCCGACCAGCCTAGAGGGGTCGCGGCCGGGCCCGGTCAACCGAAAGTTTGATGTCGGAATGCTCCCTTCGATACGACCATCTCTACCGTGGCGCGATGCCCGGCGCCCACGTGCCCGGCCAAGGTGGGGGACATGTTCGTCGCATGGAGAGATCTACGCTTCGCCAGGGGCCGCTTCGCCCTCATGGGCACGGTCGTCGTACTGATCACGCTGCTGGTCGGCCTGTTGTCGGGCCTCACCTCCGGGCTGGCCAGGGAGAACATCTCCGCCGTCACCGGCCTGCCCGCGTCCCACCTGGCCTTCGCCGCGCCCGGCGGGGACCAGAAGGTGTCGTTCACCAACTCCCAGGTGCCGGAGAGCGCCTGGCTGGCCTGGCGCAAGCAGCCCGGGGTGGCCTCGGCCCACCCCCTCGGCATCCGCACCACCAACGCCGCCGTCGGTGAGCGGACCGCCGCCGTGTCCGTCTTCGGCGTGGAGCCGGAGTCGGGCCTCGCCCCGAAGGGCCTGAGCCAGGGCCGGGTGGTCCTCGCCGAGAAGGCCGCGAAGGAGCTCGGCGGGATCCGGGCGGGCGACCGGATCTCGATCGGCCCCCTCGACCTCACCGTCGCGGCCGTCTCCGGCACCGCCTCCTACAGCCACACCCCCGTGGTCTGGGCGGACCTGCGCGACTGGCAGCGGATCGGCGCTCCCGGGACCTCCCCGGAGACCACGGCCACCGTGATCGCCCTCGACGCGGCCGCCGGAGCAGACCTCGCCGCCGGGGAGCGGGCCACGGGCACCCGGGCGCAGACGATCGACGAGGCGCTCGAAGCCATAGGGTCCTACCAGGCCGAGAACGGCTCGCTGCAGCTGATGCGGGGCTTCCTCTTCGTGATCTCCGCGCTCGTCATAGGGGCCTTCTTCACCGTCTGGACCATCCAGCGCAGCGCCGACATCGCCGTGCTCAAGGCCCTCGGCGCGTCCACCCCGTACCTGTTGAAGGACGCGCTCGGCCAGGCCGTGGTCATGCTGGCCGCGGGCACGGGCCTGGGCACCGCGCTCGCGTCCGGGCTCGGGGCGCTGATCGGCGGCAGCGACGTGCCGTTCGTCCTCGACGCGCCGACCGTGCTGGTGCCCGCCGCCGTGATGATCCTGCTCGGCGCGCTGGGCGCGGCCCTGTCCATCCGGCGGATCACCGCCGTCGACCCTCTGACCGCCCTCGGGAGTGCCCGATGACCCTCCTCGTCCACGACGTCACGCTCACCTACCCCGACGGCGAGAGCCGGCTCACGGCGCTGGACGCGGTCGACCTCGACGTGCCGGCCGGGACCCTGACCGCGGTGGTCGGGCCGTCCGGATCCGGCAAGTCCAGCCTGCTCGCGGTCGCCGCGACCCTCGTCGTACCGGACTCCGGGCGGGTCGTCGTGGCCGGGCAGGACACCGGCGGGATGAGCGCCGCTCAGAAGTCGGCGCTGCGCCGCGAGCACATCGGCATCGTCTTCCAGCAGCCGAACCTGCTGCCCTCGCTCACCGCCGCCGAACAGCTCCAGGTCATGGCCCACCTCTCGGGCCGGCCCTCCCGGCAGCTGCGCCGCCGCGCCCTGGAGCTGCTGGACGCGGTCGGGCTGGCCGACAAGGCGGACAAGCGCCCGCACCAGCTCTCCGGCGGCCAGCGCCAGCGCGTCAACATCGCGCGCGCCCTGATGAACGAGCCGGCCGTCCTGCTGGTCGACGAGCCGACCAGCGCCCTGGACCACGAGCGCGGCGCGGCCGTCCTGGACCTGCTGGTCACCCTGACCCGGGAGCGCTCCACGGCCACGGTCCTGGTCACGCACGACCGCGCGCACCTGGACCGGATGGACCGCACGGTGGTCATGACCGACGGCCGGCTGTCGGACCCGGTGGCCGCCGCCCGAGTCTGACCGGCTGTCAGGCGCCGCCCGGCCGGTCGCATCCGCGGTGGGGCGCGGGTACGGCGAGGCCCCGGACCCTACGGAGGGGGGTCCGGGGCCTGATCCGAAGGGGGGGCCGGGCCTGGTCCGTACGGAGGTGGTCCGGGGCCCGGTCCGCCGACCGGTGTCACAGCGTGTCACAGCGGGGCCCGGTCGCCCTCCAGGCTGCCGCGCAGGAGCTCCGCCGCGTGGCGGTTCGCCTGCGCCTGCTCCGTCAGGCCGAGCTGCTCCGCCACCTCCGCCAGGTGCTCCAGTACGGTCATCTCGCCCGCGACGTACTTCTCGGTACGGGCCTCGGCGAGTCCCCGCTCCAACAGCTGCATGGCGGCCCAGGGGTCGCCGGTCCGGCACAGGGCCACCGCCTGTACGTCGCACAGCAGCACCCCGCGAAGACCCCGCGCACCGGGCATGAGCCGGGCCCGTTCGGCATGGCTCAGCGCCTGGTCGGGCAGACCCTGGTCCAGGCACAGCCGGGCCGTGTGCAGCAGGGCGAGCGCTGCCGTGCCGTAGTCCCGGATGTGTTCGGCGACCCGCGCGGCCTCCTCGTAGACCGCCACCGCGTCCTGGTCGTTCCCGCACGCGGCGTGGGCCAGCCCGAGGTTGATCAGCGCCTGTGCCAGATCGCAGTCGTCGCCCGTCGTGACGGCGAGCTCCCGCGAGCGCTCCAGCAGCGGGATCGCGTCCTCGGCCCGGCCCGCCTCGACGGTGGCCCAGCCCAGCAGGTTCGCGACCCGGGTCTCCGCCCGCGGATCACGCGTGGCCCGGGCGGCGTGCAGGCCCTGGGTCACGACCGGGATCCAGTTGCGGTGGCTCTGCCAGGTCAGCAGCGGCCACACCAGCACGGTCAGCCGCCAGGCCCGGTCCCCTTCACCGGCCCGGGCGGCCGTCTCGATCGCTGCGCAGAGGTTGGCCGACTCGGCCTCGTACCAGTCGAGGACCGCGCGCCGGTCCGCGAGCCGGGGCATGGCCTGCGGCGCCTCGCACCAGTCGGGCAGGTCGCAGCAGGCCCGGCCCGACGGGTCGTAGATCCGGGATGCCGCGTACGCCGTGTGCACGTAGAAGTCGAGCAGGCTGCGCAGCCGCTCACCGCGCTCCTGGGCCCCGAAGTCGCGGGAGAAGAGCTGGACGAGGTCATGGCAGGAGTAGCGGCCGGCCGATCGCTCCTCGATCAGGTGGGCGCTCGCGAGGACGCCCAGGGCGCGGCGGGACGCGGCGAGCGGCATCCGGCACGCCGCCGCGACGGCATGGGCGGTGAAGTCGCCGCCGGGCACCACGCCCAGCACCGAGAAGACCGCCTGCGCCTCGCTGTCGAGCGCACGCACGCTCAGGGCCAGGGCCGCGGTGATGTCGGCGTCCTCGACCGACAGCGCCGCGAGCCGCTGCTGCTCGTCGCCGAGCTCGTCGGCGACCGACCGCAGCGACCAGCAGGGGTGCGCCGCCAGGCGGGCGGCGGTGATCCGCAGGGCCAGCGGCAGCCCGCCGCACAGCCGGACCAGTTCCAGGGCGGCCTCGGGCTCCCGCTCGATGCGGTCGTCCCGGAGCGCGGCCCGCAGCAGGGCCAGGCCCTCCTCCTCGTCCAGCAGTCCGACCGGCACCGGCGCGGCACCGTCGAGGGCGAGCAGCCCGTCCAGCCGCAGCCGACTGGTGACGATGGTCGCCGACCCGGCGGCGGCCGTCAGCAGCGGGCGTACCTGCGCGGACTCGCGGGCGTCGTCCAGCAGGATCAGCAGCCGGCGGCGCGCCAGCATCGAGCGGTACAGGGCCTGTGCGGCGACCGGGTCGTCCGGAACGGAGTGCTGCGGCACGCCCAGCGCCGTGAGGAACCCGCTGATCACCACGGAGGGCTCCACCGGGGTCGATCCGTCGAACCCGTGGAGATCGGCGAACAGCTGCCCGTCCGGGTAGTCGTCGGCGTGCGCGTGGGCCCAGCGCAGGGCCAGTGAGGTCTTGCCGACCCCCGCCTGGCCGACGACCAGGGCCACCCCCGCGGAGTCCGGGGCCAGCGCCCGCTCCACGGAACGGAATTCGTCCGCCCTGCCGATGAACCCGGCCGGAGTGCGGGGGAGTTGCGCGGGGCGGATCCGGTGGACCGTCGCGAGTGCCGGCCGGGGCAGGGCCGGCTCGGGGCCCGAGGCCCGCACGGCGGACGGCGCCGCCGCCGGAGTGGGCTCCGATGCGGCTGACGCGGCTGACGGGGCCGACGGGGCCGGGGCGGACGGAACGGGCTGCACGCGCACGTGCGGTAGCGTCCGCCCCTCGCGTCCCTCGCGTCCCTCGCGTCCGTCCCGTCCCTCGCGTCCGTCCCGTCCGTCCCGTCGGTTCCGAGCGGGAGCGTCCCGTCCGTGCGGCCCGGCGGGCGTCCCGCCGAGCAGATCGCTGAGCACCGCCTGGAGATCCGGACCCGGCGAGACCCCGAGGTCCGCCCTCAGCTGCCGGCGCGTCGCGTCGTACAGCCGCAGCGCCTCCGCCCGCCGGCCCTCCTGCTGGTGACAGAGCATGAGCAGGCGCACCAGGGACTCGCGCAGCGGATTCTCCTCCACCGCCTCCGCCAGCCGCGGTACGGCGTGCGCCCCCTGCCCGGTCCGCAGCAGCCGCTCGCCCAGCAGCTCCAGGGCGCGCAGCCGCGTCTGCCCCAGCCGGGTCCCGGCACCCGCGCGCAGCAGTTCCGATTCGCAGTCCTCCAGGGCCGGCCCGCGCCACAGGTCGAGGGCCGAGTCCAGCAGGCGGATGCTCTCGTCGTCCGGCGCCTCCTGGGCCGCCGCCACGAGGTCCTCCATGTGGTGCACGTCCACGCGGGTCCGGTCCGCCGTCAGCATGTAACCGGGAGCCCGGGTCACCAGTTCGATCGTGCGGTCGAGACGGGTGCGCAGACTGGCGACATGCCCTTGGAGTGCCGCCCTGGCGCTCGGCGGAGGCGCCTCGTCCCAGACGAGGTCGAGCAACCGGTCCACCGGCACGACCCGGTTGAGGTTCAACGCGAGAGCGGCCAGTACGGCTCTGCGCCTGGCGCCGCCGAGGGGCACGGAGCGACCGTCGGCGGAGCGCAGCTCCGCTGGTCCCAGCAGCAGCAATTTCATGTTTCCCCACCCCACCGGCCGGCGGCGAAGCACGTGGTACCACCCGACGCGCGGCAGGGCTGAGGTTAGCGGATTCCGGTCGAACGTACGAACGCGCCTTCCGGTTCACCCGACAAAGATCTGGATTTGTTCGCCGAGTGGTGAACCCCGGCCGGGGCCTCCTGCGTTGACATGAGTGGAAGGGCGGGGACGGAGTCCCCCCGTACTTGGCCCCTGCCCTTCCCTCCGGTCCCGCCGTCCCCCGCGGGCCCGGCCCGCCGCCCCGCCGTCACTCCCCGTGCGGCGGGGCGGTCTGTCTTCCCGGCCCGGCCGGGCCCGGCCGGGCTGCTCCGAGGGACTGCCGCTACCAGGGACTGCTGCTCGTGGTCGCGCCGTGGGAGGAGGCGGTGCGGCCGGGAGCGGCGCCCGGAGCGGCGGCGGGAGGGGCGGCGAAGGTAGCGCCGCCCGACGAGGACCAGGTGGGGGAGTGGGCCGGTCCGGCGGACGTGCGGTGGGCGGGTCCGGTGGACGAGGACTGGGTCGCCGCCCGCGACGGGGCGGCCACGGCACGGCCGGCCTCGCGGGAACGCTCCGCCGGCTCACCGATGCGCTCCAGGCGCAGCACCAGGTTGCGCTCGTCGCCCCCGTGGGCCCAGTCCACGTCCTTGCTGACGACCGTCTGCGTCCGGATGCCGTCGACGGTCTCCCAACGGCTGCGGATCGCCCGGACGTTGGGCCGCCAGACGCCTTCGTAGTGGTGTTCCACCTCCAGGTGCCAGCTCGGGGCGTCGATGTTCCGGAACGTACCGACCGTGCCCGGGATCTCGATCCGGGCCCCGCCCGCGCCGGTCACGGCGACCACGGCGCGTTGGGGGAAGTCGGCGTCCACGTGGACGACGGTGATCCGGCAGGGGCCCTCGTACCAGGCCATGGGTGTTCCTCCAGGTGTGTCTCGGGTTCGGGTACGGGTCCGGTCAGGCGGAAGAGGCGTCACGCACGGCCGAACTCCTGTGCCACCAGGGCGGCGAGTTCGTAGTACGCCGCACGGGTGCGGTGGCGCATCTGCTCGGGGTCGACCTCGCCGCCGCGGGCCAGGTGGTCGTCGTACGGGACCGTCACCACGGCCCGGCAGCGCTGCCGGAAGTGGGAGACGACGTCGTCGACCCGGATCAGGCGGCCGGAGGAGGACCGCACGCCGGAGACCACGGTCACGGCGTTCTGCGCCTTCTCCCGGAAGCCGTGGGCGTGCAGCCAGTCGAACGTGATGCCGGCGCTGCTCGCGCCGTCGACGCTCGGCGTGGCGACGACGACCAGCTGGTCCGTCAGGTCCAGGATGCCGCGCATGGTGTCGTGCAGCAGCCCGGTGCCGGAGTCGGTGAGGACGATCGGGTACTGGCCGCTCAGCAGGTCCATGACCCGGCGGTAGTCCTGCTCGCCGAACGTCCGGGAGACCGCCGGGTCGGTGTCGTTGGCGAGGACCTCCAGACCGCTGGGCGCCTGGGAGGTGAACCTCCGGATGTCCATGTAGGTGTGCAGGTCCGGCATGGCCGCCACCAGGTCGCGGATGGTGGCGCCGGACTGGCGGTGCACGCGGCGGCCCAGCGTGCCGGAGTCCGGGTTCGCGTCGACCGCGATGACCCGGTCGGCCCGCTCGGCGGCCAGGACCGCGCCGAGGGCGGTGGTGGTCGTGGTCTTGCTGACGCCGCCCTTGAGACTGATCACCGCGATGCGGTAGCTGCGCCGCAGCGGGGTGCGGATGGTCTCGGCGAAGCCGGCAGGCGCGCGGCGCCGGCCGACGCGGAACCGCTCGCGGGGCGTACGGCGCACCAGGCGCTCGGTGGACAGCTCGGTGTCCGAGGCCAGGCCCGGCGGGGCCACCGGTACGAGGCCGGCCGTCGTGCCGACCGCGGCGGGCGGCACGGCCTGTGCGGGCTCCACCGCCGGGGCGGCCTCCACCGCCGGGGCGGCCTCCACCGGCTCTACGTCTTCCACGGCCACGGCCACGGCCACCGTCGTCCGCGGAGCTGGAGCAACGGCCGCCGCCGTGGGGGCCGGGGCGGTGTCCAGCAGGTCCCGCAGGCTCCTCAGCGGAGGGTGCCGGGGGGCGGTGGAGCCCGGCCAACGGGCCGGACCGTAGTCGGGGGCGTCCGTCCAGTGTCCGGGTTCGTTCATGTCGTTCCTGTCCACGACGATGGTCACTTCGCGGACCCCTTTCGTTGTCCCGGCCGTGTGCCACCCGGAGGAACGGCCCGGGTCCGGTGCCGGTTCAGGTGGCGCCGGTTCGGCCCCGCACCGCCGGGGCAGGTCATGCCGGGGCGAGGCCGCGCCGCTCCAGCAGGGGGCGGAAGGCCCGTACGGCGTAGAAGTTGCGGGACTTGACGGTGCCCGGCGGGACCCCGAGGACGGCTGCGGTGTCGACGGTGGAGCGGTCGTTGAGGTACAGCTCCACGAGCACCTGCCGGTGGTGCGGGGGCAGTTTGGCAAGGGCGCCGCGGATGTCGTGGGCGACCAGGATCTCCTCGTAGGGATCGTGCGCGGCCGGCCGGTCGTCCGGGCTCTCGTCGCCGAGTTCCTTGGCGCGCGCGGCCTGCATCCGGAAGTGGTCGATGGCGATCCGGCGGGCCACGGTGTAGAGCCAGGGGCGGCCGTGCTGCGGGCCGCGGGCCAGGGCCTGGGGGTGCTGCCAGGCACGCAGAAACGTTTCCTGGAGGATGTCCTCGGCCTTGCCCCGGTCGCCGCTGGTCAGGCGGAGCAGGGCGCGCAGCAGGTACGGGGCGTGCAGCCGGTACAGCTCGGCGAGCGTGTCGCGGTCCATCGTCGGGCGGGGGGCGGCCGGCCCGTCCGCGTCCGAGCCCTCGTACCCGGCCGTGCCGGTCGCGGCGTCCGTGCCGGTCGCGGCGTCCGTGCCGGTACCGGCGTCCGTGCCGTGGTCCGCGTGGTCCGCGCCGTCCGTGGTGTCCGCGTCGTCCCGGCCGGCCTCGGTGGCCTCCAGGTCACCGTCCGCTCTGTGCCGCTCGATCCCCATCACGGCTGTTCCTCCCGCGTTGCACCGCCGGCCTGGTCGTGGGGCCGGCGGCAGCACCAACCGACCGCCTGCGTACGGCGTGCCGGGCTTGACCGGAGTGACAGTTCCAGCCCTGTCCAACGCCCCGCCAACGATTCGCCAACGGTCCTCAGAGCAGCTCTGAACTGCGCTTCCTGTCCGCCGCAGGAGCTTGGTACCGGCCCGGCCGCCAGCCCCGGCGGCGCCCTCCCGGCACCACCACGGCGGCGCCGGCCACCCCCAGCGCCACGGCC
>NZ_WTFF01000317.1 GCF_019400985.1 Streptomyces bambusae
GGGGGATGGACCTCTGGGCAGGCAGCAGGGGCACGGTGAGGACGGGCGGCCCCAACGCCCCGGCCACCGCCGCGCACTGGGCGAGCGCGGCCAACAGCAGGGCCCCCGCCAGCGGTGCGGCGTACACGGCGGCCCCGGAGGCGAACCAGTCCATGCCCAGCCGGGCCCGCGCCCCCGGGCCCACGACCGGCAGCGTGAACAGCACCAGCGCCATCGGCGGCACCGCCAGGGTCATCCCGCTGACCACCGCCCCGACGCCCAGGTGCAGGGTCCACCAGGCCGCTGCCCGCCCCCGCGCGGCCGGGGACCGGGCGGGCCCCTCGGCCAACTGCTCCCCCGGCACCCCGCACAGGGTCCGTACGGCGGTCACCGAGAGCGGCCGGACCAGGGTGAACAGCGGCGCGCTCACGGCCGCGAGCGGCACGGCGATCCCGTAGGCGGCCAGCGTCAGCGGGAGCGAGGTGAAGGCACTCTTTCCCTCCGTCAGGGGGGACAGCAGCACCGAGGCGAGCAGGAAGTACGGCATCAGCAGGGCGCCGCCGAGGATGAGGTGCACCCAGCGCCGCCGCGCCCTGGCCCCCAGCAGCCGCCTCACGCCGGGCGGCGGGCGGCGAGGAACCCGGTGAGGAACCCGGTGAGGACGACGGCCACCAGCAATCCTGTGATCATCTGGCCAGCGTAGGCGAGGTGCAGAGCCCAGGTGATCTTCTTCGCCGGATCGCCTCCCGGCGCCAGCGCGGCGAGGGACACCCACAGGCCCCAGCTCGCCGCCGCGGCGCCTCCCACCCAGGCGGCCGCGAGGGGTATTCGTCCGGCGGCCCCGCGCCCGAAGGCGAGCAGCAGCGCGCCGGCCGCGCCCATGAGGGTGCACAGCGCCTGGACGATCCCGACCATCACGGCGTCGGCGTCGCGGGCCGCCACCAGCGCATCGGTCAGCCCGGCCGTGCCGCCGAGGGTCCAGTAGGCCTCCGCCCCGGCGAAGGCCAGGGCTCCCGCCGCGGCTGCCACGGCCACCGTGCGCAGGCCTGCGGAAAGCCCCGTCGGCCGCCGCCACAGGTGGCCCCAGCGCTCCTTCGCGTAGGGCACGAACAGCCCGGCGAGCGCGAACGCCTGCACGCTGAAGCCGGCGTACACGACGTTGAACACCCAGCCGTCCAGGAACGGTTCACGCGGGGCCTGCCCGGCGGTGTCCCCGCCGACGCCGAAGGCCCGCATCAGCAGCTGCGCCGGGAAGCCGGTCACGATCGGCGTCAGCAGACCACTGGCGACGAACCCGGGCACGAGCAGCAGCCAGGAGGGTATGCGCCGCCCCCAGGGCCGGGTCAGCGCCAGCACGAGGACGACGAGGGCGGCGTCCATCAGCAGCGTCATGGTGTTGACGACCGGCCAGAAGAGGCTGGACCCGCGCAGCACGCTCCCCTCGGGTATGCCGATGTGGCTCCCGGCCACCCACGCTGACTTCAGCGCGAGGTAGGGGAAGGTGGCGGCTATGGCGGTGGCCCGCAGGACCCGCCGTACGGTCCCGAGAGGAGCGCCGGCGGCGGTCGAGCCCTTGGGCGTGACCGCCGTCGAGCCGACGGCCGTGGCCTTGGCGGCTGTGGCCTTGTCGGCCGGGGCCGGGGCCGGGGCCAGGGCCGCGGCAAGGCTCGCGGCTGTGCCCGTCGGCGTGGCTGTGGTCGGACCGGCGGGCTCCCCCGCGGTCCTGGCGTCGTTCGTGTGTCCCCTGGTCATGACTCCACGATCCCGCCCGCACCGGCCCCGCACGTCCCCCGCACTGGGGAACCGCTTCCCCCGCACGGGGGAGGAACCTCTCCTTCCAACGCCCCACCCGTGAACGGCCCTCTGGGCGGGCGCCGCCGCCACCGGCGTTCACATCCGCCGCGTCACCACCGCCAGCCGGTCCCTGGCCTCGAACAGCGCCTCCTTGATGCGGTGTTCGTGCCCGGGCGTGAGCCGGGCCACCGGCACCGAGCAGCTCACCGCGTCCCGCGCGGGCGTGCGGTACGGCAGGGCCACGCCGAAGCAGCGCAGCCCGAGGGTGTTCTCCTCCCGGTCCAGCGCGTACCCCTGTTCCCGTACCAGCGCCAGCTCCTCGATCAGCGCCTCGCGGTCGGTGACGGTGTGCTGGGTGACGGCCTCCAGCCGCTCCGGCAGCAGCCGCCGCACCTCCGCGTCGGTGTGCGTGGCCAGCAGCGCCTTGCCGAGCGCGGTGGAGTGCACGGGCAGCCGCCGCCCGACCCGGGTGAAGGGCCGCAGGTGGTGCTGGGAC
This sequence comes from Streptomyces bambusae, assembly GCF_019400985.1. GTDB lineage: Bacteria > Actinomycetota > Actinomycetes > Streptomycetales > Streptomycetaceae > Streptomyces > Streptomyces bambusae_A. Next base: position 2,270 of record NZ_WTFF01000317.1, read on the forward strand.
TGCCGGGTCGCCAGGTAGACCACGCTGGTGCCGTCCAGCCGGGCCAGGTGGATGGTCTCCGTCGTCTCGTCGGAGAGCCGGTCCAGGGTGGGCCGGGCGGCCGCGACGACCTCGTCGCCGTCGATGTACGAGCTGCCGACGAGCAGCGCCCGCACGCCGATGCCGTAGCGCGTGCCGGTCGCGTCCGTCTCCACCCACCCCAGGTTCACCAGGGTGCGCAGCAGCATGTAGAGGCTGGACTTGGGCAGGCCGAGGTCGCTCTGGATGTCGGCAAGGCTGTGCAGTCCCGGCCGGGCCGCGAAATGCTCCAGCAGCAGCACGGTACGGACGGCCGACTTGACCGGCGCGGCGGCGGGCGGCTCGGCCGTACCCACCGGCTCCGACCCGCCCGCCCGGCCCGGCGCGATCGCGGGCTCGGCGCCGATCACCGGCTGCCCGGCCACCGCCGCGCGATCGGTCGCCGCCCGACCCGTCGCGGCCCGGCCCGTCGTCGGCTCTGCTGTCGTCATCGGCTGCTCCCCCTACTGGTCGCCTCTGGTCGCCTCTTGTCACGCGGTGGACCCGGAAATAGAGTCCGCAGCAGAAGTGATCATTCATCCACCGGAACGCCGTTCAGGATACTGAACGATCCAGGAGGTAGCGGGCCATGGCAGCGACACCAGTCTGGAGTGTGGACCCCCGCACCGGGAAGCAGCGCGAGCAGGTTGCGGCGGAGGCCACACCCCACGACGTGGACCGGGCCGTCACCGCTGGCCACGCCGCCCGCGGCGCCCTCGCCGACCGCCCCGCCCGGACCGCGTTCCTGCGTGCCGCGGCCGATCTGCTCGACGCGTCCGCCGCCGAGGTCGTCGCCGCCGCCGACGCCGAGACCGCGCTCGGCACCGCCCGGCTGACCGGAGAGCTCGCCCGGACCACGTACCAGCTGCGCGCCTTCGCCGACGCCGTCGAGGACGGCGGCTACCTCGACATCCGCATCGACCGCGCCGACCCCGCCCTCACCCCGCCGCGCCCCGAACTGCGCCGCTACAAGGTGCCCCTCGGCGTGGTCGCGGTCTACGCCGCCTCCAACTTCCCCCTGGCCTTCTCCGTCCCCGGCGGTGACACCGCCAGCGCCCTGGCCGCCGGCTGCCCGGTCGTCGTCAAGGCCCACCCCGACCACCCGGCCACGTCCGCGCTGTGCGCCTCGCTGCTGCGCCGGGCCGCCGAACAGGCCGGGCTGCCGGCCGACGTGGTGGCCGTCGTACACGGCTTCGACGCGGGCCTGGAGCTGATCCGCCACCCGCTGGTGGCCGCTGCCGGGTTCACCGGTTCGATCCGGGGCGGGCGGGCCCTGTACGACGCGGCCGCCGCCCGGCCCGTGCCCATCCCGTTCCACGGCGAGCTCGGCTCGCTCAACCCGGTCGTGGTCACCCCGGCGGCCGCCGCCGAGCGCGCCGAGGAGATCGGCGCGGGGCTGGCGGGGTCGGTGACACTGGGCGTGGGGCAGTTCTGCGTCAAGCCCGGCCTGGTCCTCGTACCCCTGGGCGCCGACGGAGACCGGCTGACCGACGCCCTCGCCAAGGCCCTCGGCGCGACCGGGCCGGGGGTCCTGCTCGACCACCGGATGCGGGAGAACTTCCTCGCCGGGGTCCGCGAGCGCGCCGCCCTGCCCGGGGTGACCGCCCCCGTCACCCCCGGCCCCGGGACCGGGCCCGACGGGGAGCACACGGTCGGCGCCGGCTTCCTGACCGTCCCGGCGCGCCGCCTGGCGGCCGAAGGACCGGCGCAGGGTTCGGCGGAGGACCGCGAGGACGGCGTCGCGCACGACGGCGAGGACCAGGGCAAGGACCACCACGACTACGAGGTCCTGCTGGAGGAGTGCTTCGGCCCGGTGACCGTCGTCGCCCGGTACGCCGACCAGGGCGAGGTGGGCGCGGTCCTGGCCCGGCTCCCCGGGAACCTGAGCGCCACCCTCCAGCTGTCGGACGCCGAGACCGCCGGCGCGCCGGGCCCGGCCGCGGAACTGATCGGCCAGGTCACGGAGCTGGCCGGCCGGGTCGTCGTCAACGCCTGGCCGACCGGCGTGGCGGTGGCCCCGGCCCAGCACCACGGCGGCCCGTACCCGGCCGCGACCTCGCACTCCAGCTCCGTCGGCGGGACGGCGATCGAGCGGTGGCTACGCCCGGTGGCCTACCAGTCGGTGCCGGACGCGCTGCTCCCGGCCGAGCTGCGCGAGGCCAACCCGCTGGGCCTGCCGCGCCGGGTGACCCCGTAGGAGGGGACGGGGCGCGCGGTCACGGGGCGCGCGGTCACGGGGCGCGCGGTCACGGGCGCGGAGGCACGCGGAGGCACGGCGGCACACAGGGACACGCACGCACGGTGTCACCCGCGGGATCCCACTCGCGGGTGACACCTCGGCCGGCGCCAGGGCCGCGCGTGACGCCGCGGCCCGGGTGCCGCGGAAACCCCGTTGCCCGCGCCGCCCGACACCGGGCAGGCTGCGGCCCATGCCGAGACCTTCCGGATTCACGTACGAACAGCGCGCCGACGCCAGCGTCGTCATCACCCACCGCGGCCGGGCCGCGGGCACCCTGCGCGGCGCGCGGGCGGAGAAGTTCCTGACCGAGGTGGAGTCCGGGGACGCCCAGCTGGTCATGGCCCGCTGGACGGGTGCCTACAAGTTCGGCAACGAGCGCACAGCCCGCGACCACCCGCGCAACCGCGGGCGCCGCTGACCTCCCGAGCCGGACCCAGGCCCGAACCGGAACCCGGGCCCACACAGGTCACGATCGCGCGGGTAAGGGAACGGCAAAGGGCCCTCGGTCGTTCAACGGGGCATGACCGCTATGACCCCTGGTGCGAACCTGCCGCTGAACGCCGTCCGCGTGACGGTCGACGTGGCCGCTCCGGTACGGCTCGACGTATCGGGGCTCCTGCTCGCGGCGAACGGCAAGGTCCGCTCGGACGCCGACTTCATCTTCTACAACCAGCCCTCCGGCCCCGGCGTCAGCTACCGGTCCGGCGGCGGCTCGGCGCCCGACTCCATCACCGTGGACACCGCCGCGGTGCCGCCGGGCATCGAGCGGATCGTGGTCACCGCCAGCCCCGACGCCGCCGGCCAGACCTTCCAGGGCATCGAGCCCACCGCCACGGTCCGCGACGCGGACGGCGGCTCGGTCATCGCCACGTTCACCCCGCCGCAGCTGGGCACCGAGACCGCGCTCGTGGTGGTCGAGGTCTACCGGCGCGGCGGTGTCTGGAAGGTGCGCGCCGTCGGACAGGGGTACGCCCAGGGGCTCGCCGGCATCGCGACCGACTTCGGCGTCACGGTGGAGGAGGAGCCGCCCGCCGCTCCCCCGGTCCCGGCCCCGGTCCCGGCCGCCCCGGTCACCGCGCCCTTCACCCCGTCCACGACCGCCCCGGCCCCGCCCGCCCCCGCCGGCGGCGGCGGCAAGATCAACCTCGACAAGGGCCGGGTCAGCCTCCAGAAGAACCAGACCGTCTCCCTGGTCAAGGGCGGCCGCCCGCTGCTCTCGCAGGTCAAGATGGGCCTGGGCTGGGAGCCGGCCTTCCGCGGGGCGGACATCGACCTCGACGCCTCCGTCATCGCCTACGGCCCCCAGCGCAACCACATCGACAGCTGCTACTTCGGCAAGCTGTCCATCCTCGGCGGGGCGATCAAGCACTCCGGGGACAACCTGACCGGCGAGGGCGCCGGGGACGACGAGGTCATCGTCGTGGACCTCGGCCGGCTGCCCGCCGAGGCGACGGGCCTCGTCTTCACGGTGAACTCCTTCTCCGGCCAGAAGTTCACCGATGTCGCCAAGGCCTACTGCCGGCTGATCGACGGGGCCACCGGCGAGGAGCTGGTCCGCTTCGACCTCACGAGTGCCGAGCCGCAGACCGGCGTCATGATGGCCAAGCTCATCAAGCAGTTTTCGGGCGAATGGGAGATGACGGCCATGGGCGAGTTTGTGAAGTCCCGCACAGTGCGGGGCATGGTCAAGCCCGCGTCGCAGGCGCTGTAGCAGGTGGGCGGGCCGGAGCCGCTGGCACATGCCACCGGGTGATCGATGACACCCCGCAATTCGAAGGAAGCTGTCAGTGCCCGCCCGTAGCCTTGTAAGCATGTACGAGACGCTTCCGCTCGCGGGTCCCGCCCGCCCGTCCGCCTCCGAGGCGAACGAGGCGATACGGCACCTCGTCGAGACATGGGCGGACGGCGAGTGGCCGTCCGAGGCGTACGAGTTCCTGCTCGGCGAATGGGCCGCGGCGACCCGGGAAGAGGTCGGCGCCGCCGCGTGCCACAGCTGACGGCAGGGCCGTCCCGCTGACCGCACCGTCCCGCCCCCGGCGGGACGGTGCGAACGCCGCGTTCCTCAGCCGTGCTTGCGCCGCCACGGACCGGTGACGGCCAGCATGATGCCCGGGTCCTGGATGTTGGCGAACAGCGTGCGCCCGTCGGGCGAGAAGCAGACGCCGGTGAACTCCGAGTACTCGGGCTCCTCCGCGGTACCGATGTTCAGCTCGTTGCGCGCCAGCGGATAGGTGCGGCCCGACTCGGTCGCGCCGAGCAGGTGCTGGAGGCCCTCGCCGTCCTCGGCGATGACCAGGCCGCCGTACGGGGACACGGTGATGTTGTCCGGGCCGTCGTAGCCGCCCTCCGCCGACGGATCGGCGTTCACCCCGAAGAGGACGGTCAGGCGCATGGTGCGGCGCTTGGGGTCGTAGAACCACACGGCGCCGTCGTGCGGGGTGCCCGGGCTCTCGTCACGGGCGTAGGAGGAGACGACGTACGCGCCGCCGTCGGCCCACCACATGCCCTCCAGCTTGCGGCCGCGCGTGACCTGACCCTCCGTGAACTGCTTGCGGGTGGGCACCGTACGGGCGTCGCGGTCGGGTACGTCGACCCAGTCGACCCCGTAGACCGTGCCGATCCGCGTGGCCCGGGACAGGTCGTCCACGAACCGGCCCGCGCTGTCGAAGCACTTGGCCGCCTGGAGCACACCCGCGTCGTCGGCCAGCGTACGCAGCCGGCCGCGGCCGTGCCGGAAGCCCTGCGGCGGGGCCCAGCGGTAGAGGAGCCCGTTGGGGCCGGAGGCGTCCTCGGTCAGGTAGGCGTGGCCGGTCCGGGGGTCGATGACGACGGCCTCGTGGTCGTAGCGCCCGAACGCCTTGACCGGCTTGGGGTCGCGGTTGGCGCGGCGGTCGTGCGGGTCGACCTCGAAGACGTAGCCGTGGTCCTTGGTCATGCCGTTCTTGCCGGCGAGGTCGGAGTTCTCCTCGCAGGTCAGCCAGGTGCCCCAGGCGGTGGCACCGCCGGCGCAGTTGGTCGACGTACCGGCGATGCCGACCCATTCGGCGACCTCGCCGCCGCGGCGGAGCTCCACGACCGTGCAGCCGCCGGCGGCGGCCGGGTCGTAGACGAGGCCTTCGGCGAGCGGCACCGGGTGGGGCCACTTCGCACGGCTGCCCTTGAGCTCGTGGTTGTTGACCAGGAGGGTGACGCCGCGGTGGCCGGCGAAGGCGGCGGTGCCGTCGTGGTTGGACGGGGTGGACTCGCCCGATTCGAGCCGGGTGACGCCGCAGTGGGTGAGGATCCGGTACGAGAAGCCGGCCGGCAGGGCGAGGATGCCCTTCGGGTCCGGGACCAGCGGACCGTAGCCGGGCTCGCAGGGCCGCCCGTGCTCGTCGCGCAGCGTACCGCTGCCGCTGACGTCGTCCGCCGCCAGTGCGCCGGGGGCGGTGGCGAGGGCCCCCACGGTCCCGGTGAGCGCGACTCCGGCGCCGGCGAGGACGGAGCGGGCGGTGAAGTCTCTTCGGCTGAGCGCCATCGGTTCTCCTGAGGGGGTCGGGTACGGCTGCGCCTGAGTGCGGTCGGCGGACAGGGTCGCGGCCGCGCGTGAACGGCGGCTGAATTCCCCACGAGGGGCGGGGGTCCGCTTGCGACACACCGGATTTGGCCAAGTCCCGCCGTGGATCGACGCGAAGGTGACCCTTGCGGGGCGGGGGGGGGGCCGACCCGGCGAAGGCCGGCCGGGGCCGCCGAGCCCACCGGGGCCACCGGGGCCACCGGGGCCGCCGGGGCCACCGGGGCCCCGTCCCTTATACACCTCT
>NZ_WTFF01000318.1 GCF_019400985.1 Streptomyces bambusae
TGCAGGCCGAGGGCGTGCGTGCGCAGCCACAGCGCGGCCAGCAGGCCGACCGAGACGTGCGCCCCCAGCAGCAGCCAGGGGGTCCACGGGCCGGCGGAGGCGAGCACGGCCGCCGTGTCGGCCGGGCCGGAGCCTTCCGCCAGCGGGCCGCCCACGGGCGTGCCGCCGCACAGCTCCTCCAGGCCGAGGGCGCGCAGCGGACCCGATACGGGGCCGCCGGCCGGGCCGTAGCAGACGTGCTGGCCGGTGGTGAAGACGGTGTCGGCGGCCAGCTCCAGCGGCACCAGCAGGCCGGCGATCGGGCCGAAGCCGCGCTCCCGCCCGGCCAGCGCGAAGGCGATCACGAAGACCCCGGCGAACGCGCCGGCGACCAGGACGGGCGGCAGCGGCGCCTGCGACAGCAGGACGTGCGACCCGGACGAGAGCAGCACGACGAGCGCGCCGAACAGCGCGGCCCGCAGCCCCCGGAGCCCTGCACCTGATATGCCCATCGCGGCGAGTGTGCCACGGGAATCTGTGAAAAGAGGATTCGCCTGCTCGCCGGCGGTCGGCTCAGGGGCGCAGATTGGCCAGCGCGCCCGGTGGGAGGTGCCGGGCCAGCACCTCCAGCGCAGCGGTGACCTCGCTCAGGGCGGCCGCGTCGGCAGTGCCGAGGGCGGCGGCGAGGGCGGACTCGATCCGGGTGGCGCGAACCCGGGCGACCCGTTCGGAGACCTCCTCGGCCGGCCGGACCAGCAGGCGGCGGCCGTCGTCGGGATCGGGGGAGGTCACCACCGAACCGGCCTTCTTCAACCGGGCGACCGCTGTGGACACCTGGCTCTGCGGCAGCCCGGTGCGGCGGGCGATCTCGCCGACCGCACTGCCGGGGTGGGCAGTGATGTCGCTGAGGGCGATGAGTACCGCACGGGCGCCCTGCGCGGCAGCGCCTTCGCCGGCCGCCTCGGGCGCGGGCAGCGCTTCCTCGCCGATCTTCATCAGGGTCCGGCCGAGCAGGAAGAGCTCGACCGCGCTCATGCTGTGGCTCACGGGGCCACGATACATCGCGATGGATTCATCTTTTTGGATCCATCTCTATTGATGAATCAAAATCGATGCATTGCGGTGGGTGCATGACGAAGACGAAGACGGAGACGGAGAACGCGAACGGTGCGCGCGCGGGGCTGCTCCAGGTGCCCGGGGCCGAGCTGTACTACGAGGTGCGGGGGAGCGGGCCGCTGCTGCTCATCGCGCAGAGCGGTGAAGGGGACGCCGGCCGCAGCGTCGACCTCGTGGACCGGCTCGCCGAGGACCACACCGTGGTCACCTACGACCGCCGGGGGCTGTCCCGCAGCGCCCTCCCACCCGGGCGCGGCGTGACGATGGAGGAGCACGCCGACGACGTCCACCGGCTGCTGGCCGAGCTGACCGATGAACCGGCGGTCATGCTGGGCCTCAGCCTCGGGGCCTCGATCGGACTGCACCTGGCCGTCCGCCACCCCGGACAGCTGTCGGTCCTGGTCGCCCACGAGCCGGTGACCCCTCGGCTGCTCCCCGCCGGGGAGCGGTCCCGGCACGAGCGGGAGCTCAGGGAGATACAGGAGCGCTATCGGCGGGACGGGCTGCTGCCCGCGCTGGGCGAGGTGGCACGGGTGCTCGGCATCGACCCGGCCGCCCAGGACCGCGAGCCCGGACTGACCCCGCAGCCAGGGCTGTCCGAGCGCGCCGCCGACTTCGACTTCTTCCTGACCCGCGACCTCACGGCGATCGTCGAGGACACCTTCGACCCGGCGGAGCTTCCGCGCCCGGCCGGGCCGGCGGGGGCCGGGGCGGGGCCGCGGATCGTGCCGGTGACCGGCCGCACCACCCCGCGCACCGTCTTCGACCAGCGGTGTGCCGAGGAGCTGGCCGCGCTGCTCGGCACGCAGACGGCGGAGTTCCCCGGCGGGCACAACGGCAACCTCACGCACCCGGCGGCCTGGGCCACGCGGCTGCGCGAGGTGCTCGCCGAGGATCCGCGCCGGGCCGAGGAGGTGGACGGTGGGTGACCCGGCGAGTGGACCGCGCGGGCTACGAGGCGCTCGTGATCCGGCCGTTGCGGAAGAGGTCCACGAAGATCTGGTGGTCGGCGCGGGCCCGGGCGCCGTAGGCGTGGGCGAAGTCGACCAGCAGCGGGGCGAAGCCCTCCTCGTCGGCGGCGATCGCCGCGTCGATGGCCCGCTCGGTGGAGAACGGCACCAGCGAGTGGCCGCTCTGGTCCTCGTCGGCGGAGGCGTGCATGGTCGCCGTCGCCCGCCCGAGGTCCGCGACGACCGCCGCGATCTCCTCCGGGTCGTCGATGTCCGACCAGTCCAGGTCGACCGCGTACGGGGAGACCTCCGCCACCAGCTGCCCGGCCCCGTCGAGCTCGGTCCAGCCCAGCCACGGGTCGGCGTGCGCCTGCAGGGCCCGCTGGGAGATCACCGTGCGGTGCCCCTCGTGCTGGAAGTACTCGCGTACCGCCCGGTCGGTGACGTGCCGCGAGACCGCCGGGGTCTGGGCCTGCTTGAGGTAGATCACGACGTCGTTCTCCAGGGCGTCGCTGTGGCCCTCCAGCAGGATGTTGTACGACGGCAGCCCCGCCGAGCCGATCCCGACGCCCCGGCGGCCCACCACGTCCTTGACCCGGTAGGAGTCGGGGCGGACCAGGGACTCCTCGGGCAGGGTCTCCAGGTAGCCGTCGAACGCGGCGAGCACCTTGTACCGGGTGGCCGCGTCGAGCTCCACCGCGCCCCCGCCGGAGGAGAAGCGGCGCTCGTGGTCGCGGATCTCCGTCATCGAGTCCAGCAGCGAGAAGCGGGTGCGCGAGCGGGCCGCCCGCAGGGCCTCCAGCAGGGCGCCCTCGGCGGTGTCCAGGGTGAAGGAGGGCACCTCCTCGTGCTTGGCGCCGGCGGCCAGCTGGTGGATCCGCTCCCGGTAGGCGGCCGCGTAGATCCGTACCAGCTCGCTGATCTGCCCGTCGCTGAGCGCCTTGGTGTAGCCGATCAGGGCGACCGAGGCGGCGAACCGCTTGAGGTCCCAGGTGAACGGGCCGACGTAGGCCTCGTCGAAGTCGTTGACGTTGAAGACCAGGCGGCCGTGGGCGTCCATGTACGTGCCGAAGTTCTCGGCGTGCAGGTCGCCGTGGATCCACACCCGGCCCGTGCGCTCGTCCAGGTACGGGCCGCCATGGCGCTCGCGCTCCAGGTCCGCGTAGAAGAGGCAGGCCGTGCCGCGGTAGAAGGCGAAGGCCGAGGCCGCCATCTTGCGGAACTTGACCTGGAAGGCCGCGGGGTCGGCCGCGAGCAGCTCCCCGAAAGCGGTGTCGAACACGTCGAGTATCTGCTCGGCGCGCTGCTCGTCGGTCGTCTCGGGGACCGCCATGGCGGGTGCCTCCTGGTGCACGGTCTGTACAGGTTCTGCCCGACTGGACGCCGGGCCGGTGTCTTCCGGTTCTGCGGATGTCCGTCGTCGATGCAACGCCCGACCGTACCCGTCGGTGCCCCGGGTTTGTCACCCGTGGGACGTAGGATTCGAAGCTGCCCCCTCCCCCCAGCGCCAGGAGCCTCCCGCCGTGACCAAGACGCCGTTCACGCACCTGCACGTCCACACCCAGTACTCGCTGCTGGACGGTGCCGCGCGGCTGAAGGACATGTTCAACGCGTGCAACGAGATGGGCATGACGCACATCGCGATGTCCGACCACGGCAACCTGCACGGGGCGTACGACTTCTTCCATTCCGCCCAGAAAGCCGGAATCACCCCGATCATCGGGATCGAGGCATATGTCGCTCCCGAGTCCCGGCGCAACAAGCGCAGGATCCAGTGGGGCCAGCCGCACCAGAAGCGGGACGACGTCTCCGGTTCCGGCGGTTACACCCACAAGACGATCTGGGCGGCGAACAACACCGGACTGCACAACCTCTACCGGCTGTCCTCCGACGCCTACGCCGAGGGCTGGCTCACGAAGTGGCCCCGGATGGACAAGGAGACCATCGCCCAGTGGTCCGAGGGCCTGATCGCCTCCACCGGCTGCCCCTCGGGCGAGGTGCAGACCCGGCTGCGCCTCGGCCAGTTCGACGAGGCGATCAAGGCGGCCTCCGACTACAAGGACATCTTCGGCGAGGGGCGCTACTTCCTGGAGCTGATGGACCACGGCATCGAGATCGAGCGCCGGGTCCGCGACGGCCTGCTGGAGATCGGCAAGAAGCTCGGCATCCCGCCGCTGGTCACCAACGACTCCCACTACACGTACGCGCACGAGGCCGGCGCGCACGACGCCCTGCTGTGCATCCAGACCGGCAAGAACCTCTCCGACCCGGACCGCTTCCGCTTCGACGGCTCCGGCTACTACCTGAAGTCCACGGACGAGATGTACGCCATCGACTCCTCGGACGCCTGGCAGGAGGGCTGCGCCAACACCCGCCTGGTGGCCGAGCAGATCGACACCGAGGGCATGTTCACGTACCGGAACCTGATGCCGAAGTTCGACATCCCGGAGGGCTACACCGAGGTCACCTGGTTCCGCGAGGAAACCATGAAGGGGATGCACCGCCGCTTCCCGGGCGGGATCCCCGAGGACCGCATGAAGCAGGCCGAGTACGAGATGGACACGATCATCTCGATGGGCTTCCCCGGCTACTTCCTCGTGGTCGCCGACTTCATCATGTGGGCCAAGAACCAGGGCATCGCGGTGGGCCCCGGCCGAGGCTCCGCGGCCGGCTCGATCGTCGCGTACGCCATGGGCATCACCGACCTCGACCCGATCCCGCACGGCCTGATCTTCGAGCGGTTCCTCAACCCCGAGCGCGTCTCCATGCCCGATGTCGACATCGACTTCGACGAGCGCCGGCGCGTCGAGGTGATCCGGTACGTGACCGAGAAGTACGGCGCCGACAAGGTCGCCATGATCGGCACGTACGGCACCATCAAGGCCAAGAACGCGATCAAGGACTCCGCGCGCGTGCTGGGCTACCCGTACGCCATGGGCGACCGGCTCACCAAGGCCATGCCCGCCGACGTCCTCGGCAAGGGCATCCCGCTCTCCGGCATCCTCGACCCGCAGCACCCGCGCTACAGCGAGGCCGGCGAGATCCGCGGGATGTACGAGAACGAGCCCGACGTGAAGAAGGTCATCGACACCGCGCGCGGCGTCGAGGGCCTGGTCCGCCAGATGGGCGTGCACGCGGCCGGCGTGATCATGTCCAGCGAGCGGATCACCGACCACGTACCCGTCTGGGTGCGGCACACCGACGGCGTCACCATCACCCAGTGGGACTACCCGAGCTGCGAGTCGCTCGGCCTGCTGAAGATGGACTTCCTGGGCCTCCGCAACCTCACGATCATGGACGACGCCGTCAAGATGGTGAAGGCCAACAAGGGGATCGACATCGACCTCCTGGCCCTGCCGCTCGACGACCCCAAGACCTTCGAGCTGCTCCAGCGCGGCGACACCCTCGGCGTCTTCCAGTTCGACGGCGGCCCCATGCGCTCGCTGCTGCGCCTGATGAAGCCCGACAACTTCGAAGACATCTCCGCCGTGTCCGCGCTCTACCGGCCGGGCCCGATGGGCATGAACTCGCACACGAACTACGCCCTGCGCAAGAACAAGCAGCAGGAGATCACCCCGATCCACCCCGAGCTGGAGAAGCCGCTCGAAGAGGTGCTCGCGGTCACCTACGGCCTGATCGTCTACCAGGAGCAGGTGCAGAAGGCCGCCCAGATCATCGCCGGCTACTCGCTCGGCGAGGCCGACATCCTGCGCCGCGTGATGGGCAAGAAGAAGCCCGAGGAGCTGGCGAAGAACTTCACGATCTTCCAGGAGGGCGCCCGGAAGAACGGCTACACCGACCAGGCCATCCAGGCCCTCTGGGACGTCCTGGTCCCCTTCGCTGGCTACGCCTTCAACAAGGCCCACTCGGCCGCGTACGGCCTGGTCTCCTACTGGACGGCCTACCTCAAGGCGAACTACCCGGCCGAGTACATGGCGGGCCTGCTCACGTCGGTCAAGGACGACAAGGACAAGTCCGCGATCTACCTGAACGAGTGCCGCCGTATGGGCATCAAGGTGCTCCCGCCGAACGTGAACGAGTCGGAGTCGAACTTCGCCGCCCAGGGCGACGACGTGATCCTCTTCGGTCTCACCGCCGTGCGCAACGTCGGCCAGAACGTCGTCGACTCGATCATCAAGACCAGGAAGTCGAAGGGGAAGTACAGCTCCTTCCCCGACTTCCTGGACAAGGTCGAGGCCGTCGTCTGCAACAAGCGCACCATCGAGTCGCTGATCAAGGCCGGCGCCTTCGACGAGATGGGCCACACCCGCAAGGGCCTCGTCGCCCAGCACGAGCCGATGATCGACAACGTGGTCGCGGTGAAGCGCAAGGAGGCCGAGGGCCAGTTCGACCTGTTCGGCGGAATGGGTGACGAGGACAGCAGCGAGCCCGGCTTCGGACTCGACGTGGAGTTCTCGGACGTGGAGTGGGAGAAGTCCTACCTGCTCGCCCAGGAACGCGAGATGCTCGGCCTCTACGTCTCCGACCACCCGCTCTTCGGCCTGGAGCACGTCCTGTCCGACAAGACGGACGCCGGCATCGCCCAGCTCACGGGCGGCGAGCACAGCGACGGCGCCGTCGTCACCATCGGCGGCATCATCTCCGGCCTCCAGCGCAAGATGACCAAGCAGGGCAACGCCTGGGCCATCGCCACCGTGGAGGACCTGGCCGGCTCCATCGAGTGCATGTTCTTCCCCGCCACCTACCAGCTGGTCTCCACCCAGCTGGTCGAGGACGCCGTCGTCTTCGTCAAGGGCCGCCTCGACAAGCGCGAGGACATCCCCCGGCTGGTCGCCATGGAGCTGATGGTCCCCGACCTGTCCTCGGCGGGCACCAACGCCCCCGTCGTCCTCACCATCCCCACCGTCAAGGTCACTCCTCCGATGGTCACCCGGCTCGGCGAGATCCTCAGCCACCACAAGGGCAACACCGAGGTGCGGATCAAGCTCCAGGGGCCGCGCTCGACGACCGTGCTGCGCCTGGACCGGCACCGGGTGCAGCCCGACCCCGCGCTGTTCGGCGACCTGAAGGTGCTGCTCGGCCCGTCCTGCCTGGCGGGCTGAGCCACCGCCGCGGTCGGCGCAGCGCCGCCTGGGGGCCCCTCCCGGCGGTAGCTGGGGGAGCACGCCAGGGCGCGCCCGGGACATCCCGGGCGCGCCCTTTCGGCTGCGTGCCGCCGTCTGCGTCAGTTGTGGCCGAACTTCTTCGACTTGCGCTTGTGGGCCATGTCCATGGGACTGGGCGCCGAGGACGACGTATCGGACGACGTCTCCTGCGAGCCCTTCGACTGCTCCTGCTGGGACGAGCGGGGCTGCTGCTGGGGGTGCTGGCGGTTCTTGTTCTTGGCCATGGGGAACCTCCTGGGAACGGTGTAGGGGCCAGGGCCGCCTTCACATTCACACACCGCCCGATACCCCGCATTTTGGATCATTACCGTCGGCGGCTCGGACCCCGTGCGCCCGCCGTGGTGAGATACGCCACGCCGATGATCGAGTTCCGGCCGTCAACACCCTTGCGTTCGGGCAGACTCGGGGAAAACCTGGAACGCTCCCCGGAAGAGGGTGGAAAGCGTGGACCGCTGCGTCGTCCTGGTGGACGCCGGCTATCTGCTGGGTGCCGCCGCCAGTCTCCTCGCCGGGGAGCCGTCCCGCTCCCGCATCACCGTCGACCACGCGGCCCTCATCCAGGGGCTGCGCGAGCGCGCCGAGGCCGACACCGCACAGCCGCTGCTGCGCATCTACTGGTTCGACGGGGCCCCCGACCGGGTGCCCCAGCCCGAGCACCGGCGGCTGCGCGTCATGCCCCGGGTGACCGTCCGACTGGGTGCACTGACCCGCAGCGACGGCCGCTGGGCCCAGAAGGGGGTCGACGCGGCCATGCACGCCGAGCTCACCGAGCTGGCCCGCAACCGCGCCTGCTCCGACGTGGTCCTGGTCACCGGCGACGGCGACCTGCTGCCCGGGCTGATGTCGGCCAAGGAGCACGGGGTCGCCGTCCACCTGTGGGCCGTACAGGCCGCCGACGGCGACTACAACCAGTCCGAGGACCTGGTCGCCGAGGCCGACGAGCGGCGGGTGCTGGACCGGGCCTGGATCACCCGGGCCGTCCGGGCGAAGGACCTCACGGGGCTCTGCCCGCCGCCGCCCGCGCCGCGCCCCGAGATCGCGGCCATCCTCTCCGCCCCGCTCCCCGAGGCGGCGCTCGCCGAGGCCGCCCGCAACGGCGGCGTGCCGGTCGGGCAGGTCGTCCCCGGGGTGCCCGTGCCGGG
>NZ_WTFF01000319.1 GCF_019400985.1 Streptomyces bambusae
CCGGGAGGCCGGTCCCCGGAGCCGCGCCCGCCGGGGCGGACGCGCGGGCCGGGTGCGCGGGGGCGGCGGTGGCCAGCACCGCCACCGCCGTGGCCAGGCCCAGGGTCAACCGCCGCGGCCTCGTGGCCGTACCAGCTGTCATGTCGCTCCGTCCCGTGTCCGTCGGTCGCCGTCCGCTGTGGGCGCTGCTGCGCACCAGGCTGGGCGCAGAGGCGGACGGGGAGACCGGCGGACACTCCCGGAGTACTTCATTCCGGTCAGCGCCGTCACCCGTAGGTGATCAAGCGGCACACCCGCGGGTGGTCAGGTGAGGGCGGAGCCGGCGATCCAGTCGGGCCAGGAGAGGTTCCAGCCGCCCAGCCCGTTGTTGGGGGCGACGGTCTTGTCCTGGGAGTTGACGACCTCCACCACGTCGCCGACCAGGGTGCGGTCGTAGAACCAGCCGGCCGGGGTGTCGGAGCCGCCGCCCTTGTCGTCGCGCAGGCCGACGCAGCCGTGGCTGGTGTTGGTGCTGCCGAACGTGTCGGGGCTGGCCCAGTAGTTGCCGTGCAGGAAGGTCCCGGAGCTGGTCAGCCGGATGGCGTGCGGCACGTCGGGGATGTCGTACTCGCCTCCGAAGCCCACGGTCTGGCCGTTCATCCGGGTGACGTCGAACATCTCCATCACCACCATCTTGCCGTTGTACGTGGTGGTCTTGGGCGCCCCGGCGCTGATCGGGACGGTCGACAGCACCTCGTCGCCGCGCCGTACCACCATGGTGTGCGCGGCGGCGTCGACCGTGGAGACCTGGTGGCGGCCGACGGTGAAGCGGACCTTCTTGCTCTGCAGGCCGTACGAGCCGGGCGCGGCCTCGACGTCGCGCAGGGCGATGTCGACGGTCACCTCGGTGCCCGCCTTCCAGTACTCCTTGGGGCGCAGGTCCAGGCGGTCGCGGCCGAACCAGTGGCCGACGACCTCGACGGGCGGGGCGGACCTGACGGTGATGGCCCGTTCGACGGCGGCCCGGTTCTCGATGGACCTGCTGAACCGGAACGAGATGATCATGCCGGTGCCGACGGTGGAGCGGTGCTCGGGCTTGAAGTACCCGATGAACCGCTCCTCGGGGACGTAGGTGGTGAAGGTGGTGTGCCGGGCCTGGCGGCGGCTGTGCCCGTCGAGGGCGACCGCGTCCACCGTGTACTTGGCGGCCAGCGCCAGCTTCCCGTGCTCCGGGTCGGGACTCCAGCTCAGCCCGTCCTCGGCGATGGTGCCGGGGACCTCCTCCTGCTGCGCGTCCTCCACCTTGACCACCTTGACCCGCTCCAGGCGGCCCTCGGGCACGGTCACGGACAGCGGGCCCTCGGCCGGTACGCCCTTGGCGTTGTCGTCCGGGGTGATCCGGATGGCTTCCTCGGCGGAGCGGGGTTTGCCGGGCAGGCCGATCTCGACGGGAGGCCGCCCGTCCTCGGTGCATCCGGCGAGGCCGCCCAGCAGCACGGCCCACACCGCCATCGCGGCCAGGCCCGCCCCGGTCCGCCGACACGTCACTAGTCTCACGCCCCGTCCAACGACAGGGGCCCTCCGGGGGAAACGTGAGTGCGGCGCACGTTCCTGACGTTGCAGTCCGGGCAGAACAGTGGGAAGGACCAGACGGGGGCGGGCCCGGGCCGGGACGCCGGGGCCGCACACCCCACCCCCGCCGTGGCCTGGAAGAGCCGTGGAGGCGGGCAGGTGTCGAGCGCAGCGGAGCAGGAGGCGGTGGAAGCCGTCGGGGGCGCGGTACGGGGCGGCGGCGCGGCCGCACCCGTGCCGCACGTGGTGGGGCAGGTGAACGGCCGGGCACAGGCGGCCCCGCGGCCGGCCCCGGCGGTGTGGCCGGGGTCGGCGCACCCGCTGGGAGCGCGTTACCGCACCGGCCCGGACGGGGTCGCGGGCACCAACTTCGCCCTGTGGGCGCCGGCCGCGGAGGCGGTCGAGCTGTGCCTGTTCGACGCGGCGGGCGCGGAGACCCGGTGCGCGCTGGCCGAGCTGACGCACGAGATCTGGCACGGCTTCGTGCCCGGGGTACGGCCGGGCACGCGCTACGGCTACCGGGTGCACGGGCGCTGGGACCCCTGGACCGGCGCCCGTTTCAATCCGGCGAAGCTGCTGCTGGACCCGTACGCGCGGGCGGTGGACGGCGACTTCCGGCTGCCGCCCGAGGTGTACGGGCACGTGCGGGACTGGCCGCAGCAGTACATCGCCGACACGGTGCGCGACGACCGGGACTCGGCGCCGTACGTACCCAAGGGCGTGGTCGTGCACGATGACGACGACTGGGCGGACGACGTCCGGCCGAAGACCCCGTGGGCGGACTCCGTCATCTACGAGCTGCACGTGCGCGGGTTCACCATGCGCCACCCGGACGTCCCCGCGCAGCTGCGCGGCACGTACGCGGGGCTGGCGCACCCGGCGGCGGTCGAGCACCTGACCCGGCTCGGGGTGACGGCGGTGGAGCTGCTGCCGGTGCACCAGTTCGCGCACGAGGACCACCTGCTGCGCCGGGGGCTGCGCAACTACTGGGGCTACAACTCGGTCGGCTACTTCGCCCCGCATGCCGGCTATTCGTCGTCGGGGACGGCCGGGCAGCAGGTCGGCGAGTTCAAGCGGATGGTGCGGGCGCTGCACGCGGCCGGGATCGAGGTCATCCTCGACGTGGTCTACAACCACACGGCGGAGGCCGGCGAGCTGGGCCCGACCCTGTCGCTGCGCGGCATCGACAACCGGGGCTACTACCGGCTGCAGTCCGACCAGCGCCGCTACGCCGACTACACGGGCTGCGGCAACACCCTGCACGCGGGCCGGCCGCACGTGCTGCGCCTGATCACGGATTCGCTGCGGTACTGGGTCACGGAGATGGGGGTGGACGGCTTCCGCTTCGACCTGGCCGCGGCCCTGGCCCGCTCGATGCACGACGTGGACATGCTCTCGCCGTTCCTGGCCGTGATCGCCCAGGACCCGGTGCTGCGGCGGGTGAAGCTGATCGCGGAGCCGTGGGACGTGGGGGCCGGCGGGTACCAGGTGGGGGCCTTCCCGCCGCTGTGGACGGAGTGGAACGACCGCTACCGGGACGCGGTGCGGGACTTCTGGCGGGGCGCGCTGCCCGACGTACGGGACCTGGGCTACCGGCTGTCGGGCTCCAGCGACCTGTACGCGTGGGGCGGCCGGCGCCCGTACGCCTCGGTGAACTTCGTGACGGCTCACGACGGGTTCACCCTGCGCGACCTGGTGTCGTACGAGCGCAAGCACAACGAGGCGAACGGGGAGGACAACCGGGACGGCACGCACGACAACCGGTCCTGGAACTGCGGCGCGGAGGGGCCGACGGACGACGCGCGGATCCTCGCCCTGCGGCGGCGGCAGCTGCGGAACCTTGTGACGACCCTGCTGCTGTCGACGGGCGTGCCGATGCTGGTGGCGGGGGACGAGTTCGGGCGCACCCAGGAGGGCAACAACAACGCGTACTGCCAGGACAACCCGACGGGGTGGGTGGACTGGTCGCTGCTGCGCGAGCCCGGCTGGCAGGAGCTGTTCGCCCTGACCCGGCGGCTGCTGGCGCTGCGCCGGACGCACCCGGTGCTGCGCCGGCGGGCCTTCTTCTCGGGGCGGCCGCAGGGGGTGGACGGGCTGCGCGACCTGGCCTGGTTCACCCCGGAGGGCGAGGAGATGACGGAGCAGGACTGGTACGCCCCGGCGGCGGCGCTGGGCCTGTACCTGTCGGGGCGGGACATCCCGGGCCGCGACGAGCGGGGGCGGCCGGTGGCGGACGACAGCTTCCTGGCCCTGCTGCACGCCGGGGACCGGCCCCTGTCGTGGGAGCTGCCGGGGGCGCCGTGGGCGTCGTCGTACGAGGTGGTGGTCGACACGGCCCGCGAGGAGCAGGGCCCGGCGCCGGCGGTGACCTACCGGGCGGGCCTGCGCATCGCGGTGGCTGCCCGCTCGGTGCTGCTGCTGCGGGTGACGGGCTGAGGACGTGGCGGGCTGAGGACCGGGAGGAAACCCCGCCCACCCCTACGATGATGTGCTCATCACACTTTCTTCACGAGGGGGCGAGCACATGGCGGGTGTCACGAGCGCACTGCGGGAACTGCGCGGGGCGCAGAAGTCGGCCAAGGGGGTCTCGCTCTACTCGCGCTTCGTCAACCGGCCGGCCGGGCGCTACCTGGCCGCCGGCTCTCACGCGCTGGGCCTGACACCCAATCACGTCACCCTGATCAGCGCGGCCTTCAGCTTCGCGGCGATCGCCGCCGTCGCCCTGGCCGAGCCCTCCTGGGCGCTGGGCGTCGCGGTGTGGGCCGCACTCGCCGTCGGCTTCGCCTTCGACTCGGCCGACGGCCAGCTGGCCCGGCTGCGCGGCGGGGGCAGCGCGGCCGGCGAGTGGCTCGACCACGTCGTGGACGCCGCCAAGCTGACCGCGCTGCACAGCTGCGTACTGATCGCCTTCCACCGCTTCCCCGACAGCTACGGCACGGCCGCCGACGGCTGGCTGCTGGTGCCGCTCGGCTTCCAGTTCGCCGCCGTCGTCACCTTCTTCGGCGGGCTCCTGACGGAGAAGCTCAAGCCCAGGCCTGCCCCCGGCAGCCCTGCCGCCGCGCCCTCGACCCTGCGCGCGGTGGCCCTGCTGCCGGTGGACTACGGCGTGTTCTGCCTGGTGTTCCTGCTGCTGGGCGGCGGGGAGCTGTTCCGGTGGGCGTACGCCGTACTGGGCGCGGTGGCCGCGCTGTTCCTGCTCGCCTTCCTCGCCAAGTGGTTCCGGGAGCTCAGCGCCGTTCGGCGGTGAGCGGCTCGGCCGACAGGCCCGGGAGCGCGGGCTCGGCGAGCGCGTCCAGCGCCCGGCGCAGCTGGGTGCTGGAGGTGTGCACCGTGTAGGGGAAGTAGACGACGTCCACCCCGACCGCGGCGAAGTCCGCCTCCAGCTTGTCCCCCTTGGGGGTGCCCCGCCAGTCGTCGCCCTTGAAGATGACGTCGAAGCGGACCTGCTTCCAGGTCTCGACCTTGTCGGGCACCGTCTCGACGAAGGCGGCGTCGACGTACTTCACGCTGCGCACGATCTCCAGCCGCTCCACGAGCGGGATCATCGGGCGCCGCCCCTTGGCGAGTTCGGCCATCTCGTCGGACACCACTCCGGCGACCAGGTAGTCGCACTGGCTCCGGGCGTGGCGCAGGATGTTCAGATGTCCGATATGGAACAGGTCGTAGGCTCCCGGCGCGTATCCGACGCGATACGGCTTCCGGGCGGGCGCACCATGGTCGGACATGTCGTGCTCCGTCATCTCTTACCCCCCAGCGGCCGCACTCCCCAGTGCGGCTGATCAGCTGACAATAGCGCGCACGTTCCGGGGCGTGCGGGTGAACGATTAGGGTGTGCAGCGCATCATCCAGGGGGGAAAGGGAAGTTCAGTGCCAAGATCCGGTCACCGGCGACTGCTGCTGGTTTCCACCAACTACGCTCCCGAGCATGCGGGGATCGGCCCGTACGCCACTCAGATCGCGGAGCACTGGGCGGATCTCGGCCACGACACCCATGTCCTCGCCGGCATGCCGCACTATCCGTCGTGGTCGCTGGAGCCGGAGTACAAGGGGGCGCTCCGGCGCACGGAACGGCGCGCGGGGGTCACCGTGCACCGGCGCGCGCACACGGTGCCGGCCCGTCAGACCGCCGTGAAGCGCGCCCTGTTCGAAGGATCGATCCTGCTGCACGGCACCGTGGCCCCGCCGCGGATGCCGAGGCCCGACGCGATCCTCGCCCAGATGCCCAGCCTGGCCGGCGGGGTCGTCGCCGCCCGGCTCGCCGCCCGCTGGAAGGTGCCGTACGTCCCGGTCGTGCAGGACCTGATGGGAGCCGCGGCCGCGCAGAGCGGCATCAGCGGCGGCGACAAGGCCGCGGCGATCGCGGGCCGCGCCGAGGCGTACGCGCTGCGGCGCGCGACCCTCGTCGGCGTCATCCACGAGACCTTCGTGGACCGGGTCGTCGGCATGGGCGTGGACCCGGAGCGGATCCGGCTGGTCCCCAACTGGTCCCACGTGCCCTCCCCCACCAAGCCGCGCGCCGAGACCCGCCACCACCTGGGCTGGGCACCCGACCAGAGAGTCGTCCTGCACTCCGGCAACATGGGCCTCAAGCAGGGCCTGGAGGTGCTCGTCGGGGCCGCCCGGCGCGATCCGGACGTCCGGTTCGTCCTCATGGGCGACGGCAGCCAGCGCGCCGCGCTCGCCGAGATGTCGGCCGACGTGCCGAACCTGGACATCATCCCCCCTGCCGCCGACGGCGAGTTCCCCGATATCCTCGCGGCGGCGGACGTCCTCGCGGTGACGCAGCACGCGGCGGTGCTGGACATGAGCGTGCCGTCGAAACTGACCTCCTACTTCGCGGCCGGCCGGCCCGTCGTCGCCTCGGTCGCGGCGCAGGGCGGCACCGCCCAGGAGGTGGAGCGCTCGGGCGCCGGGGTGCTCGTACCGCCGGAGGACCCGGACGCGCTCCTGAAGGCCGTACGGGCCCTGACCGAGGACCCGGAGGCGGCCGACGCACTCGGCGCGGCCGGACCCCGCCACGTGGCGGCGCACCTGAGCCGCGAGGCGGGCCTGGCCCGCATCGACGCACTGATCGACGAAGCACTTGGGGGACACCGGCCGTGAGTCAGACACACCGCCCCGCGGCGGCCCCGGCCGAGGACGAACCCGACCTCCTGCGGGACCAGTTCCGCCAGCTCCTGCGCTACCGCAAGCTCATCGGCGCCGGCGTGGGCATCGGCCTGCTGGGCGGTGTCTACCTGGGCATATCCACCGCCGACACGTACGTCGCCACGGCCGACGTCGTGCTGCGCACGCCCGCCGACGACCCGTTCAACCCGACCATCGCGGCCGACAAGACGGTCAACATCGGCTCCGAACGGCAGACCGCGCTGAGCAGTTCCATCGCCCAGGAGGCCGCCAAGAAGCTCGGCGTCCCCGAGTCCGGCCTCGCCGGGCTGCGCAGCGGCCTGCAGGTCACCAACCCGCCCCAGTCCATGGTGCTGCGCTTCACCTACACGGCCGGCACCCCCAAGGCCGCCGCCACCCGCGCCAACGCGATGACCGAGGCGTACCTGACCAGACGCCGGGCGGCGCTGGAGGACACCCGCAACACGATGGTCAAGGGGTACAAGGACCAGCGCGACCCGGTGGCCAAGCAGCTCGACGACCTGGTCAAGCAGATCTCCTCGATGCCCGCCGGCCCCGGCCGGGACGCCGCCTACACCTCCAAGACCGACCTCCAGAGCAAGGTCAACTCCCTCAACGGCTCCATCGCCAAGCTCGAAGCCCTCGACATGACCCCGGGCCGGGTCACCACCACCGCGACCCCGCCCGCCGACGGCGACGGCCCCGGCGTGCCGATGTCGCTGGCGCTCGGCGCCGCCGTCGGTCTCGCGCTCGGCCTGCTCGCCGCCTGGGTCCGGCTGGTCTTCGACCCGTCCCCGCGCTCCGACGGCGACGTCTCACGGGCCCTGCGCGCCCCCGTGCTCGGCACCCTGCCGCGCGACCGGACCGGCGGCGGGCCGCTGCTGGCCGCCGGCGAGGCCGACCCGAGGCTCGCCGAGGAGTACCGCTCGGTCGCCTTCCGGCTCGCGTACGACGCACGGTTCGCCGACCGGCGCCGGCTGCTGGTGGTCGCCCCGCGCGGCAGCAGCGAGACGGCCGCCGCGGTCGCCGTGAACCTGTCCGCGTCCTTCGCCGAGACCGGCAAGGACGTCCTGCTCATCGAGGCCGACCTGCGCACGCCGGTGCTGGCCAGCCAGCTGCCGACGGACGCCGGCGGGCGGCCGCGCTGGAGCCAGATGCCCGGCGGCGCCGGGCACGCCGGACACGCCGACGCCGAGTGGCCCGACGGGCGCCAACTCGTCGTGGACGCCGGCGAGTCCGGCACCTTCGACCTGATCCCCGGCGACCGGGTGCGCAACGTGCCGCGCTCCCTCACCTCGCCGCGCGCCACCCGCCTGGTCTCCGAGGCCGACTCCCAGAACTCCACCGTGGTCGTGCTCGCGCCGCCCGTCCTGTCCTACGCCGACGCGCTCGCGCTCGTCGACCGCGTCGACGGCGTACTCGTGGTCTGCGACCCGCGTGCCGTGCGCCGCACCGACCTGGCCCGCATCCGCGAGCTGATCAGCGGCGCCGGCGGCACCGTGCTCGGCGCGGTGCTGCACGGACCGCTGCCGGGCGAGAAGCGCGGCGCCGGCCGGGGCGCGGCGAAGGCCGGCAAGGGCGCCGCCGCGGACACCGCTCCGGCC
>NZ_WTFF01000032.1 GCF_019400985.1 Streptomyces bambusae
GTCGCCGCCCGTCGCCCGCCGCCGCCCGCCGTCGCCCCGCGCCCCTCACGCCGTGAGCGGCGACCGACGGAGCACGCGCGCGCCCCGGCGTGACCCGGGCTGGTCGGCGCCGCGGGCGGCATCGGGGAGAATGGCCCGTATGAGCGATCGTTCCCCCGAGCCCACCGCCCCGCACCGTGCGGGTTTCGCCTGCTTCGTCGGCCGCCCCAACGCGGGCAAGTCGACCCTGACCAACGCACTGGTGGGCACCAAGGTCGCGATCACCTCGAACCGGCCGCAGACCACCCGCCACACCGTCCGCGGCATCGTGCACCGGCCGGACGCCCAGCTGGTGCTGGTGGACACGCCCGGCCTGCACAAGCCGCGCACGCTGCTGGGCGAGCGGCTCAACGACGTCGTGCGCACCACCTGGGCCGAGGTCGACGTCATCGGCTTCTGCCTGCCGGCCGACCAGAAGATCGGCCCGGGCGACAAGTTCATCGCCAAGGAGCTCGCGGGGATCAGGAAGACCCCCAAGATCGCCATCGTGACCAAGACCGACCTGGTCGACTCCAAGGCGCTCGCCGAGCAGCTGATCGCCGTCCAGCAGCTCGGCCAGGAGCTCGGCATCGAGTGGGCCGAGATCATCCCGGTCTCGGCGGTGGGCGACCAGCAGGTCAAGCTCGTCGCCGACCTGCTCGTCCCGCTGCTGCCGGAGAGCCCCCCGCTGTACCCGGAGGGCGACCTCACCGACGAGCCCGAGATGGTGATGGTGGCGGAGCTGATCCGCGAGGCCGCGCTGGAGGGCGTACGCGACGAGCTGCCGCACTCCATCGCCGTGGTCGTCGAGGAGATGATCCCGCGCGAGAACCGCCCGGCCGACAAGCCGCTGCTGGACATCCACGCAAACGTCTACATCGAGCGGCCCAGCCAGAAGGGCATCATCATCGGCCCGAAGGGCTCCCGGCTGAAGGAGGTGGGCATGAAGTCGCGCAAGCACATCGAGGCCCTCCTGGGGACCCCGGTCTTCCTCGACCTCCACGTGAAGGTGGCCAAGGACTGGCAGCGCGACCCCAAGCAGCTGCGCAAGCTGGGCTTCTGACCGACGTCCGGCCGGCCGGCCCCGGGCGGGGCCGCGCGGGGCCGGGTGTGGGGCCGGTATGCGGCGGCCCGGCCCGTCAGGCCGTGCGCCGGACCTTGAGCGTGTTGTCGAAGCCGGGCCCCGGCCGGGCGGCCTCCGCCCCCGTCCGGGCGTGCTCCGCGCAGACCAGCACCTCCCAGGCGCCCTCGGGCAGTTCCAGGTCCGCCAGCACCTTCTCGGGGGTGGGCAGGTCCATGTCCGGGTGCGGGCTGTCGTGGCCGGGCGCCGATCCGCCGTGCCCGACCACCAGCAGCACCCCGCCCGGGGCGACGGCCGCGGCGGCGGACCGCAGGATCCGCTCCCGGGGCATGTCGCCGGGGCTGTGCAGGAAGCAGGCCGAGACCAGGTCGTACTCCCCGGCGGGGAAGGACTCGCCCAGGTCGTGGCGCTCCCACTGCACCCGGTCCGCGACCCCGGCCTCCCGCGCGTGCTCGGCCGCCCGTTCCAGGGCGACCGCGGAGATGTCGGTGCCGGTCACCTGCCAGCCCCGGCGGGCGAGCCAGACCGCGTCGGCGCCCTCCCCGCAGCCGAGGTCGAGGGCCCGCCCGGCGGGCAGCCCCTCGACCTCGCGGACCAGGACCGTGTTCGGATTGCCGCTCCAGATGCGGTCGCTCTCGCTGTAACGGGCGTCCCAGAACTCCGCCTCCGACGCGTGCGACGGCTGCCGGCGGTGCTGGTGCTCGTGCTGCTGGTGCTCGGGCTGGTGCGTGTGCTGCTGGTGCCGGTGCTCGGCCATGGCTGCCGCCTCTTCTCGCTACGGGGTCCGGGGACAGGGCCGATGCTGCGCCGGGCCCGCCGTACGGGGCAAACAACCTTGCCGGTTCGGCAAAACGCCCCGAGAACCTACGCCGCCGGCTCCGCAGGCTCCGCGATCAGCGCCGTCGCGACCCGGCGGAACCCCGCCCGCCCGTAGATCCGGGCCACGTCCTCGTCGCCCGCCGACAGGAACACCGTCCGCGCCCCGCGCGCCCGGGCCTCGGCCACCAGCGCCGCCGTGACCCCGAGCGCGAGCCCCTGCCGGCGGGCCGCCGGCAGGGTGCCGACGCCCACCACCTCGGCCACGTCGCCCACCGGGATGTACTGGCCGGCGCACAGCACCACGCCGTCCCGTACGGCCGCCGCCATCGCGGTACGGCCGGAGTCCAGCATCGCCGAGACGTGGGCCCGGCGGGACTCGGTCTCCGGCTCGGCCGCCTTGGCGGCCAGCTCCGCCGGCCCCGCTTCGCCCAGCGCCGTGCCCGGCGCGGCGAAGGCCAGCGCGGGTACCGCGACCGCCGACAGCAGCAGCGGGTCCGCGGCGCCCACCAGCCGCACCTCCGGATGCGGGGCCGCCGGCTCGGCCTCGGGGTCCAGCACCATCAGCGGGTATGCATGGACATGCAGTCCTGCCGCTTCCACGGCGGCCCGCAGCGAGGGACTGGTTTCGGCCACCCATTCGAAGGCCTCGGGCACCCCGAGCTCGCGCTGGCGCTCCAGGACCCGCCGCACATCCGCCGCCTGCACGTCCCGGGAGGAGACACCGAGCGTAGGGCGGGCGTAGTAGGGCCAGCCGTTGCCCTGCCGGACGAACAGGGTCAGCGGGCCGAAGTCCTCGGCCCGCGCCCCGCCGGCGCGCGGCGCGGAGTCGTAGTAGCGCTCAAGGTCATCAAGAATAGTCACCGCGCCATAGAAGCAAAGAAGGCCAGGTCAAGCACCTTCTTTGAGCACCTTGGTGATCAACTGACGCTGGGCCTCCGTCAGATGGGGGTCCTGGCAGGTCACGGTGCTCCCGTCGACCGTGATCCGGTACGAGAACCCGTCCCGGACCCGGTCCCCGGCAGGTGGCGGCGGGCCCGGCCGCAGCGCGCGCCGGGCCAGGGCCTGCCACTCCTCCTCGTCGGGCCGGCCCGAGGTGTCCACCTCGGCCCTGCGCTCGATGCCCGCGAAACCGCCCGTCCGCTCCACGTGAATCCGCATGGGCACCTGTCTACACCGTCAGCCGGTGGGGACGCCCACCGTCGACCACGCCTTCAGCAGGGCCTGGTGCTCGGTGCCCCCGTCGCCGAACCGGGCCACCGCCGCCGCCACCGACAGCCGGGCGAAGTCGGCGAACCTGGCCTTCGTCCCCAGCTCGCCGCCGGTCAGCGTGTCGTACCAGATCTGCCCGGCCCGCTCCCAGGCCTTGCCGCCGAGCTCGGTGGCCAGCAGGTAGAAGGCGTGGTTGGGGATGCCGGAGTTGATGTGCACCCCGCCGTTGTCCCGGGAGGTGTTGACGTAGTCGTCCATCGTCGCCGGCTGCGGGTCCTTGCCGAGCTCGTCGTCGTCGTACGCGGTACCCGGCGCCTTCATCGAGCGCAGCGCGACCCCGGTGACGTTCGGGCCCAGCAGTCCGGCCCCGATCAGCCAGTCCGCCTGGTCGGCGGTCTGGTCCAGCGTGTACTGCTTGATCAGGGAGCCGAAGACGTCCGACATGGACTCGTTGAGCGCGCCGGCCTGCTTGTAGTACTCCAGGTTGGCCGTGTACTGCGTGACACCGTGCGCGAGCTCGTGGCCGATGATGTCGACGGAGACGGTGAAGTCGAGGAAGAGGTCGCCGTCGCCGTCGCCGAAGACCATCTGGCGGCCGTCCCAGAAGGCGTTGTTGTACTCCTCGCCGTAGTGGACGGTCGCGTCCAGGGCCAGGCCGGCGTCGTCGATCGAGTGGCGGCCGAAGGCCTTCAGGAAGAGCTCGAACGTCGCGCCGAGGCCCGCGTAGGCGCGGTTGACCGTGGCGTCCTTGTGCACCGGGTCGCCCTCGCCGCGCACCTTGGTCCCGGGCAGCCGGGTGCGGTGCTGGGCGTCGTAGACCGTCCGCTCGGGCTGGTCGGACGGGGGAGTGGTGAGCGCGGCCGGGGTGATGCCGCGGACGGTGGTGATCCGGCGCCGGGTGCGCTGGAGGGCGTCGTGCTCCAGGGTGCGCTGGGCGATGTCGGCGCGCCGGGTGTCCTCGGACCGGGCGATCCGGTCCAGCAGGTGCGGCGGCACGATGGTGCAGAAGACGGGGTGGACGGGGTGGGGGTCTCGACGGCTGGTGGCAGCATCCATAGAGCGAGAATGTGGCAGTGGGTCATGGGGCTGTCACTAGCTGCGACCATGATTCATTCGACTGTCTGAAAGGAGATGGGCCGCCGTTGACGGTTCGCCCGGACCTGGCCGGAATGAATGAGACTTACGCCACATAGGGTACAAATCGGACAGGCGGGTTCCGCATACTGAAACAGGCCCGCGCATCACGGCGCGGCTCGGCTAGGCTCGGCCCCATCATGCGTTTCGGGCTGCTCCTTCTTAGCTGCCGCGGCGAGGGCCTGTAGTCGTAGGCCGACCCCCTCCCCGCGGAGTCCGGTGTTGCGTCCTGTCGGCCGCTGAAGCGAACTGCACGCGGATCACGCGAGGAGCCTTACGCCATGAGCCAGACCATCGGTCGCCGCACGCCCGTCACCAACGCCACGCACACGCAGCAGCCGTCCGGGATGCCGATCCACAAGTACGGCGTCTACGAGCAGGTGGACCTGCCGGACCGCACGTGGCCCGAGCAGCGGATCACCAAGGCCCCGCGCTGGCTGTCCACCGACCTGCGCGACGGCAACCAGGCCCTGATCGACCCGATGAGCCCCGCCCGCAAGCGCGAGATGTTCGACCTGCTGGTGCGCATGGGCTACAAGGAGATCGAGGTCGGCTTCCCGTCCGCCAGCGACACCGACTTCGCCTTCGTACGCTCCATCATCGAAGAGGGCTCGATCCCGGACGACGTCACCATCTCCGTGCTGACCCAGGCCCGCGAGGACCTGATCGAGCGCACCGTGGAGTCCCTGCGCGGCGCCAGGCGGGCGACCGTGCACATGTACAACGCGACCGCTCCGACCTTCCGCCGGGTGGTCTTCCGCGGCTCCAAGGAGCAGATCAAGCAGATCGCCGTCGACGGCACCCGCCTGGTCATGGAGTACGCCGAGAAGATCCTGGGCGACGAGACGGTCTTCGGCTACCAGTACAGCCCCGAGATCTTCACCGACACCGAGCTGGACTTCGCCCTGGAGGTCTGCGAGGCGGTCTGCGACGTCTGGCAGCCCGAGGAGGGCCGCGAGATCATCCTGAACCTGCCCGCCACCGTGGAGCGTTCGACGCCGTCCACGCACGCGGACCGCTTCGAGTGGATGTCCCGCAACCTGACCCGCCGCGAGTACGTCTGCCTGTCCGTGCACCCGCACAACGACCGCGGCACCGCGGTTGCCGCGGCCGAGCTGGCCATCATGGCCGGCGCCGACCGCATCGAGGGCTGCCTGTTCGGGCAGGGCGAGCGCACCGGCAACGTCGACCTGGTCACCCTGGGCATGAACCTGTTCTCGCAGGGCGTGGACCCGCAGATCGACTTCTCCCAGATCGACGAGATCCGCCGCACCTCCGAGTACTGCAACCAGATGGAGGTCCACCCGCGCCACCCCTACGCGGGCGACCTGGTCTACACCGCCTTCTCCGGCTCCCACCAGGACGCCATCAAGAAGGGCTTCGACGCCATGGAGGCCGACGCGGCCGCCGCCGGCAAGACCGTGGACGAGATCGAGTGGGCCGTGCCGTACCTGCCCATCGACCCCAAGGACGTCGGCCGCTCCTACGAGGCCGTCATCCGCGTCAACTCGCAGTCCGGCAAGGGTGGTGTCGCGTACGTCCTGAAGAACGACCACAAGCTGGACCTGCCGCGCCGGATGCAGATCGAGTTCTCGAAGATCATCCAGGCCAAGACCGACGCCGAGGGCGGCGAGGTCACGCCCAAGGACATCTGGAACGTCTTCCAGGACGAGTACCTGCCGAACCCGGACAACCCGTGGGGCCGCATCCAGCTGCTGGCCGGCACGACGGCGACCGACAAGGACGGCACGGACACGCTGACCGTCGAGGCGGTCGTGGACGGCGTGGAGACGGTGCTGACCGGTACCGGCAACGGTCCGATCTCCGCCTTCTTCGACGCCCTGGCCGGCATCGGCATCGACGCCCGCCTGCTGGACTACACCGAGCACACGATGAGCGAGGGCGCCTCCGCCCAGGCCGCCTCGTACATCGAGTGCGCGATCGACGGCCGGGTGCTGTGGGGCATCGGCATCGACGCCAACACCACCCGCGCCTCCCTGAAGGCCGTCATCTCGGCCGTCAACCGCGCGGGCCGCTGACCCCGGCCCCCGGGCACCTGTGCCACCGCCGACCCCCGCGCCTCCCTGGAGAGGGAGGCGCGGGGGTCGCCCGTACGTCAGCGGGCCGGTTGACGCGCTCCTCCCGCGTGAAGCCGGCGCAGAGAGCAGAGGGCGCACGGAGGGCGTTCGGGGGCGCACTTCGGCCAAGTGCGCGCGCCGGGACATGTTGTCTTGTCACACGGCTGACGCATCCTCACCGATGTGGCTAACATCACGCCAACAACCCGGAGATGCTGCCTGGGGCACCTTCCGTGCCCGGAGGGCTACTGGGGGAGTTACGGAGGTCGACGTGCTGCCAGCTCGGGGTGGGACCAGCCGGAAAGTCTTCGTCTGGGGGGTCCGTACCACCTGGAACACCGTGGGGGACGGCGAGTTCTTCTGCCCGGGCTGCGGGGGTGACCGCAACTACCGCCGCCGCACGGGCCGCCGCCGGTTCGCCGTGCTCGGCGTGCCGCTGATGCCGCGCGGACAGGTCGGGCCCGTGGTCGAGTGCGGCGGCTGCCGCGACCGCTTCGACACCGACGTCCTGGACCACCCCACCACCACCCGCTTCTCGGCGATGCTGCGCGACGCGGTGCACACCGTCACCCTCGCCGTCCTCGCCGCGGGCGGCACCGCCTCGCGCTCCGCGCTGGAGGCCGCCGCGGCCGCCGTACGGGGCGCCGGCTTCCAGGACTGCACCGAGGAGCAGCTGGAGGCCCTCGTGGACGCCCTGAGCCTGGAGGAGGGCCGGCTGCCGGGCTTCCACGACGGCCCGGACTGCTGCGGTGCCGCCCTCTCGATCGAGCTGCACGAGGCCCTGGAGCCGCTGGCGCCGCACCTCGCCGCCGCGGGCCGGGAGTCGGTGCTGCTCCAGGGCGCGCGGATCGCGCTCGCGGACGGCCCGTACACCCCCGCGGAGCGGGAGGTGCTGGCCACGGTGGGCGCCGCGCTGCGCCTGGGCTCCGACGAGGTCTCGCGGCTGCTGGCGGCCGTGCGCAGTTCCTCGTAACGATCCGGCCAAGCCGGCGCCGGAAGCCGGCTGCGAGAACGACGGACGAAGCCGTTCCGGTGTGTGGCCATCCACCAGGTGGACACCCGGAACGGCTTCCGCTGTTTGCGGGAGCGCAAGATCTGGATGCCTGGTGTCCGGCTGTTGCCGCGGGATTGCTGCCACTCCAGGGATGGTTTTTCGCCATGGCGAAGATTGCATCCGATCGGCGTGGCGGCTTCCGCATAGCCCACCCCGGGGGCGTCTGCCACTGGAGGAACCCACAGAAACGATGCGCTGCTACCTCAACGATTTGTAGAAGCCGACGATACCTGTGAGGCCGCGCACAGACGTTCAATTCCGGTCACACGACGAGACGCCGGCTGTAACACAGCGGGGCTTCGATCCACGTGAACGCACTGAAACCCTGGCCGGGACCACGCACCACGATCCGCGCCGCCCAGGGATAACCAGATCTCCTCTCACTTACCTACCTCCCTGAAGGACAAGGCAGAGATGGCACGTGTCGCCGCCCGGCTTTCCGCTGACGGAGAGCAGAGCAAGCACCCGGTCGACGAGGTGCTCCCCCTTCCCAAGCTCGCGCTGTACGGCTTCCAGCACGTACTCGCCTTCTACGCCGGCGCGGTGATCGTCCCGATCATCGTCGGCAACGCGCTGAAGCTGAGCCCCGAGCAGCTGGTCTACCTGATCAACGCGGACCTCTTCACCTGCGGTATCGCCTCGATCATCCAGGCCTTCGGCATCGGCCGGATCGGCGCGCGGCTGCCGCTGATCCAGGGCGTCACCTTCACCGCGGTGTCCCCGATGATCGCCATCGGCCTGGGCGCCGGCGGCGGGACGGCCGCCCTGCTGGCGATCTACGGCGCCGTGATCACCGCCGGTATCGCCACGTTCGCCTTCGCCTGGCTGCCGGCCAGGGCGTTCAGGGCGGTCATGCGGCTCTTCCCGCCGGTGGTCACCGGCACCGTGATCACGGTCCTCGGCATCGTGCTGCTGCCGGTCGGCCTGAACGACGCGGCGGGCGGCCTCGGCAGCCCCGACTTCGGCGACCCGAAGAACTTCGCCTACGCCGGCGGCACGATGCTCTTCATCCTCGTCCTGATGAAGCTCGGCAAGCCGTTCCTGTCCTCCATCGCCATCCTGCTCGGCCTGGTCGGCGGCACCGCGGTCGCCTTCCTCCTCGGGGACGCCAAGTTCGGCGACGTGTCCAAGGCGGACTGGATCGGCGTCACCACCCCGTTCCACTTCGGCATGCCGAAGTTCGAGTGGTTCCCGATCGTCCTGATGCTCATCGTCATGCTGATCACCATGGTCGAGACCACCGGTGACACGTACGCGGTCGGTGACATCGTGGGCAAGGAGGTCGACAGCGAGACCGTGGCCCGCGCCCTGCGCGCCGACGGCGCCGCGACCGCGCTGGGTGGCGTGCTCAACTCCTTCCCGTACGTCGCCTTCGCCGAGAACGTCGGCCTGGTGCGGATGACCAAGGTCAAGAGCCGCTTCGTGGTCGTCGCCGCCGGTGCCTTCATGATCGTCCTGGGTCTGCTGCCGAAGGCCGCCGCCATCGTCGCCTCCGTCCCGCACGGGGTCCTCGGCGGCGCCGCGACCGTCATGTTCGGCATGGTCGCGCTGGCCGGTATCCAGACCCTTGCCAAGGTCGACCTGAAGGAGGAGAAGAACGCGCTGGTCGTGGGCGTCTCCCTGGCCTTCGCCCTGCTCCCCGCGACCGTGCCGGTGTTCTTCTCGCCCAAGCACATGGACGCCGACCTGTCCTCGCTGCTCAACAGCGGTGTCACCCTCGGCGCCACGGCGGCCATCGTCCTCAACCTGATCTTCAACGGCCCGGCCAAGGACGACGCCCACGGCGCCGTGGCCGAGATCCCGGCGCCGGCCCCCGCGCCGGCCGAGGAGTCGGAGGGGACGCCGGAGGAGGCGCCGGCGGAGGCGTCGGCCGCTGAGTCCCGGTCCGCCGAGGGCGAGGCCGCCGAGGCCGCCGAGGACACCCCGGCCGCCCCGGCGAAGTCCGCGGAGGGCGAAGCAGCCCCGGCGCCGACCGCCTAGAGCCTCCCAAGGGGTGCCCCGGCCGGGAGGTCCGCCCGGCCGGGGCGCTGCGGCTCCCCGGTACGGGAGAATGGCCGCATGAGTCTGTTCCGCGACGACGGCATCGTGCTGCGCACCCAGAAGCTGGGCGAGGCGGACCGCATCATCACCCTCCTGACCCGCGGCCAGGGGCGGGTGCGGGCGGTGGCACGCGGCGTACGGCGGACCAAGTCCAAGTTCGGCGCCCGGCTGGAACCTTTCTCCCATGTCGACGTGCAGTTCTTCGCACGCGGCAGCGACCTCGTCGGCCGCACCCTGCCGCTGTGCACGCAGGCCGAGACCATCGCCCCGTACGGCAACGGCATCGTCACCGACTACGCCCGCTACACCGCCGGCACCGCGATGCTGGAGACCGCCGAGCGCTTCACCGACCAGGAGGGCGAACCCGCCGTGCAGCAGTACCTGCTGCTGGTCGGCGCCCTGCGCACGCTCGCCCGCGGCGAGCACCAGCCCCATCTCGTCCTCGACGCCTTCCTGCTGCGCTCGCTCGCAGTCAACGGCTACGCGCCCAGCTTCCAGGACTGCGCAAAATGCGGCATCCACGGCCCCAACCGGCACTTCTCGGTCGCCGCCGGCGGCGTCGTATGCGGCGACTGCCGGGTTCCCGGAAGCGTCGTACCATCTGCTGAGGCCATCGGGCTGCTCAGCGCCCTGCTGACGGGGGACTGGGCGACCGCCGACGCGGCGGAGCCGCGGTACGTGCGCGAGGGGAGCGGACTCGTCTCCGCCTATCTGCACTGGCATCTGGAGCGCGGGCTGCGCTCCTTGCGTTACGTAGAGAAGTGACCAGATCGGAGACGAAAGCGCCATGGCAGTACGCGGATTCCTGGGACGCTCCCGCCGCGAGTACACGCTCCCCGAGCCGCACCCGTCCGGGGCCACGCCGCCGAAGATCCCGGGCGAGCTGGTGCCGGAGCATGTCGCGATCGTGATGGACGGCAACGGCCGCTGGGCCAAGGACCGCGGCCTGCCGCGCACCGAGGGCCACAAGGTCGGCGCCGAGCGGGTCCTGGACGTCCTCCAGGGCGCGATCGAGATGGGCGTCGGCAACATCTCGCTGTACGCCTTCTCCACCGAGAACTGGAAGCGCTCGCCCGACGAGGTGCGCTTCCTGATGAACTTCAACCGCGACTTCATCCGCAAGACCCGCGACCAGCTCGACGCGCTCGGCATCCGGGTGCGCTGGGCCGGCCGGATGCCCAGGCTGTGGAAGTCGGTGGCCAAGGAGCTCCAGATCGCCCAGGAGCAGACCAAGGACAACGACAAGCTGACGCTGTACTTCTGCATGAACTACGGCGGCCGGGCGGAGATCGCCGACGCCGCCCAGGCCCTCGCCGCGGACGTGAAGGCCGGCCGGCTGGACCCGTCGAAGGTCAACGAGAAGACCCTCGCGAAGTACCTGTACTACCCGGACATGCCGGACGTGGACCTGTTCCTGCGCCCGAGCGGCGAGCAGCGCACCTCCAACTACCTGATCTGGCAGAGCGCGTACGCCGAGATGGTCTTCCAGGACGTGCTGTGGCCGGACTTCGACCGGCGCGACCTGTGGCGGGCCTGCCTGGAGTACGCCCAGCGCGACCGCCGCTTCGGCGGCGCCCTGCCCAACGAGATCCCCGGGCAGGCCGGCGGCGCCTGAGCAGGCCGAAGGGCCGGCGCCGCTCCTGGCGGTGCCGGCCGACCGGCTGCTACGGGCCGCGGTCCGGGCTCAGCCGGCGGCGGCCGCGCAGTCCGCGCAGGTGCCGAAGATCTCCACGGTGTGGGCCACGTTCACGAACCCGTGCTCCGCCGCGATCGACTCGGCCCACTTCTCCACCGCCGGGCCCTCCACCTCGACCGCCTTGCCGCACTTGCGGCAGACCAGGTGATGGTGGTGGTCGCCCGTGGAGCAGCGGCGGTAGACGGACTCGCCGTCGCTGGTGCGCAGGACGTCCACCTCGCCTGCGTCGGCGAGGGACTGGAGGGTGCGGTAGACGGTGGTCAGGCCCACGGAGGCGCCGCGGTGCTTGAGCATGTCGTGCAGCTCCTGGGCGCTGCGGAACTCGTCCACCTCGTCCAGTGCCGCAGCCACGGCGGCCCGCTGCCGGGTGGATCGTCCTCGTACTGGCGCGGTATTCGTCTCGCCAGGCGCAGTCGCCACCGGTTCCTCCTCGCCTCGGGCCCCGAGGGGCGGCCTCCGGGCCAATTGTGCCAGGCCTCAGGACGCGGCCCGGACC
This sequence comes from Streptomyces bambusae, assembly GCF_019400985.1. Classification (GTDB taxonomy): domain Bacteria; phylum Actinomycetota; class Actinomycetes; order Streptomycetales; family Streptomycetaceae; genus Streptomyces; species Streptomyces bambusae_A. The sequence goes on from NZ_WTFF01000032.1 coordinate 11,626, forward strand.
TTCACATCGTCCCTCGTGCACACCTCCTCGGCGGCGCGGGCCGCATTCGCCCGGCGCCGGGCCAGCGGCGCGGACAGGGCGGTGGTCGCGAGGAAGACGCCGATGGCGATCAGCACGATCGTGGCGCCGGAGGGCACGTCGACGTAGTACGTGGCCGCCGTCCCGCCCAGCGAGACGGCGAGGCTGATCGCGATGGCCAGGCCCAGCGTGGCGGCGAAACCGCGGGTCACCCGCTGGGCGGCCGCGACCGGGATCACCATCATGGCGCTGACCAGCAGCAGGCCCACGATGCGCATCGCGACCGTCACGGTGACCGCGGCCGTGACCGCGAGCAGGAGGTTCAGGGCGCGCACCGGGAGCCCGGTGACCTTGGCGAACTCCTCGTCCTGGCAGACGGCGAACAGCTGCCGGCGCAGTCCGATGGTCACCGCGATGACGAAGGCTGCGAGGATCAGCATGGCTGTGACGTCCTCGGGAGCCACCGTGGTGATGGAGCCGAACATCGCGCTGACCAGGTTGGTCGTGGAGCCGTTCGGCGCCAGGTTGATGATCATGACGCCGCCGGCCAGGCCGCCGTAGAAGAGCATCGCGAGCGCCACGTCGCCGCTGGTCCTGCCGCGGGAGCGGATCAGCTCCATGCCGACCGCGCCGACCACGGCGACCAGGGTGGCCATCCACACCGGGCTGGTGTTCAGCAGGAAGCCGAGGGCAACGCCGGTCATGGCGACGTGGCCGAGGCCGTCGCCCATCACGGCCTGGCGGCGCTGGACCAGGTACGTGCCGATGGCGGGGGCCGTGATGCCGACCAGGGCGGCGGCGATCAGCGCCCGCTGCATGAAGGCGTAGTTCAGGAGGTCCATCAGCTCAGCAGTCCCGTCCGGAGCGGCTCGGCGTCGTGCGCCGCGTGGGGGTGTACGTGGTCATGGCCGGGCAGCGCGTGCTGGCCCACAGCCTTCGGGGGCGGCCCGTCGTGGACGACGCAGCCGTCGCGCAGGACGACGGCCCGGCTGATCAGCGGCTCCAGGGGGCCGAGTTCGTGCAGTACGAGCAGCACGGTGGAGCCCGCCTTGACCTGCTCGCGCAGGGCGTTGGCCAGCACCTCCTGGTTGGCGAGGTCCACGCCGGCCATCGGCTCGTCCATGATCAGCAGCTCGGGCTCGACGGCGAGGGCGCGGGCGATCAGCACCCGCTGGTGCTGGCCGCCGGAGAGGGCGTTGACGGAGACGTCGGCGTGCGACTCCATGTCGACCAGGGCCAGGGCCCGCTCCACGGCGGCCCGGTCGGCCTTGCGCAGCAGCCCGAAGCGGGTGCGGGCCAGCCGGCCCGAGGAGACGACCTCGCGGACGGTGGCCGGGACGCCGCTGGCGGCGGTGGTGCGCTGGGGCACGTACCCGATGCGCGACCACGCGCGGAACTGCTTCAGGTCCGTGCCGAAGAGGGACAGCTCGCCGCTGCTCAGCGGGACCTGGCCGACCACCGACCGGACGGCGGTGGACTTGCCCGAGCCGTTGGCACCGAGCAGCGCGACGACCTCGCCGCGCCGGACCGTGAGGTCGACGCCGCGCAGCACGGGGCGCGAGCCGAGCGAGGCCGTGGCCCCGCGCAGGGATATGACGGGCTGGTCCAGGGCCGCCGCGGGCGTGGACTGCATGGCGCGCGCCTCCGTTACTGCCATTACTTGCTACCGAGTGCCTTCTGCAGGTTCTTCAGGTTGGAGCGCATGACCTCGAAGTAGTCAGCACCCTGCGACTTCTCGGTGATGCCCTCCAGCGGGTCGAGGACGTCGGTCTTCAGGCCGGTGTCCGCGGCGAGGGACCGGGCGGTCTTGTCGCTGGCGAGGGTCTCGAAGAAGACGGTGGTGACATTCTCCCGCTTGGCGACCTCCTGGAGATCCTTCATCCGGGCCGGGCTGGGCTCGGACTCGGGGTCGACGCCGGAGATGCCCTCCTGGTCGAGGCCGTAGCGCTCGGCGAGGTAGCCGAAGGCGGCGTGGGTGGTGATGAACGTCCTGGTGGCGGTGTTCTTCAGGCCGTCCTTGAACTCGGTGTCCAGGGCGGTCAGTTTCGCCACGAGCTCGTCGGTGTTCCTGCGGTAGTCGGCCGCGTGGTCCGGGTCGGCCTTCTCCAGGCTCTTGCCGACGCCCTGGGCGACCTGCGCGTACTTGGCGGGGTCGAGCCAGATGTGGGGGTCGGCGCCGGCCTCGCCCTCCTTGGCGTGGTCGTCGTGGCCGCCCTCGCCCTCCTGGCCGCCCTCGTGGGAGTGGCCGGAGGCGCCGTGGGACTCCAGCTCGGTGAGGGTGGCGGCGTCGACGACGTTCTTCGCGCCGGACTGGGCGACGGCCTTGTCGACGGCGGGCTGGAGGGACTTGAGGTAGAGGACCACGTCCGCCTCGCCCAGCTGGGCGGTCTGCTTCGGGGTGATCTCCAGGTCGTGCGGCTCGACGCCCGGCTTGGTCAGCGAGGTGGCCGTCACGTGGTCCTTGCCGATCTGCTCGGCGAGGAACAGCAGGGGGTAGAACGACGCCGTCACGTCGATCTTGCCGTCCTGGCCGCCCTTGTCGCCGCCCGCGGCGTTCGCGCCGGAGCAGGCGGTCAGGGCCGTCGCGCCGAGGGCGACGGCCGCGGCGAGGGCGGTGGCGGGTATGAGGCGTCGTACGTTCATGACATCCATTTTCATCAAAGATGGAAACGGTTGTCAAAAACCCTGGTGAGAGGCCGGAGAAGGGGTATCCGATTTGAAAGGGGAGGGGCGGGCGCCGGTAACCTGAGGCATTCGCGTTCGTCCTCGTAATGAAGAGAGCATCGTGGCCGCCGACAAGATCGACACCATCGTCAGCCTCAGCAAGCGCCGTGGCTTCGTCTACCCGTGCAGCGAGATCTACGGCGGCCAGCGTGCCGCCTGGGACTACGGACCGCTGGGTGTCGAGCTCAAGGAGAACATCAAGCGCCAGTGGTGGAAGGCGATGGTCACCTCCCGCGAGGACGTCGTCGGCATCGACTCCTCCGTGATCCTCGCCCCCGAGGTCTGGGTCGCCTCCGGCCACGTGGCCACGTTCTCGGACCCGCTGACCGAGTGCACCTCCTGCCACAAGCGCCACCGCGCCGACCACCTGGAGGAGGCCTACGAGGCCAAGCACGGCCACCTCCCGGCGAACGGCCTGGCCGACGTCAACTGCCCCAACTGCGGCGTGAAGGGCCAGTTCACCGAGCCCAAGCAGTTCTCCGGCATGCTGGAGACCCACCTCGGCCCGACCCAGGACACCGGTTCCAAGGCGTACCTGCGCCCGGAGACCGCCCAGGGCATCTTCACCAACTTCGCCGCTGTGCAGCAGACTTCCCGCAAGAAGCCGCCGTTCGGCATCGCGCAGATGGGCAAGTCCTTCCGCAACGAGATCACCCCGGGCAACTTCATCTTCCGCACCCGCGAGTTCGAGCAGATGGAGATGGAGTTCTTCGTCAAGCCGGGCGAGGACGAGCAGTGGCAGGAGTACTGGATGCAGGAGCGGTGGAACTGGTACCGCGACCTCGGCATCCGCGAGGAGAACATCCGCTGGTACGAGCACCCGAAGGAGAAGCTGTCCCACTACTCGAAGCGCACCGCCGACATCGAGTACCGCTTCAACTTCGGCGGCAGTGAGTTCTCCGAGCTCGAAGGCGTGGCCAACCGCACCGACTTCGACCTCAAGGCGCACGGCGAGGCCTCCGGCCAGGACCTGTCCTTCTTCGACCAGGAGGCCGGCGAGCGCTACGTCCCGTACGTCATCGAGCCCGCGGCCGGTGTCAACCGCGCCATGCTCGCCTTCATGCTCGACGCGTACATCGAGGACGAGGCCCCCAACGCCAAGGGCGTCATGGAGAAGCGCACCGTGATGCGCCTCGACCCGCGCCTGTCCCCGGTCAAGGTCGCCGTCCTGCCGCTGTCCCGCAACGAGAAGCTGTCGCCGAAGGCCAAGGGCCTCGCGGCGGACCTGCGGAAGTTCTGGAACATCGAGTTCGACGACGCCGGCGCCATCGGCCGCCGCTACCGCCGCCAGGACGAGATCGGTACGCCGTTCTGCGTCACCGTCGACTTCGACACCCTGGACGACAACGCCGTGACCGTGCGCGAGCGCGACACCATGAAGCAGGAGCGCGTCTCCCTGGACCAGATCCAGGCGTACCTGGGCGCCCGCCTGCTGGGCTGCTGAGCGGCACCGACGTCGAAGGCCGGTGGCCCGGCGCGCACCACGCGCGCCGGGCCACCGGCCTTCTGTCTTCCTGCTTCCTGTCTTCAGCTTTCTGCCTTCTGCCTTCTGCTTTCCGCGTGTCGTCAGGCGCGGGTGGCGGTGGTGCGCGCCGCCTCGGCCTCGGCCGCAGCGGCAGCCGCGGCCGCCCGCTTCTCGCCCTCCGCCTGGGACCGCTTGCCGTACCACGCGGTCCACAGGGCCAGCGCGCCCAGGACGCCGTAGATCATGAACGGGCTGAGCGTCACCATGGTGCTGGTGCTCAGCGTGTACGCCAGGGCGATGCGCACGGCCGCCTCCGTGACGTAGGCCACGCCCCAGACCGCCGTCATCACCCGCATGGTCCGGCGGAAGCCGTCGAACTGCCACAGGCCGTTCCACCAGGCCGTGCTCTCCGGGGTGCCGTCGGTGGCGAACTTGCGGCCGAAGTAGAACATCAGCGGCCGCGGCGCCAGCAGGGTGCCCAGGCAGAGCAGCCCGAACAGGGCCGTCACACCGGAGTCCTTGACCAGCAGGGCGCGCGCCGACTGGGCGCCGATCAGCGAGACGACGGCCGTGATGACGAGGAACACCAGCGTGACCACGGCGAATTCGTCCAGCTTGCGGCGCCAGGCCACCATGACGGCGCTGTCCAGGACCGGCCAGGCGCTGCTGACGAGCAGCGCGCCGAACTCGCTCCAGCCGTGGTTCTCGGTCAGCTGGTTGTAGGTGATGATCGGCGCCACGACATTGAGGCCGATGGTCAGGATCCAGCTGATGGCGGACGAGGCCCCGGACCGGGCCGGCGGTGCGGGCCGGTCGTTCCCGGATGCCTGAGTGGACATGGATTCCCCCTGGTTGTGCCTGGTGAGTGCAGTCGTGGGGAACCTAGGGCAGGGCGGGCCCCGGCCACCAGGACCCTCCGACCCAAATGATCACCAAGTTGTCCGGAACCCTCTACTCCGGACAGGCCGGCTCAGGCGCGCAGGCCTCGGACCACCAGGGCGGTGACCGCCTCGAACTCGGCCACGATGGTGGGCGAACGCCACTCGGCCGCGTACTGCGGGTCGTGGAAGCGCCCGGTCGCGTCGAAGACGGCACGGGCGGCCGCCGGCACGTCCGCGGCGGCGAGGCTGCCCGCGGCGACCCCCTCGCCGATGATCCGGCCCAGCTGGGCCACCAGCTGCTCCAGGTGCGCCTCGACCACCCCGCTGTTCTCGGCCAGCAGCACGCCGTACGTGGCGAACAGCTCGGGATCGTCGCCCGCCTTGTGCCGCTTGGCCTCGAAGAGCGCCTCCAGCCAGGCTTCGAGCTTGGCGGGAGCGGGCTGGGCGGGGGCCGCGGCGATCTCCTCCAGCCGGCCGACCGTCCTGCCGAGCCAGCGGTCGGTGACCGCCTCGCGCAGTGCGGCCTTGGAGGGGAAGTGCCGGTACACGCTGCCGTGGCTGACCCCCAGGGCCCGCGCCACGTCCACCACGGTGGCCTTCGTCGGGCCGTAGCGGCGCAGCACCTCCTCGGTGGTCTCGAGGATGCGCTCGGGGGTCAGGGGCTCGGTGGCAGCGGGTGGCATGTCTACGACCGTACCGCCCGCTCAGTGCTCGCTGTCGAGGTGGGCCATCTGCGCCTCCGGGTAGCGGGCGCCGGCGGCCGAGCCCTCCGGGACGGCCTGCTCCACCGCCGCCAGCTCCTCCGGGCCGAGGGTGACGTCCAGGGCGCCGAGCGCCTCGGCGAGCCGGTCCCGGCGGCGGGCGCCGACCAGCGGCACTATGTCCTCGCCGCGCGAGAGGACCCAGGCGATGGCTGTCTGGGCGACCGAGACGCCCCGGGCCTCGGCCACCTTGCGCAGGGCCTCGACCAGCTCCAGGTTGCGGTGCAGGTTCTCCCCCTGGAAGCGGGGGCTCATCCCGCGGAAGTCGCCCGGGGCGAGCAGCCGGTCGCGGCTGAAGTGACCGCTGATCAGGCCGCGGGAGAGCACGCCGTACGCCGTCACGCCGATGCCGAGCTCGCGGGCGGTGGGCAGGATCTCCCGCTCGATGCCCCGGGATATCAGCGAGTACTCGATCTGGAGGTCCGAGATCGGGGTGACCGCGGCGGCCCGCCGCAGGGTGTCCGCGCCGACCTCGGAGAGCCCGACGTGCCGGACGTGGCCCGCCTGGACCGCCTCGGCGATGGCGCCGACGGTCTCCTCGATCGGCACGTCGGGGTCCACGCGGGCGATCCGGTAGATGTCGATGTGGTCCCGGCCGAGCCGCTGCAGGGAGTAGGCCAGGAAGTTCTTCACGGCCTCCGGGCGGCCGTCGTATCCGGTGAAGGCGCCCTCCACGGTGCGCAGCGCGCCGAACTTCACGCTGGTCAGCGCCCGCTCCCGGGCGGCGGCGGGGGCCGTGCGCAGCGCCTCGTTGATCAGCAGCTCGTTGTGCCCCATCCCGTAGAAGTCGCCGGTGTCCAGGAGGGTGACGCCCGCGTCGAGGGCGGCATGGATGGTCGCGATCGACGCGGCGCGGTCGGCCTCGCCGTAGAGCGCGGACATCCCCATGCAGCCGAGGCCGAGCGGGAAGACCTCCGGGCCGGTGGTGCCGAGGGAACGGGGGGTTCGGGGGGTGTGGGTGTGCGTCGTCATGGGTACGAGAATGGCATGACCGATGACAGATTTCAATATCTGTCAGTCCATAGATGTGGACGGTTCTGGAACGACGCCGGGGAAGAAGAGGCCGGAGCAGGAGCGGCCGGAGGGAGGACGGACAGGTGGGGACCACGATCGCGGCACTGAGTGCCGCTGCTGCTCTGTTCAGCTACTGCTCAGTGCTGCGGAGGTACGGCGACTTCCGCGGCCGCCGGCGGGGGCGGGGGCTCCAGCTCGCGGGCCGTGCGCTCCGCGGTCCGGCGCGCCCAGGGGCCGCTGCTCAGCACGCCCAGCACCAGCACCGCCACGCCGCAGCCGGTGATGACCCACCACGCCGGGCGGGCCGCCGCCGCGTAGGAGGCCGCGTCGAAGGAGGACCAGGTGGACGAGGCCCCCGCCAGCCCGGCGGCCAGCATCGCGCCGATCACCGCGACGCCCAGCGTGCCGCCGGTCTGACGGCTCGTGGCGGCGATGGCCGCCGCCACCCCGGCCTGGGAGCGCGGCATCCCGGAGACCGCCGTGTTGGTGATCGGCGAGTTGACCATGCCGAAGCCCACGCCGAACAGCACGTACGCCGTGAACATCAGCCAGTTCTGCTCCTCGGCCGCGAACGCGGCGAACAGCAGCGAGCTCGTGCCCATCCCCAGCCCCGCCACCACCAGCGGCAGCCGCGGCCCCCGGCTGCCGACCAGCCGCCCCGACAGGGGGGCGATCAGGCAGGTCGTCAGCGCCAGCGGCAGCATCCACAGGCCCGCGTGCAGCGGGTCCAGCCCCCGGACGTCCTGGAGGTACAGGGTGGTCAGGAAGAGGAAGCCGGACAGCGCGGCGAAGGCGCTGATCGCGATGAGGGTCGCGCCGCTGAAGGGCGCGCTGCGGAAGAACCGCGGGTCGATCAGGGGCTCCGTCCGCCGGGGCTCGTAGACCAGCAGCCCGACGAAGGAGGTCACGGCCACCGTCGCGCACCCCAGCACCAGCGCAGAGCCCAGCCCGGCCTCGGGCGCCTCGATGATCCCGTAGGTCAGCGAGCCCAGCAGGGCCATGATCAGCAGCTGGCCCACCAGGTCCGTGCGGCGCGGCCGGGGCGCGCGCGACTCGGGGACGTACTTCACGGTCAGCGCCAGCGCGACGAATCCGATCGGCAGGTTGAGCCAGAAGATGGACCGCCAGCCCACCGAGTCCACCAGCACCCCGCCGACCAGGGGTCCGGCCGCCATCGAGATGCCCGCCACACCGCCCCAGACCCCGATCGCCCGGGCCCGCTGCGCCGGATCGGTGAAGGTGTTGGCGATGATCGACATGGCGACGGGGTTGAGCATCGCCGCGCCCACCGCCTGGACCGCCCGGAAGGCGATGAGCCAGTCGAGGGACGGCGCCAGGGAGCAGAGCAGCGAGCCGGCCATGAAGACGGCCAGGCCGGCCAGGAAGACCTTGCGCCGGCCGATCCGGTCGCCCGTGGACCCGGCCAGCATCAGGAGGGACGCCATCACCAGGGTGTAGGCGTCGATGACCCACTGCATGCCCGACACGGGGGCCTGCAGGTCGCGCCGCATCTGGGGGAGAGCGACGTTCAGGACGGTGTTGTCGAGGCTGACGATCAGAAGGCTCAGGCAACAGATCGCCAGGACGAGCATGCGCTGCCGGTGACTCACCTCGTGCATGCCGCCGATCGTACGGAGAACCGATCAATACGGCATGCGCGAGAATGGGGGGATGACCACGCTCCCCCCCGCCCTCGCGATCGGCCCGCACACCGTGCAGCCGCCGGTGGTGCTCGCGCCCATGGCCGGCATCACCAACGCCCCGTTCCGCACCCTCTGCCGCGAGTTCTCGCAGGGCAAGGGCCTGTACGTGAGCGAGATGATCACGACGCGGGCGCTGGTCGAGCGCAACGAGAAGACCATGCAGCTGATCCACTTCGACGCGACCGAGAAGCCCCGGTCCATCCAGCTGTACGGGGTGGATCCCGCGACCGTCGGCAAGGCCGTCCGGATGATCGTGGAGGAGGACCGGGCCGATCACATCGACCTGAACTTCGGCTGCCCGGTCCCCAAGGTGACCCGCAAGGGCGGTGGCTCGGCCCTGCCGTACAAGCGGAACCTGCTGCGGGCCATCCTCAAGGAGGCCGTCGCCGGCGCCGGGGACATCCCGGTGACGATGAAGATGCGCAAGGGCATCGACGACGACCACCTCACTTACCTGGACGCCGGCCGCATCGCCGTGGAGGAGGGCGTCACCGCCATCGCCCTGCACGGCCGCACCACCGCCCAGCACTACGGCGGCACCGCCGACTGGGAGGCCATCGCCCGGCTCAAGGAGCACGTCCCGGAGATCCCGGTACTCGGCAACGGCGACATCTGGTGCGCCGAGGACGCGCTGCGCATGGTCCGCGAGACCGGCTGCGACGGCGTGGTCGTCGGCCGGGGCTGCCTGGGCCGGCCGTGGCTGTTCAACGACCTGGTGGCGGCCTTCGAGGGGCGCCCACAGGACATGTTCGCGCCCTCCCTGCGCGAGGTCGCGGCCGTCATGCTGCGGCACGCGACGCTGCTGGGGGAGTGGATCGGCGACGAGGCGCGCGGGGTGATCGACTTCCGTAAGCACGTGGCCTGGTACCTCAAGGGCTTCTCGGTCGGCTCCGAGATGCGGGGGAAGCTCGCGGTCATCTCGTCGCTGGCCGAGCTGGACGCTCATCTGAGCGAGCTTGATCTGGACCAGCCGTGGCCCGAGGGCGCGGACGGCCCGCGCGGCCGGACGTCCGGAAACAACCGGGTTGTCCTCCCGGACGGCTGGCTGAAGGATCCGTACGACTGCGCCGGGGTGAGCGAGGAAGCCGAGCTGGACACGTCCGGGGGCTGAGAAACCCGCCCTGAGGCGGCGTGAGATACGCCACGCATGGGTGGGGTTGCGCTCAGATGAGCGCGAAAATCACGGGTAAGACTTTCAAAGGGTGGCACTGGGTGCCACCCTTTGTTTGTTCAAGACTTGAACGCAAATGTATCGATGATCGCTCATCCGAGCGTGATCAAGCGGATCTGAGCGCCTCGGGCTTCGGGTTGTGAACGCGCTTGGGAGGTTTTGGCTACTCTCCAGTTACTTTCGATCCATGGGCGCACGGGTGGTTACGGCCGTATGTCGGCCAAGTGGACGTACCCAGAAGCCTTCGATCTGGGTATGTTCCTCGCCGTCAGGGCAGCCACCGAGCCTCGAGGAGTCGAGACCCGTGTCGGAAAACAAAGATCAGAAGCTCGTCTACGACTTCACCGAGGGCAACCGCGACCTCAAGGACCTTCTCGGCGGCAAGGGTGCCAACCTCGCCGAGATGACCAACCTGGGTCTCCCGGTTCCTCCCGGCTTCACCATCACCACGGAGGCCTGCAAGGTCTACCTGGAGAGCGGCGAGGCCCCGGCCGCGCTGCGCGACGAGGTCAGCGCCCACCTGGACGCCCTCGAGAAGAAGATGGGCAAGAAGCTCGGCCAGTCCGACGACCCGCTCCTGGTCTCCGTCCGCTCCGGCGCCAAGTTCTCGATGCCCGGCATGATGGACACCGTCCTCAACATCGGCCTCTCCGACGAGTCCGTGACCGGCCTCGCCTCCCAGGCCGGTGACGAGCGCTTCGCGTGGGACTCGTACCGCCGCCTGATCCAGATGTTCGGCAAGACCGTCCTGGGCGTGGACGGCGAGCTCTTCGAGGAGGCCCTGGAGGCCGCCAAGGAGGCCAAGAAGATCACGGTCGACACCGACCTCGACGCCGCCGACCTCAAGAAGATCGTCAAGACCTTCAAGAAGATCGTCGCCAAGGAGACCGGCCGCGACTTCCCGCAGGACCCGCGCGAGCAGATGGACCTGGCCATCAACGCGGTCTTCGACTCGTGGAACGGCGACCGCGCCAAGCTCTACCGCCGCCAGGAGCGCATCCCGCACGACCTCGGCACCGCCGTGAACGTCTGCACGATGGTCTTCGGCAACCTCGGCCCCGACTCCGGCACCGGCGTCGCCTTCACCCGCGACCCCGCCAGCGGCCACCAGGGCGTCTACGGCGACTACCTGCAGAACGCGCAGGGCGAGGACGTCGTCGCGGGCATCCGCAACACGGTCCCGCTCGCCGATCTGGAGCAGATCGACAAGACGTCGTACGACCAGCTCATGGGCATCATGGAGACCCTCGAGACGCACTACAAGGACCTGTGCGACATCGAGTTCACCATCGAGCGCGGCCAGCTGTGGATGCTCCAGACCCGCGTCGGCAAGCGCACCGCCGGCGCCGCCTTCCGCATCGCCACCCAGCTCGTGGACCAGGGCCTGATCGACGAGGCCGAGGCCCTGCAGCGGGTCACCGGCGCCCAGCTCGCCCAGCTGATGTTCCCCCGCTTCGACGAGTCCGCGAAGGTCGAGAAGATCGGCCGCGGCATCGCCGCCTCCCCGGGCGCGGCCGTCGGCAAGGCCGTCTTCGACTCGTACACGGCCGTGAAGTGGTCCCGCTCCGGCGAGAAGGTCATCCTGATCCGCCGCGAGACCAACCCGGACGACCTGGACGGCATGATCGCCGCCGAGGGCATCCTGACCTCGCGTGGCGGCAAGACCTCGCACGCGGCCGTCGTCGCCCGCGGCATGGGCAAGACCTGTGTCTGCGGTGCCGAGGAGCTGGAGGTCGACACCAAGCGCCGCCGGATGACCACCGCCGACGGCACGGTCGTCGAGGAGGGCGACGTCGTCTCCATCGACGGCTCCACCGGCAAGGTGTACCTCGGCGAGGTACCCGTCGTACCGTCCCCGGTCGTCGAGTACTTCGAGGGCCGCATGCACGCCGGCGCCGACGACGCCGACGAGCTGGTCGCCGCCGTCCACCGGATCATGGCCTACGCCGACCGCGTCCGCCGGCTGCGGGTGCGCGCCAACGCCGACAACGCCGAGGACGCCTCCCGCGCCCGCCGGTTCGGCGCCCAGGGCATCGGCCTGTGCCGCACCGAGCACATGTTCCTCGGTGAGCGCCGCGAGATGGTCGAGCGCCTGATCCTCGCCGACACCGACGAGGAGCGCGCCGCCGCCCTCACCGACCTGCTGCCGCTGCAGAAGAAGGACTTCATCGAGCTGTTCGAGGCGATGGACGGGCTGCCCGTCACCGTCCGCCTGCTCGACCCGCCGCTGCACGAGTTCCTTCCCGACATCACCGAGCTGTCGGTCCGGGTGGCCCTCGCCGAGTCCCGCAAGGACCCGAACGAGAACGACCTGCGCCTGCTCCAGGCCGTCCACCGGCTGCACGAGCAGAACCCGATGCTGGGTCTGCGCGGCGTCCGCCTCGGCCTGGTCATCCCCGGCCTGTTCACCATGCAGGTCCGGGCGATCGCCGAGGCCGCGGCCGAGCGCAAGAACGCCAAGGGCGACCCGCGCGTCGAGATCATGATCCCGCTCGTGGGCACCGTCCAGGAGCTGGAGATCGTCCGCGAGGAGGCCGAGGCGGTCATCGCCGAGGTCGAGGCCGCCACCGGCGTGGAGCTCCGTCTGGCGCTGGGCACCATGATCGAGCTGCCGCGCGCCGCGGTCACCGCCGGCCAGATCGCCGAGGCCGCCGAGTTCTTCTCGTTCGGCACCAACGACCTGACCCAGACGGTGTGGGGCTTCTCCCGCGACGACGTGGAGGCCAGCTTCTTCACCGCGTACCTGGAGAAGGGCATCTTCGGCGTCAGCCCGTTCGAGACCATCGACAAGGACGGCGTCGGCTCCCTGGTCCGCCACGCGGTGGAGCAGGGCCGCGCCACCCGCCCCGACATCAAGCTCGGCGTCTGCGGTGAGCACGGCGGCGACCCGGAGTCGGTGCACTTCTTCCACGAGGTCGGGCTCGACTACGTCTCCTGCTCGCCGTTCCGGATCCCGGTGGCGCGCCTGGAGGCCGGCCGTGCCGCGGCCGAGGCGAAGGGCTCGGACAGCCGCTGACCCACCCTCCGGCGCTTCCCCAGGGACCGCGCCGGACCCACGGACGGCGTCCGCCCCCGGGATCCCTGACCCCCGAGGGCGGACGCACCCATGTTTGTGGCACGGCCAGTGGCGGGGCCGGTGGCGCGGTCCGTGAAGAAGGCCATTGTTCAACAAATCTTTACGGCAGCAGGCGGCGGACGGATCCCCACCCGTCCACCGCCTGCTGTCAATCTGCCAGGCACGTCGGCGCTTCCCGGTGCGACCGACCGCCAGGCCCCGCAAAGCCCCCCACGGCCTTCGCGGAGCGTTTCGGTCGCACCGGAGTGTGCCTGGCGGAGTACAGGATTTCGGTTGTCACGCCCCTGCCGAAAGGGGTTTCAACTGTGGCCGAAAGGGCGTGGTGACGTCGTGTGACGGCATGCATACTCATGGGGCGGGGGGATTGCGGTTGCACAGGTGGGGGTTCGGTGCTGCGTATCCATTTCACTGGAGTGGACCTGGCACGCGTACGGATGGCATGTCGTCCCGATGCGTTGTGGGAAACGATTCTGAGTTTTCATCGCTTAAGGGACCGGCGTGACGTCCGGCTGTTCGGTGATTGGCGCACGGAAACGCGGAGCAGGTTGAATACTGAAACACGTCTCCTTGGTGCGCTCATACCGAGTCGTGGCTATTTCCCCGATTTTCTGACTCCTGTGGAGGGGCAGTACGGGTGGGATGTCGGCCTTGACGCGTTGCGCGGGATCCGTGCGGAGCGGCTGAGGCGGGAGCTGACCCTCGTGGGCGGTGGGGCACAGCCGGCGCCGCGGCTGCGGGAGTTCACCGACAGCGGCGTACGGCACCTGCCGCGGCTGCTGGCCGAGCTGCGCGGCTACCACCGCGCGGCCGTGGAGCCGTACTGGACGCACATACAGGCCCAGATAGAGGCCGAACGGGCGGCACGCGGCCGCGCGTTGCTCGACGGCGGCGCCGACGAGCTGCTGGCCTCGCTGCCGCCGATGCTGCGCTGGCGGGCGCCGGTGCTGGAGTGCGACTACCCGGTGGACCGGGACGTCCGGCTGCGCGGGCGCGGCCTGCTGCTCCAGCCGTCGTTCTTCTGCCGGCGCACGGCGGTCACCCTGCACGACCCGGAGCTGCCGCCGGTGCTGGTGTACCCGGCCGCGGCGCACCTGGCCTCGGCGCCGACCTGCGGCGAGGGGGTCCGGCCGACCAGCCTGGACGACCACCGCCAGCGCACCCTGGGCAAGCTCGTCGGGCACACCCGCTCGGTGGTGCTGCGCGCCATCGGCGACGGGGCGACCACGAGCGAGCTGGCCCGCCGGGCCGGCGTCTCCCTGGCCTCCGCCAGCCAGCACGCCTGCGTGATGCGCGAGGCCGGGCTGGTGACCACCCTGCGCCGGGGCAACGCCGTGCTCCACACGGTGACCCCGCTCGGCGCGGCCCTGCTCAAGGGCGGCGCGGTGGCCTCCTAGGAAGCGCGGGACCCCCGCACCCCGGGCGGGGTGCGGGGGCCCTGGAGGCGCTCGGCGGTCCCGGAGAGCGGTCTGTCAGGCGGTCCGCTCGGCGGTCCCGGAGAGCGGTCCGTCAGACCCGGAAGGGCCCGGTGACCTCGTACGTGATGCCGCCCGAGGAGCTGCCCGTCGTGCCGCGCTGGCTGGAGAAGTACAGGCGGTTGCCGGCGGGGGAGAAGGCCGGGCCGGTGATCTCCGAGGAGGACTGGCCGGTGACCCGCAGGAAGGGCGCGACCACGTCGTCCGGGGTGATCACGCAGATCTCCATGTTGCCGCCGTCCTCGGCCACGTACAGGTCGCCGTACGAGGAGCCGGTGACGTTGTCGACGCCCGTCAGCGGGGCGCCGCCGCCCACCACCAGCGAGTCGTCGTAGGCCAGCTCGTACGTGCTGTTCGCCAGGTTGAGCTGCCACACCCGGTTGTCGCCCTTGGTGGTGAACCAGACCGTGTCGTTTGCGTAGTGGCAGCCCTCGCCGCCGTTGAACCGCTTGGCGCCGGAGACCTGGTCACGGGTGTACGTGGGGGAGCCGTCCGGGTCCAGGACGGTCTGCCAGGTGAAGGAGCCGGAGGTGGCGGTGCCGGCCTTGAGCACCTGAAGGGTGCCCGAGGAAAGGTTTCCCCAGGTGGTGGGGACGAAGCGGTAGAGGCAGCCGTTGGACTCGTCCTCCGTCAGGTAGATCACCCGGCGGACCGGGTCGGCGGCCGCGGCCTCGTGCTTGAACTGGCCCAGCGCGGGCCGCCGGACGGCCGCCATCACCCCGTACGGGTCGGTCTCGTAGACGTAGCCGCGGCTGACCTCCTCGCAGGACAGCCAGGTGTTCCACGGGGTCTTGCCGCCCGCGCAGTTCTGCCGGGTGTTCGACAGGATGCGGTAGGAGCCGGTGATCGTGCCGGAGGAGTTGAACTTCACCGCGCTCGCGCCGCCGGAGGGGTTGATCTCCGAGTTGGAGACGTAGATCCAGCCCGTGCCGTCGGCGAAGCACGCGCCGCCGTCGGGGGCGTTGTGCCACGTGTACGAGGTGCCGCTGACGGTCTGGCCGGACCGGGCTATCACCCGGCTGGTGAAGCCGCTCGGCAGCATGATCCCGTTCGCGTCCGCCGCGCCGAGCGCCCCGTACGGTCCGGGGCCGGGCTGGGCCGGGGCCGCGTAGGCGGCGCCGCGCATGAGGGTGCCGCCGAAGGCCGCGGCAGAGGAGCCGATGACTGCGCCGCGCAGGAAGGTACGACGTTCCACGGTCACTCCATGAGGGGGGAGGGTGGCCCCGCGGCCGGCCGGCCGCGAGGTCGCGCGCCGAGGACCATAGGAGCGCCGTGTTGATGCCACGTCAACACGAGATGACCCGCGGGCGACCGGCGAACAGCCCTCGCGGTTCGCCTGCGCGGCGCGGGGCGCGCAGGCCCGCGCAAGGGGCGTGCGCGGATCTGTGCGTGCCGCCTCGCCCTTCCGGAAGCTCCTTGAGCGCCCCTCGGCGCCCCTTGCCGAACGGGCCCCCGGCGCCCCTTCCCGAACGCCCTCCCGGCCGACCGGGCGTACCGGCCGCTCGCGCCCGGCAAAAAAAGTTTCCGCGCGGCCGATGAGTTTTCCGCCCGCCCGCTGTCCACCCCTGTGACAGCAGCACACCGCAGCTGACGGCCGGCCGCACCCCGCGGCACGCACCGACCCACGGAAGAGGGACCCAGAGATGTCGCCGACCATGATCTTCGTGAACCTGCCGGTCAAGGACCTGGACGCGAGCAAGGCCTTCTGGAACCGGCTCGGATACTCCTTCAACCCCCAGTTCACCGACGACACCGCCGCCAGCCTCGTCATCAGCGACACGATCTTCGCCATGCTGCTGACCGAGGCCAAGTTCAAGGAGTTCACCCACAAGGCCATCGCGGACACCGCCACCACCACCGAGGCCCTGCTGTGCCTGAGCGCCGACAGCCGCGCCGCCGTGGACGCCCTGGTCGACAAGGCACTGGCCGCCGGCGGCACCGAGCCCCGCGGGGCCATGGACTACGGCACCATGTACGGCCGGACGTTCGAGGACCTGGACGGCCACACCTGGGAGATCATGTGGATGGACCCGGCGGCCGTCCAGGGCTGAGCCCCGCACCCCCTCTACAGCTCCGCACCCCCTCTACGAGGTCGCGGCGGTCCGGACCGGATAGGTGCGGACCGCCACCCCGTCGTCGTCCAGGCAGCGCCCCGAGCTCAGGTCGAAGCGCTGCTTGAGCAGCGGCGAGGCCACGAACGGACGGCCCTCGGCGCAGCCGATCAGCCCCCGCGAGAGCACCTGCGCCCCGGTGAAGGGGTCCCGGTTGCTGATCGCGTACGGCCGGCCCTGCCGGTCGATGAAGACCGCGGCCTGGCTGCCGTCGGGCAGCAGCGCGGCCACCCCGCGGCCCGGAATGAGTGCTTCGAGCTCGCACACCGTCAGCCAGCCCTCCGCCACGCGCAGTTCGACGGTCATCGGGTACCTCCCAGGGGTTCGAGGGACGGGGACGGGGAGATCTGCAGAACGGCCAGGTCGGGCTTGACCTGCTCGCGTTCGGGGACGAACTTCACGGTCGGGTCGGGGGCGCCCGGCGCGTTGACGAAGGACACGAAGCGCCGCAGCCGGTCGGGATCGTCCAGGGTCTCGGCCCATTCGTCGCGGTAGCCGGCCACGTGGTCGGCCATCAGCGCCTCCAGCTCCGCGCACAGCCCCAGCGAGTCGTGCACGACCACGTCCCGCAGGTGCTCCAGGCCGCCCTCCAGCCGCTCCAGCCAGGCGGAGGTGCGCTCCAGGCGGTCGGCGGTGCGGATGTAGAACATCAGGAACCGGTCGATGAGCCGCACCAGTTCGGCGTCGGAGAGGTCCTGGGCCAGCAGGTCGGCGTGGCGCGGGGTGGCCCCGCCGTTCCCGCCGACGTACAGGTTCCAGCCGTTGGCCGTGGCGATGACGCCGAAGTCCTTGCTCTGCGCCTCGGCGCACTCGCGGGTGCAGCCGGATACGGCCGACTTGAGCTTGTGCGGGGCGCGCAGGCCCCGGTAGCGCAGCTCCAGGTCGATGGCCATGCGCACGCTGTCCTGGACGCCGTAGCGGCACCAGGTCTGCCCGACGCAGGACTTCACCGTACGCAGTGCCTTGCCGTACGCGTGCCCGGACTCGAAGCCGGCCTCGACCAGCCGGGACCAGATCTGCGGGAGCTGGTCGACGCGGGCGCCGAAGAGGTCGATCCGCTGACCTCCGGTGATCTTGGTGTAGAGGCCGAAGTCGCGGGCCACCTCGCCGATCACGATCAGCTTGTCGGGGGTGATCTCGCCGCCGGGGATGCGCGGGACGACGGAGTAGGAGCCGTTGCGCTGGAGGTTGGCGAGGAAGTGGTCGTTGGTGTCCTGGAGGGCGGCCTGCTCGCCGGCCAGGACGTAGCCGGAGGCACCGATGGTCGGCGCGAGCGAGGCGATGATCGAGCCGACGGCCGGCTTGCAGACCTCGCAGCCGTCGGTGCCGCGCGCCGCCTCGCGGCCGTGGCTGTCGAGCAGCTGGTCGTACGAGGTCAGCCGCAGGGTGCGGACGATCTCGTAGAGCTCGGCCCGGGTGTAGGCGAAGCAGGCGCACAGCCCCTTCTCCGCCGGGGGCGGCAGCAGCTGGCCGATCACCTTCACGCAGCCGCCGCAGCCGGTGCCCGCCTTGGTGCACTTCTTGACCTCGGGCAGGGTGGCGCAGGCGGCGATGGCCTTCTTGGTGACGTTGTGGCAGGAACAGATGATCGCGTCGTCGGGCAGGGAGGCCGGGCCGAGGGCGGCGGGCGCGCCGATCCCGGCCGGCAGGACCAGCTGCTCGGGGGCGGCGGGCGGGACGCTGCCGGTCAGCGGGCGCAGCAGCCCGTAGGAGTCGGCGTCGCCGACCAGGATGCCGCCGAGCAGCCGGCCGTCGGGGGCGACCACCAGCTTCTTGTAGACCCCGGCGCGGGAGTCCGAGTAGACCACGTCCAGGCTGCCCTCGGTGGCGCCGTGGGCGTCGCCGAAGGATGCCACGTCCACGCCGAGCAGCTTGAGCTTGGTCGACAGGTCGGCGCCGGTGAACTCCCGCTCCCGGCCCAGCAGGTCGTCGGCGGCGGTCTCGGCCATCTCGTAGCCGGGGGCGACCAGGCCGTAGACGCGGCCGTCGGAGGCCAGCGCGCACTCGCCGATCGCGTAGACGTGCGGGTCGGAGGTGCGGCAGCGGGTGTCCACGGCGATGCCGCCGCGCTCGCCGACCTCCAGCCCGCAGTCCCGGGCCAGCTGGTCGCGGGGGCGGACGCCCGCGGAGAAGACGACGAGGTCGGTGGCGAGCGTGCTGCCGTCGGACAGCCGCATCCCGGTCACCGAGCCGTCGGGCGCGTCGGCCAGCACCTCCTGGGTGCCGACGCCGGTGTGGACGGTCAGCCCCATCGACTCGATGGTGCGCAGCAGGGCCGCGCCGCCCCCGTCGTCCACCTGGGCGGGCATCAGGCGGGGCGCGAACTCCACGATGCGGGTGGCCAGCCCCAGGCCCTGCAGGGCGCCGGCGGCCTCCAGACCGAGCAGTCCGCCGCCGACGACGGCGCCGGTGGCCCGGTCCTTGGCGTACTCCTCGATCGCGAGGAGGTCCTCGACCGTGCGGTAGACGAAGCAGCCGGGGGAGTCCTTGCCGGGTACGGGCGGCACGAACGGGTAGCTGCCGGTCGCCAGGACCAGTACGTCGTACGGCACGACCCGGCCGGACCGGGAGGTGACCGTACGGGCCTCCCGGTCGACGGCGACGGCCGGGTCGCCCAGGTGCAGCTCGATCCCGTGCTCGGCCATGAACCCGGCCGGGGTCATCGACAGGTCCTCGGCGGAGGTGCCGGAGAAGTACGAGGTCAGGTGCACCCGGTCGTACGCCGGGCGGGGTTCCTCGCAGAGCACGGTGATCGCGTGCGTGGCCGTCGCGCCCCGTTCGGCGAGCGCCTCCAGGTAGCGCTGGCCGACCATGCCGTGACCGACGAGGACGAGCGAGGGGCGCCCGGCGGGCGGCGGGGACTGGGGATTGCTCATGATCAGGAGCCTCCGTCGTCGGTGAGCAGATGGAACAGGTCGTCCAGCGGTTCGTCGCCCTCCCAGGTGCGCGCCAGCGCGCCCACCGTGGAGAGCTCGCCGAGCAGCACCCCGCCCACCAGGCGGTCGCCGCGCAGGACGACCTTGCGGTAGGTGCGGCGGGTGGCGTCGGCCAGGGAGACCACGTCGTCTCCGGGGCGGGGGGTCGGCTCGCCGAAGGCGGCCAGGTCCAGGGGGCGGGCGCCGTCGGCGAGGGTGAGCCGGGTCAGCGCCCGGGTGCCCGCGTAGCGGGCGGGCCGGCCCTGGAGCACGGCCGCGAGCACGTCGGCCTGCTCCAGCGCCGGTCCGGCCAGGCCGTAGGCCTGCCCGGCGTGCTCGGCGCAGTCGCCGACGGCGTGGATCCGGGGGTCGGAGGTGCGCAGCTCGTCGTCGACCAGCACGCCCTTGCCCAGGGCCAGCCCGGCGGCCTGCGCGAGGCCTACGCGGGGGCGTACGCCGCAGGCGAGGACCACGAGATCGGCGTCGAGCCGGAACCCGTCGGCGAGGTCCACCCCGGTCACGGTGCGGCGCTCGCCCACCGGCACAGCCGCGAGGCCGCGCACCCGGCACTCGGTGTGGACCTCCACGCCGAGGGCGGTCAGATGGGTGAGCAGCAGGGCCGAGGCGTCCGCGTCCAGCTGGCGCTCCATCAGGCGGCTGCCCTGCTGGGCCAGGACCACCTGGGCGCCGCGGGCCGCGAGGGCGCGGGCGGCGGAGACGCCGAGCAGCCCGCCGCCGATCACCACGGCGCGCACGCCGGGGCGGTGGCGCAGGGCCTCGGACAGGGCCAGGCAGTCGTCCATGGTCCGGAAGGCGTGGACGCCGTCGGGCAGCTCCCGCCCGGCGCCCTCCAGCTCGAACAGGCCGCGCAGCGGGGGCAGCACCGGGTTGGAGCCGGTGGCCAGGACCAGGGTGTCGTACTGCTCGACGGTGCCGTCGTCGCAGTGGACCAGCCGCTCGGCCCGGTCGATGCGCACCGCGCGCACCCCGCGGCGCAGGGCCGGTCCGGGGTCGGGCAGGGCGGTGACCTCGGGGGCGAACCGGCCCGCCAGGACCTCGGCGAGGAGGACGCGGTTGTAGGGGGCGCGGCTCTCCTCGCCGAGCACGGTCACGTCGGCCGCGGGGCCGAGCCGCTGCGCGAGCCGCAGCCCGGCGAGCCCGCCGCCGATCACCAGAACATGCTGTCGGGAGGTCATGCTCCGAGCGTGCGGGGCGCCTGTTTCCCGGCGGCATCACTGCTGTTACCCGCGCGGAACGCTGACCTCTTCGAGGCGGGCCGGGGCGTGTGAGCCGCAGCTCGGGCGGCGGGGCGGGCGGCGCCCCGGGCCGTTGCCGGACTCCCGCCCGGACCGGGAAAGCTCAAACCTTGCGCAAGAAACCCCGAATAGATGGATGTTGCAT
This sequence comes from Streptomyces bambusae, assembly GCF_019400985.1. GTDB lineage: Bacteria > Actinomycetota > Actinomycetes > Streptomycetales > Streptomycetaceae > Streptomyces > Streptomyces bambusae_A. Next base: position 32,338 of record NZ_WTFF01000032.1, read on the forward strand.
CAACCGGTTGCCTAGGGTCGGGGCCGTGCCTGACATATCGACGACCATGATCATCGTGCTGTGCGCGGCGGCCGCGGCGGCCGGCTGGATCGACGCCGTGGTGGGCGGGGGCGGCCTGCTCCTGCTGCCCGCCCTGATGCTCGGCCTGCCCGCGAACGTACCGCTCACGCACGCGCTCGGCACCAACAAGGCGGTGGCGATCGTAGGCACTTCCGGCGCGGCGGTCACCTTCGCCCGCAAGGCGCCGGTGGACGTGCGGACCGCCGTCCGGATCGGTGTGGCCGCGATGGCGGGCGCGATGGGCGGGGCCCTGCTCGCGGGCGTGTTCAGCAAGGACACCATGCGCCCGCTGATCATGGTCGTGCTGCTGCTGGTGGCCGGCTTCGTGCTCTTCCGGCCGGCCTTCGGCGCCGCTGCCGAGGGCGGGCCCGTCAGCCGCCGCCGGATCGTGGCCGCCATCCTCCTCGCGGGGCTCGGCATCGGTTTCTACGACGGCCTGATCGGCCCCGGCACCGGCACCTTCCTGGTCCTCGCCCTGACCGCACTGCTGCACCTGGACCTGCTGACCGCCTCCGCCACGGCCAAGATCGTCAACGTCGGCACCAACGGCGGCGCCCTCGCCGTCTTCGCCTACCAGGGCGCCGTCCTGTGGCAGCTGGCCGCGCTGATGGCGGCCTTCAACCTGCTGGGCGGGATGGCCGGCGCCCGCATGGCCCTGAAGAAGGGCAGCGGGTTCGTCCGCGCCGTCCTGCTGACGGTCGTCCTCGCCCTGGTGGTGAAGCTCGGCCTGGAGCAGTGGGCCTGAGCCCGCCCGCTACCTGACGTCGAGCTCGTAGGTCACCGAGCCCGGCCCGGCCCTGCGCCTTCGCCATGAACGACTCGCAGTCGGTCCTGGTCCCGATCAGGTTGACGACGGGGAAGGCCACCGGCAGACCGGCCGGCAGCGTGCAGGTACGGGTGCTGCGCCCACCGAAGTTGCCGGCGAGGAACCAGACGTCCTTGGGCTGGTTGGTGGCGCAGAACGTGCCGTCCGGGTCGCTGACCGGGTTGGAACCGGACCTGGCGGACGCCGCACAGCTCCACCAGCGGCTCTGCAGAGTGCCGGAGGGGAGGCGGGTCCCGGCCCCGCCCGGGCTCGCGGCCCCGCCCGGCTCGCGGTCGGGACCGCGCTCGCGCCGGCACCCATGGCACCGGCCGCGCCGGGCTGCGCCGAAGCCGCGGAGGGCGCGGAGGGCGTGGGGCCCTGCCCCGCCGGCTCCTCGGACGCGGACGTGGTGCAGGCAGCGGCGGTCAGCGCGAGGGCGTCCGCCAGCAGAATCAGTGATCTCCCCCTGGGCATCCCGGCATCCTGGAGGGGATTCGCCGAGGGGTTCGTCGACGGGAATCGTCCGATGCCGGAGAGCTCAGCGCGTGCCCGTCAGGTGGGCGAAGACCACCACGTTGCCCTGGTAGCCCGTGCCCGGGGAGAAGGGGCCGCCGCAGGTGATGACGCGGAGCTCGGCGCGCGGGGAGGGACCGTAGACCAGCTGGTCCGGGAAGCGGCCGGCCAGGTAGACCTCCACCGCGTGGACGGTGAAGACGGCGGTTCGGCCGTCCCGGCGCGGGACCTCGATCACCGCCCCGCGGCGCAGCGCGCCCAGCCGGTAGAAGACCGCCGGGCCGGTGGCGTGGTCGACGTGGCCGGCGATGATCGCGGTGCCGGCCGAGCCGGGGGTGGTGCCGTCGCGGTACCAGCCGGCGAGGTCGCGCCGGGTCGCCGGAGGGGCGTCGAGCCGGCCCTCGCCGTCGAGGCCGAGGCCGGTCAGCGGGGCGTCGACCCCGATGGCGGGGATCTTGATCCGGGTCGGCGGGGAGCCCGGCAGCGGGGTGATGCCGTCGGCGGGGGCCACGGCGCGCAGGGCCTCCCCGGCGGAGGGCAGCGGTGGCCGGACGTGTTCGGCGGAGCCACTGGTGACCAGCCAGATCCCGGTACCGGCGGCCAGTGCCACCAGGCCGATGCGACCCCGTCGGGGCCGCCGGTCGCGTCGCATTCCTGCCCCCTCGGGTGTGCGTGTGGGCGGGCTCGGTGTGGCCGTCGCCCGGCCCCGCGAACGGGGGGACCTCACGGGGCGGGCGACGGGGGGCGGTACCGGTACGGACCGCGGCCGGGCCGCGGTGGGCGCCCGTCAGCCCCGCGTGCCGCTCGCCCGGCGACGCAGGAGCCAGGTACCGCCGACGGCGGTCGCGGCCAGTACGGCCGCTCCCGCCGCGATCTTGGCGGGGTCGGTGGTGGTGGTCGTGCCACCGCCCACCCCGGTGTGCACGTGGCCCTGCGGGCCGCGCTCGGTGACGACCAGGTCGCCGGTGGCGAACTTGCCGTCGGCGCAGGTCGCGCCGATCTCGTAGGTCCCCGGCCGGACCTCGCGGCCGACCCGGAACTGGCCGACCACGACCTCCTTGTGCGTGCCCGGCACCAGCCGGAAGCGGCCGCCGCCGACCGTGGTCGCATCGCCGTCGGCCTCGCCGCGCGGGCCGCAGGCGGTGGTGTTCACGGTGACCGCGGCACCGGGCGCCGCCGACTTCGGCCAGACCTCCAGCTCGGCGAAGTCCCCGGCGGCGAAGACGCCCGCGCCGAGGCCCGCCGCGGCCACCGCGCCCGCGACCGGGCCGGCGAACGCGGCGGCGGTCACTGCGGCTGCGGTGAGCGCATGGGCGGTGCGGCGGCGCATGGCGGCTCCTGCGGATCCTCTGCTCGGCTCTGCTCGGTTTCGGTCCGGTCCGGTCCGGTCCGGTCCGGGACGGACACGGGTCGTGTCCCCGAGCTAACCGGCCGCCCGCCGCCGGCGCCTGTCGGGGCGGCGCGGCCGACCGGTCCCGGGAGCCGGCCGCGAGGGCGTTACGGCACGTCAGCGCGCCCGTCGAGGCATCCGGGTGCCCCGGTGCCGTCCGGGTGAAGGGGCTTCGGCCGCCGGCAGCAT
>NZ_WTFF01000320.1 GCF_019400985.1 Streptomyces bambusae
GTGTATAGAGACAGCTGCTGGACACCGTCCGCGGGTACGGCCAGGACTGACTGGACGAGCTGGACGAGGCCCGTACCGGCGCCGACCGGCACGCCCACTTGTACGCGGCCCTGGCCCGCTCGGCGGACCGCGCCCGCGTCCTGGCACCGGTCCGCCGCCCGGCCCCCGAGCCGGCCCCGGCACCGGCCTTCGCGCCGGCCCCCGAACCCGCCGCCGCCCCGGTGGCACAGCACCCCGAGGCGGTGGCGGCATGACCAGCGAAGCGACCGAGCCCGTATCGCTCAAGCTCACCGTCAACGGCGACCCGTGCGCCCTGGAGGTCGAGGCGCGGCGCAGCCTCGCCGATGTGCTGCGCCGTGACCTCGGGCTGACCGGGACGCGGGTCGGGTGCGAGACCGGGGTGTGCGGCTCGTGCACCGTGCTGCTGGACGACGAGCCCGTGCGGGCCTGCACCGTGCTGGCGGTGCAGGCGGACGGGCAGCGGGTGGAGACCGTGGAGTCGCTCGCCGAGGACGACGGTCGGCTCGGCCCGCTCCAGCAGGCGTTCAAGGACCACTTCGCGCTCCAGTGCGGCTTCTGCACCCCCGGGTTCCTGATGCTCGGAACCGCCCTGCTGCGCCGTGAGCCGCGCCCCTGCCGGGACCGCATCCGGGCCTGTGTCTCGGCCAACCTGTGCCGCTGCACGGGCTACAGCCCCGTCGTCGACGCGATCGAGGCGGTGGGCCGGTGAGCGCCCTCGGGCACTCCGTGCCCCGCCTGGAGGACGACCGGCTGCTGCGCGGCCGCGGCCGCTTCCACGACGACGTCGTGCGCCCCGGCCAGCTCTGGCTGCGCGTGGTCCGCTCGCCCGTCGCGCACGCCGAGCTGCGCGGCGTCGACACCGTGCGGGCCGCCGCGCTGCCCGGTGTGGCCGCCGTGGTCACCGCCGCCGACCTGCCGCCGGGCCTGCGCATCCCGGTGCGCCAGCCGCACCCGGGGCTGGACTTCACCGACTGGCTCCAGCCGCCGCTCGCCGCCGGCCGCGTCCGGTACGCGGGCGAGCCGGTGGCCGCCGTACTGGCCGAGGACCCCTATCTCGCCGAGGACGCCGCCGAGCTGGTCGGCCTGGACCTGGCCGAGCTGGCGCCCGTACTCGACGCGCGCACCGCGCCCGCCGACGCCCACGAGGTCGGCGTCGTCGACTTCGGGTACGGCGACGTGGACGCGGCCTTCGCCGGCGCCGCCCACGTGGTGAGCGCCGACCTGCGCACCGGGCGGCACAGCGGCACCCCGCTGGAGCCGCGCGGCCTGGTCGCCGAGCCCGACGCGGACACCGGGCGGCTGACCGTCTGGGGCGCCGCGAAGATCCCGCACATCAACCGCCGGGTCCTTGCCTCCCTGCTCGCACTGCCTGAACACCGCATCCACATGCGGGAGACGGACGCCGGCGGCAGCTTCGGCATCCGCGGCGAGTTCTACCCCGAGGACTTCCTCGTCCCATTCCTCGCGCTGCGCACCGGACGCCCCGTCAAGTGGAGCGAGGACCGCACCGAGCACATGACGGCCGCCAACCACGCCCGCGAGCAGGAGCACCGGATCGAGCTGGCGCTGGACGCCGACGGCCGGCTGCTGGCCCTGCGCGACGAGGCCTGGCTCGACAACGGCGCGTACATCCGCACCCACGGCGCGGTGGTGGCCGCGCTGACCGCCTCGATGGTCTCCGGGCCGTACCGGCTGCCGGCCTGCCGCTCCCGGGTGCACATCGTCACCACCCACAAGACCCCGATCGGCACCTACCGGGCCCCGGGCCGTTTCCAGCACAACTTCGTGCGCGAGCACGCCCTCGACCTGGCCGCGAACCGGCTCGGCATCGACCCGGTCGAACTGCGCCGGCGCAACCTGCTGACCGCCGCCGAACTGCCGCACCAGCGGCCGATGCAGGTCTTCGGCTCCCCGATGGTGCTCGACGGCAAGGACCACCTGGAGCACTTCGACAAGGGCCGGGCGGCCGTCGGCTACGAGCGGTGGCGCACCGAGGCCGCCGAGGCGCGGGCCGCGGGCCGGCTGGTGGGCACCGGCTGCGCGGTCATCCTGGAGAAGGCGGGCCTCGGCTACGACAGCGCGGTCGTCGACATCGGCGTGACCGGCGCGGTCCGGGTCGTGATGGGCGGCGCCAACGTCGGCCAGGGCATCCAGACCGTGATGGCCCAGATCGCCGCCGAGGAGCTCGCCGTGCCCGCCGGCTCGGTGCACGTGGTGCTCTCCGACACCGATCTGCTGCCCGACGGCGGCGGCACCTTCGGCAGCCGCTCGACCGTGGTCGGGGGCACGGCCGTACGCGAGGCCGCGCTGAAGGTGCTGGAGCGGGCGCGGGCGGTGGCCGGCGAACTCCTGGGCGCCGAACCGGCCGAGCTCGTCCCGCACGAGGGCGGCCTGGCGGTGCGGGGCGCACCCGAGCGCCGGCTGGACTGGGGCCGGATCGCCGCCGCGAGCTTCGCGCCGCGCTGGACGGCCACCGGCGAGGAGGCCGGCCTGATCGGGCGGGCGACGTACGCCGCGCAGGGGATGACGTACCCGTACGGCGCGCACTTCGCGCAGGTCGAGGTGGACCCGGAGACCGGGGCCGTCCGCCTGCTGCGCTACGCCGTGACCTACGAGGTCGGCCGCGCCGTCCACCCGGAGTCCGTGCGCGGCCAGCTGCTGGGCGGCGCGGTCCAGGGCATCGGGGGCGCGCTGTCCGAGGAGTTCCGCTACGACGAGCGCGGCACGCCCCTGTCGCTGACGCTCGACGACTATCTGTGGCCGCGCGCGGCCGACCTCCCCGAGATCCAGGTGGAGGTCTACGAGGACGCGCCGGCACCGGGCAATCCGCTCGGCCTGCGCGGGGCCGGCGAGGGAGGCACCGCGGGCAGCGGCGCCGTCCTCGCCGGTGCCGTGCGGGACGCCCTGGGGCTCGCCGGCGACGTCGGCGCCCTGCCCCTGCACCCCTCGCGGGTGCGCTCGCTCATGTCCCGCGGGACGTACCGCACGACGTCCCGCGAGACGTCCGACGAACAGTCCGACGAACAGTCCGACGAAATGTCCGAAGAAAAGTCCGACGCAATGTCCGGCGAAATGTCGCACGAACCACCGGCCTTGGAGGCATCGTGACAGTGGACCAAGCAGTTCTCGACTGGCTGAATACCGACCCCGACTGGGATCTCCCGGAGACCGCGACCGACGGCCCGCTGGCCGCGGACGTGACCGCCCCCTCGGCGGCCACGCTCGCATCCGCGGGCGGGACGGAGCGCGCGGAGCTCATGTTCGAGTACGTGCGGGCGGAGGTGGCCCGCTCGGTGGGCCTGACCCCGGCCGCGCTGGACACCGAGCGGACGCTGGTCAGCGTCGGCGTCGGGTCGATGCTCGGCTGTGAGCTCCAGTACCGGCTCCGGGACGCGATGGGCGTCGCCCCGGAACTGAAGGAGATCTTGATGGCGAAAGACACGCACGCGCTGTCCGGCATGATGCTGGACCTGCTCGGGTATGGGGCGTGACGGCGAAGCTGGCGCCGCCGGCCGGCGCGGACGTGTGGCTGCTGCGGCAGCCCAAGCCGGACGACATCACCGGCGTCCTCGACATGGAGGAACTGGACGAGACCGAGCTGCAGCGGGCCCGGGCCTGCCGCCGCCAGGCCGGTGGGTACCTGTACGCGGCGGCGCACATCGCGCTGCGGCGGGTGTTGTCGGCGTATGTGGGAGAGCCCGCGAGGGACCTCGTCTTCGGGCGGGGCCCCTGCCCGTGCTGCGACAAGCAGCACGGGCGGCCGGTGCTCGTGAATCCGGTCTCCGACCTGCACTTCTCGCTGTCCCACAGCAGCGGTGTGGTGCTGATCGGGGTGGCGCAGGTGCCGATCGGCGTGGACGTCGAGAAGGTGCCGAGCGCGGAGACCGCCCGGGTGTGCACCCAGGCCCTCCACCCGGACGAGCGGGCCGAGTTGGCGGAGGTGCCCGAGTGTGCGGGGACCTCGGCCTTCGGACGGCTGTGGACGCGTAAGGAGGCCTACCTCAAGGGGCTGGGCACCGGCCTCGGCCGGGACCTGTCCCTGGACTACCTGGGGTGGGAGTCCGACAAGCACCCCGAGGGCTGGTCCGTGGTCGACGTACCGGCCGGGCCGCGGCACACCGCCGCGGCGGCGATCGGTTACGACGGGGCCCCGCAGGGCCCGGTCACGCTGCGGTGGCTCCCCATGGAGAGCCTCTTCAGCGGCAGCCGACCCAACCTGACGCGGCGCGACTCCGTGCTCGCGGAACTCGCCGCCTGACAGACCGGGCACGCCGCACAACGGCGTGTCCAGCGGGGCCCCGGCCGGGGTGCGGAACCGGCCGGGGCCCCCGGCGTGTTCCCGCCCGGCGCGCGCGGGGCGCGGGGGCGTGGCGGGAACGTGCCAAAGTCGGGTCTGCGGTCACCAGGGCTCGCAAAACAAAGAGAACACTCGCTATTCTTGAATCCTGGCCACACGACCTGCTCGCCGGAGGGAGCTCGCCATGCCTGTACCGCAGGCCGCGCGCATGCCGGAGACCGTGCCGACCGCCGAACCACTGGCCCGGCGCCTGTTCCGCTGCCTGCCGCGTACCGACCAGCGCCGCTGGGCCGGCGCCTATCTGTCCGGGCTGGTCACGACGCCCGGGAAGAAGTCCGTACGCAACATGGCGCGTTCCGCCGGGACCTTCGAGACCGCCTCGCAGTCGCTCCACCAGATCGTCAACTCCAGTACCTGGCAGTGGGATCCGGTCCGCCGGGAGCTCGCCGCCTGGTGCGGGGAGCGGGCCGACGTACGGGCCCTGCGGATGGTCCCGGTGGTCATCCCCAAGCGGGGCGAGTGCTCCGCCGGGGTGCACCGTCGGTTCGACCCGGCCGGCGGTCGCACGCTGAGCTGCCAGCTCGCCCTCGGGCTGTTCCTGGTCACCGACCGGGGGACCGTGCCCGTGGACTGGCGGCTGAGCCTGCCCGGCCGCTGGAGCGAGGACGACGAACTGCGCGAGCGCGCCCGGATACCGGTCGGCGCCCGCAGCGGATTACCCAGCCGGCTGGTCCTGGACCTGGCCGACACCGCGGCCGCCCACCCGGCCACCGCCGGGGTCCCGATCGTCGCCGAGGCCGAGGCCGAGACCCCCGAGGAGGCGGCCCGGATCATCGCGGGCCTGGCCGAACGGGACCTGGGCTTCGCGGTGTCGGTGCCGGCGGCGATGCCGGTCCTGTGCGGACCGCCCGGCGCCCGCGCCGTCCGGTTCCGCCGGGCGGCGCGCGCCCGGGACCGGCCCGCGCGCGTCGGGGGTGTCCGGGGTGTCCTGGGTCTCGTCGGTGGCTGCCACGGGGACAAGTCTCCCCCACCGGCGGCCCGTACGGCCCCCGGGTCGAGAGACCGTCAGCGGACGTTCACCGCAGGTGGGCCGGGACGTCCATCGCCGAACAGACCGCGCGCCACACGTCCTTGGTCTCCCAGCCCGCGTCCAGCGCCTGGTGCACCGTACGTCCGCCGAGCTCGGTCATGACGTGGTCACGCGCGAAGGAGTCCGCGTAGGCGGCACCGAAGTGCTCTGCCATCCGCTCCCAGAAAATCGTCAACCGCATGCCCCCAGTATCCCGCCCCGTGCGAGTGCACCCGCTGCCGTTCGGCCCGCCGGGGCAGCGGGCCGCCCTACGGTTCCGTCATGGCCCACGGCGACACATCCATGCTGGCCCGCGCCGAGCACTTCATCTGGCTCACGGCCCGCGTGCTGGAGCAGCGGCGGTTCACCTTCCACTTCCTCGGCGGCGATCCCGACCCGGTGGACCGGGCGCTCGGCGCGTACCTCAACGACGACGGCGGCTACGGCCACGCCCTCGACCCCGATCTGCGCGGCCCGCTGAGCCAGCCGCTGCACTGCGCGCACGCCCTGCGGGTGCTGGACGGGCTGAACCGCTGCGCCGGCCGGCGCGTCGAGCGGCTGTGCGACCGCCTGACCCGGCTGTCCACCCCGGAGGGCGCCCTGCCGGTGGTGGTCCCGGCACCGCGCGGCTACCCGGCGGCGCCCTACCACCCGGTCCAGGACGACCCGCCGGGCTCCCTGGTCACCACCGGCCCGGTGGTCGGGCTGCTGCACCGCAACCGGGTGTGGCACGCGTGGCTGTTCCGGGCCACGGAGTTCTGCTGGGAGCGGCTGGAGAGCCTGCGCCGCTGCCATCCGTACGAGCTCCAGGGCGCCGTCGCCTTCCTGGACGGCGTACCCGACCGGGCCCGTGCGGTGGCGGCCGCGGACCGGCTGGGCCGGCTGGTGCGGGAGCGGGAGCTGGTGGTGCTCGACCCGGCGGACCGGGCGCAGGCGCCGGCGGTGCCCGGCGGCGCACCGGGCGAGCAGCTGTTCGCGTACGACGTGGCGCGGCGGCCGGAATCGCTGGCGCGCGGCTGGTTCACGGACGAGGAGATCGCCCGCTCACTGGACTTCCTGGCCGCCGGGCAGGAGCAGGACGGCGGCTGGCCGGTGCACCGGCGGGCGTGGGCGCCGGGCAGCGCACTGGAGCGGCGCCCGATCGCCACCCTGGAGGCCCTGCTGACCCTGCGCGCGTACGGCCGCCCGCTGGACGGTCCGACGCCGCCGGGCCCCGGTACGGCCCGGCGGTAGCCGGCCGGGGCGGATCCGGCGGATACGCGGGACCCGGCCTACGCGGCCTACTGGAGGCCGAGGGCCCGCAGTCCGGCGGTGACCACCACGGCCGCGGCGACGACGGCCAGGAACGGGGCGCGCAGCAGCAGGGCGATCCCGGCCGCGGCCAGCCCGGCGGCGCGGGCGTCGAGGACCAGCTCGTGGCCGGTGCTGAAGGTCTGCTGCGCGGTGAGCGCGGCCAGCAACGCCACCGGCAGCAGCGCGGACAGCTGCCGCACCAGCGGGCGTTCCAGGGCGCCGGCCGGGACGAGGAGGCCGGCGAGCTTGACGGCGTAGCAGCCGAGGACGGTGAGGCCGATGGCGATCCAGACGTTCACGGGCGCGTTCCCTTCGCATTGCGGCCCCCGGTGTTGCGGTCCTTGAAGCTGCTTCCCTTGAGGCTGCGTCCCTTCAGGCTGCGTCCCTTCAGGAACAGGACGGCGGGCGCGGCCAGCGCCGCGACGAGCACCGGAACCCCGGCGGGCAGCACCGGCAGGAGGCCGAGGCCCAGGACCAGCGCGAGCACGGCGACGGCCCGCTCGGTGGCGGTGCGCAGCATGGGGGCGAGCAGGGCGAGGAAGACGGCGGGTCCCGCCGCGTCCAGCCCCCAGGCGGCGGTGTCGCCGATGGCTTCGGCGCCCAGGGCGCCGAGCAGGGTGGTGAGGTTCCACAGCACGTACAGGCTCAGCCCGGTGACGGCGAAGCCGAGCCGGGCCGAGGCCCGGTCCTTCTGGGCCAGGGACACGGCGGCGGTCTCGTCGATGACCCAGTGCGCTGCCAGCGGGCGCAGCGGCCGGGGCAGGGCGAGCAGCTGGGAGAGCCGCAGGCCGTAGAAGGCGTTGCGGGTGCCGAGGAAGAACGCCCCGGCGGCCGCGGTGAACGGGTTCCCGCCGGCGGCGAGCGCCCCGACCAGCGCGAACTGCGAGGCCCCGGTGAAGACGAGCAGGCTCAGGACGCAGGCCGCCGCCGTGCTGATGCCGGAGCCGGCGGCGGTCACGCCGAAGGCGAAGCCGGACAGGCCGACGGCCACGCCCACCCCGAGCGAGTCCCGTACGACGGCGCGCCGGTCCGCCGCGCTCCCCGCCGCCGCCTGCGTACGGCCTGTCGTCCGCGCCCGGCCCTGAGTGCTCTGAGTGCCCTGAGCCTGTCCCGGCTCCTGTCCCTGGGTCTGTGTATCGGTCCTGGTCACACCCCGACGCTAGGTGCGGGGCCCGGTGGCGGTCTTGTACGTTCTTGCGCGCCGGTCCGCCGCGCCCCCGCCGGGAGCCGGTCAGCCGGGCGAGTGCCCGCGTCGGTAGGCGCCGGGCGGGACCCCGACGATCCGGGTGAAGTGCCGGTTGAGGTGGGGCTGGTCCGTGAAGCCGACCGTCACCGCCGCCTCCGCGGGCGCCGCGCCCGCGTCCAGCAGGCTGCGGGCCCGGCGGACCCGGGCGTCGGTCAGCCAGGTGTGCGGCGGCATGCCGTACCGCTCCCGGAAGGCGCGCAGCAGCGCGAACGGGCTGGTGCCGAGCTCCACCGCGAGCTGCTCCAGGGACGGCGGGTCGGCCAGCCGCTCCTCCAGGACCGCGCGGGCCCGTTCGGCGGCGGCCTGGGCCGGGCTGTCCGGGCCGGGCG
>NZ_WTFF01000321.1 GCF_019400985.1 Streptomyces bambusae
GGCCCGGGCCGCTGCACCGCAGGCCGGGCCGGGTTCCGCTGAGGAGCCGTGGCGCGCCCCGGCCCGCCCGGAGCCGGCCGCTGCGGACCGGTCCGCCGGTGCGACCTCCGATGCGACCTCCGATGCAGCCGCCGATGCGGCCGCCGATCCGGTGCTCGCCGCGGTCGTCGAGGCGGTCACCGAGGTCGGCGGGTACGAGCCCGAACGGGTGGTCCGGGCGGCCCGGTTCTACGAGGACCTCGGCTTCGACTCCGTGATGATCATGCAGCTGAAGGACCGGCTGGAGGCCCGGCTGCCGCAGGCGAGCGGCATCACCGTGCCCCGGCTGCTGCCCGCGCTGCGTACGGTGGGCACGCTGGCCGAGTTCGTCGGCGAGTGGATCAGTGTGGGAGCGACAACATGACGGACACCCCCACCACGCTCTTCCTGGCGGGCACGGGCACGGCCCTGCCCGGCCCCCCGGTGGACAACACCTCGCTGGGCAAGCTGTTCGGCATCAGCGAGGAGTGGATCGACCTCTTCGTCGGCACCCGTACCCGGCACTTCTGCTGGGACCTCGGCACCGGCACGCTCACCCACAGCCTCGCCGACCTGTGCGCCGAGGCCGCCGGGCGGGCCCTGGACACCTCCGGACTGGCCCCGGCGGACATGGACTTCCTGGTCCTGACCACGGCCACGCCGGACACCCTGCTGCCCACCACCGCCACCGTGGTCGCCGACCGCCTGGGCCTGAGCCACCTGCCGGTGTACCAGCTCCAGGCGGGCTGCTCCGGCGCCGTGCAGGCGCTGGACGTGGCCCGGGCGCTGCTCGCGGCCGGGCACCGGGCGGGCCTGGTCGTGGGCGGCGACGTCACCGACCGCTTCCTGGACGCGCAGCGCGACCCGGTCAGCCTGCCCACCGAGGAGCTGGTCAACTACGTGCTGTTCGGCGACGGGGCGGGCGCGGCCGTGGTGACGGCGGAGCCCGCCGGGGACGCCGTCGCCGTACGCGGCCTGCTCCACCGCTTCACCGGCCGGGGCCGGGCCCCCGGCCAGATCGTGGACTGGCAGGGCACGGCCCGTCAGGACCACACCCGCCGGATGCTGTTCGAGGACTACAAGGCCATCGAGGAGAACGTGCCGCTGATGGCCGCGGAGATCTTCCGGGAGCTGCTGGGCACCGCCGGCTGGACCCGCGAGGACGTCGACTACCTGCTGCCTCCCCAGCTGTCGGCACGGATGACCGCCCGGATCACCGAGCACCTCGGCGTGCCGGAGCTGACCGAGATCTCCTGCGTGGCCGAGACCGGGAACACCGGCAACGCCCTGCCGCTGATCCAGCTCGACCGGCTCGCCGCGGCGATGGACGAGGGGGAACGGGCCCTGGCCGTGGTCGTGGAGTCGAGCAAGTGGATCCGGGCGGGGCTGGCACTGGAACGCCTGGCGGAGACGGACACGGCCCGATGACCACGACCACCAAGGCCGCCGCCGGCACCGGGACCACCGCCGCGACCGGGTCGCCGACCACCACCGGGATCGCCGCCGGGAACGGGAACGGGAACGGGCCCGGGACCGCGGGCGCAACCGCTGCCGCGGCCGGGCCCGGGACCACCGCCGTGCCCGGGACAGGGAACGGGACCGCGAACGGCCCCACGACCGGGTTGCCGGGCACCTTCGGCACCGAGGCCGCCGCCGGCACCGCAGCCGCCACCCGCACCCCGGCTGCCGCCGGCACCGAGGCCACCGACCCCCTGCGGGAGCTGCGCCGGCTGCGCCGCGACGGTCTGCTCGCCGCGCAGTGGCCGCGCGTCCCGGCCCTGCTGGCCGAGCTCACCGATGCCGGGGACCGCGAACCGGAGGCCGTGGCCGGCGACCTGACGCGCGCCGGCCGGGTGCTGGCCGCGCTCGACCCGGACGAGGTGCTGACCCGCCACCCCGGCACCCCGCTGGTGACCGTGGCCGTCACCGGCCACTCCTCGACGGCCCGGCTCGGCGACCCGCTGACCGCCGAGCTCGCCCGGCACGGGCTGCTGGCCAGGACCGTCACCGGCGACCACGGGGCCTGGCTGCGCGACCTGCACGATGCGGACGGGGAACTGCGCCGCTGCCGGCCCGACCTGACCCTGTGCCTGCTCGACGCCGGCGCGGTCATGGACGCCCTGCCGGTGCCGTGGACCTGGCAGGACGTCGAGGCGGGCCTCGCCCGGCTGCTGGAGCGGCTGACCGCGGCGGCGGACGCCCACGCGGCGGACGCCGCCGGCACCCTGGTCCTCAACACCCTGGTCCTGCCGCGCACCGTCCTCCAGCAGCTGGTCGGCCGGCACGAGCGGGCGCTGCTCGGGGCGGTGTGGCGGGAGTTCAACGCCCGGCTGCTGCGGCTGACCGCCGACCGCCCGGCGCTCGCCGTCGTCGACCTCGACCCGCTCGTCGCGGAGGGCGGCCCGGCCACCGATCCGCGCCTGGCCCTCTACGCCCGCGCCGCGTACGGCGAGCAGCTGCTCGCGGCCTACGCCCGCGAGGCGGCGCACGTGCTGCGCGCCCGGCACGGGCTGACGCGCAAGTGCCTGGTGCTGGACCTGGACAACACGCTGTGGGCCGGGGTCCTCGGCGACGACGGGCCCGAGGGCATCACCGCGGCGCCCGGCACGCTCGCGGGCGAGCCGTACGCGGCGCTGCAGCGCACCGTACGGCAACTCGCCTCGCAGGGCGTGCTGCTGGCGGTCAGCAGCAAGAACGACGAGGACGCGGTGCGGCCCGTGCTGCGCGGGCATCCCGACATGCAGCTGCGCGAGGACGACTTCGCGCAGGTCCATGCCCACTGGGAGCCGAAGGACGGCAGCCTGCGCGCGATCGCCGCCGGCCTGGGCATCGCCACCGACGCACTGGTCTTCGCCGACGACTCCCCCGCCGAGCGGGCCCTGGTGCGCTCGCGGGTGCCGGAGGCCGCCGTCGTACCGCTGGGCACCGAGCCCGCGCTGCACGTCGCCCGGCTGCTGGCCGACGGCTGGTTCGACACGCCCCGGGTCACCGGCGACGACCGCGCCCGCACCGAGCGCTACCGGCAGGCGGCCGCCCGCGCCGGCCTGGAGCGCGGCAGCGGCTCGTACGAGGAGTACCTGCACGACCTGGGCGTGCGCCTGACGCTCGGGCGACCGCGGCCGCACGAGGCCGAACGGATCGCCCAGCTGTCGCTGCGCACCAACCAGTTCAACCTGACCGGCGAGCGGCTGGGCGCCGACGGCGTCCGGGCGGCCGCCGCCGACCCGGCCGGCCTGGTGCTCGCCGTCCACGTGGCGGACCGGTTCGGCGACAGCGGACTGGCCGGCGCGGTGCTCGCCCGGTACGCCGACGACGCACTCCACGTCGACAACTTCTGGCTCAGCTGCCGGGTGTTCGCCCGCGGGGTCGAGCAGGGCGTCCTCGCCGTGCTGCTCGCGCACGCCGCGGAGCGCGGACTGCCCGCGGTGGTCGGCCGGTACCGGCCGACGGCCAGGAACGGCCGGGCCGCCGGGTTCTACCCCTCGGCGGGATTCACCCCCGTGGCGGCCGCCGCCGGCGCCGACGGCGCGCTGTGCTTCCGCCACGACCTGGCCGGCCTGCCCGCCGCGCCCGCCCACCTGACGATCGACTCGGACCTCGGAGGGGACGATGAGCCTGCTCGAACGAACCGCTGACCTCCTGGGGTTCCTGGACCTGATCAGGGACGAGCTGGGCCTGGACCTGTCGGTGCAGGAGGCGGAGGCCGACCTCGACGCGCTGCCGGCCTGGGACTCGGTGCACCTGCTGCGCCTGGTCATGCTGATCGAGCAGGAGACCGGCCGCCGGATACCGGTCGCCTCGGTGCTCCAGGCCCGCAGCATCGCGCAGATCCACGCCCACGTGGTGGCCTCGGCGGGAGGCGGGCCCCGGTGAACACCTCCGCACAGGCCTCCCTCGGAGTACCGGTTGCCGTGGGCGCCACCGGAACCGACTGGGACGCGGTCCGCGCCGACCTGCGCCGCTACGGCACCGCGCTCGTGTACGGCACGCTCGCCGACTGGCGGCCCGGCGACCTCGCCCCGGACGCCCTGCGCGCGCTGCTCGGGCGGGACTGGGCGCGCTACTGCGACATCGCGCACGAAGACATCAGGGACCGGTACGCGGCGTCGCGGCGGCTGCTGAAGTCCGCGGCGGCGGCCGCGCTGCACGCCGACGCGGTGGACATGGAGCTGACGTACGGGCCGACCGGGCGCCCGTACCTGCGCGGCTGCGACCAGATCGACATCACCCTCAGCCACACCGACGACCTGCTGATGGTGGGCCTGACCACGCGGGGTCTGATCGGGGTCGACGCGGAACTGGCCGACCGGCGGATCTACAGCAAGGGCCTGGACCGGCTGATCTGCACCCCGCACGAACGGCTGGGCCTGGGCGAGCTGGCGCCCGAGGAGCGCAATCCGCGGCTGGTGCGGCTGTGGACCCTGAAGGAGGCCTACAGCAAGGCCATCGGGCAGGGCATGCAGTTCCGGTTCACCGAGTTCGGCTTCGGCCCGGACGGCAGGCCGCTCCAGGTCAACCGGCCGGACGGGACGCCCGGGGCGGGCGCCGAGTGGGCGTTCGCCACGTACTACCTCGACGTCGGCGACACCGAGTTCTGCGTGAGCGCGGCCGTGTACGACGCCGGGCTCGGCCGCACCTTCGACACCGGGATCACCACGATGCTCGACGCCGAGGCGGCCGAGGCCCTGGCGCTGGCCCTGGCCGCCGCCGCGAACTGACCCGGGGCGCGCCCTCCCGTGCGCACCCCGGGTGGTCAGTGGTCCGGGGCGACCCCGGTGGTCCGGGGCGCCCTCAGTGGTCCTCGACGACCGTCGTGGTGGCCTCCAGGACGGTCCGCCCGGCCTGGGCGAGGGTGAGCGTGAGCGAGGCCGTACGCCGTCCCTCCGCGTCCCGGCCCGGCCGGCCCGCCACGGCGGCGCAGCGCATCGGCAGATCGGCCTCGGCGTACCCGCGGACGTGCACCTGGAGCGCGGCCAGCGTGCTGCGCCCGGCGGCCATGCCGTGGCCGCGGCCCACGGCGAGCAGCGAGGTCTGCCGCAGGGCCTCCAGCAGCGCGAGGGCGGGCACGTGCCCGTCCCCGTCCCCGCCGCACCGGCCGGCCGGCCAGTGCGGCGGCACGTGGACGGCGGCCGACAGCCGGCCGTGCGCCAGCGCGGACGGGGCGTGCAGCAGGACGTTGCGCGGGTCCCCGCGCCCCACCTCGCCGGCGTCGACGGGATCGTGCGCGAACTCGTACGCGGACTCGTGCGCGGACTCGTAGGCGGACCCACGGACCTGCTCGCGGGCGGGCTCGCGGACCGGCATCCGGGTGGACCCGGCGGCCGGATGGGGCCGGCCGCCGGGTCCGCGGACCGCGTCGAGCGCGGCCCGCCGACTGTGGGTGCGGTGGTTGCGGTGCACCATCGGGGCGAGGAAGACCAGGTTCGCGCTGCCGGTGCCGCAGGGCACCTCGTCGATCTCCAGCGCGGTACGGAACTCCAGCGCGCGCGGCACTCCGTCGACGACCTTGTCGGGACGCACACGCATCACGGTCGTCAGCCGCCCGGGGCCGGCGGCGCCGGCCCGTACCCGCCAGGGCGCCAGGTCGGTGACGTCGATGCCGACCCGGTAGAAGATCCCGCTCCGCTCGGCGGGCACGCCGAACCGGTCACGCCCGATGAACTCGCCGACCTCGCGGAGCATCTCCGCGGCCGCCTGCATGTCGTGGAAGTGCCGCGGCCCGTCGTTGAGCAGCGGGTGCCCGGTGGGCAGCTCACCGGTCAGCACGAACTCCTCGGCGGCCGGCGGGGCCGCCGCCGGGCCGGTGTGCTCCCACGGCTGGGGCCGGTGCACCAGGTGCCGTGCGGCCCCGGTCGTCGTGTGCTCCCTGGTGACGACGGCAGTGTCCATGGCTGCGCCTCCCTCCGGCCCCACCCCGTGCTGAGGCCGCGGGTTCCAGGCTGCCGAACACCCCGTGGCACGAACCAGCCACCGGGCTTGGCAAGTTGTTGCCCGTCAGCTAGTACGCGGCAGAGCGGCCGCCGCCCCTTCGCCCGGCGCGGCCCCGGCGGGGGCGAAGTCGGCGCCGAGGAGCCCGTACAGCGCGACGTTGACGCCGGTCTGGAACCGGCTGGTGGACTCCATCTCCTCCATGATCCGGGCGATGTGGCGGCGGCAGGTGCGCACGGACATGCCGAGCCGGCGGGCCACCATCTCGTCCTTGTGGCCCTGCGCCATGAGCCGGATGATCGACCGCTTGAGGTCGTCGGCGATGTCGGCGGTCTCGGGCGTCCCGGGCACGAACGGGGCGGCGCCGGCCCACTGGTGCTCGTAGACCTTGCACAGGAAGGCGACGAGCCCGGGCTCGCGCACCACGATGGCGCCGGGCCGCCGCCCCTCCACCTGCTGCTCCGGCAGGAAGGCGACCTCCCGGTCGTAGATGAACATCCGGTCGACGACCTCGTCGGTGGTGCGCACCTCGGCGCCCTCGGCGACGATGTTGCGGACGTAGTCGCAGGCCGTGACGTCACTGCGGATGGTGTGCTGGTACAGGTGGCGGATGCCGACGCCGCGGCGCAGCCTCGTCAGCGCGTTGGCCTCGGCCTTCTTCATGTCGACGTTGCTGCGGTTGCCGCCCGGCTGCACGGTGAGCAGTTCGCTGCGGCACCGCGCGCCCCACTCGTCCAGCATGGACTGGAGCACGCCGACGTCGGTGATCACGTCGAAGGCCTCGGCCTGGTTGCGCCGGCGCCGGGTCTCGAAGTACGCCGGGAGCAGGCCCAGCATCTGACTCTTGACGTCGGCGACCGACTGCTGGAGGTCGCGGATCTCGTTCTCCACCGGGCCGACCAGGTCGGCCGCGGCAGCGTCCGGACTCACCGGCACCAACACCTCGGGCGTACCCGGCATCGGGCGCAGCAGACGCATCGTCATCAGCGTCTCCTCGGCCCGGATCACCTCCGGCTCCCCCATGTCCAGCGCCGCGGCGATCTCCGCGCGGACGAAACGGCCGAGTAGGACGGCTCGCTGATAGGCGGACGCGCTGGTGTCGTCCAGCCGTCCGAACTCAGCGTCTCCGAGGGATCTCCCCGACACCCTGTAGTCACCCCCATGTACTGACAGGACTTCCTGCCAGGCAACTTTACGCCAGGCACTTTCTCTTGGTAGGGGCCGTACCGGCTGGCCAGGATGGTTCTCGCAACGAGGCAACCGCACTTGCACACACGGGGGTATAGAAACGTGAACAGCCTGGCCATGCGAAAGACTGCCGCCGGTCTCCTTCTGGCCTTCGGCCTTCTGGCCGCCTCTACCACTGGCGCGCAGGCGTCCGAGCCCGCCGCCGTCGTCGGGCTCCCGACCCCGTCGATCGAGATCACCGTGTGGGAGTTCGGCCTGACCATCGGCGACGGTCCGGTGGACGACCAGTGGGGATGAGCCCGCTTTAGCCCTGCTCAAGCAGATACGGGAGAGACTGGGGGAACCGGACGCCGGATCCCCCGCCGGCCCAGCCCGGCACCACTGGCCCCGCCCCTCGGAAGGGACGTTCCGAGGGGCGGGGCCGATGGCGTAAACGGGCGGCAAAAAGACCGGAATCAGGTTGCGGGGACCTCTCCGAACCGCTATTGGCGACTGCTCAGGCCGACAATGTGTGCCACCTGAGTCCGGGAATTCATGCCCAGTTTCTTGAAAATCCGGCTCATATAGGTCTCCACCGTCTTCACACTGATGTCGAGCCGTACGGCTATCTGCTGATTGGTATGTCCCGCCCCCACAAGGGCAGTAATGTCCCGCTCCCGCTCGCTCAGCAGCGTCAGCCGGCCCGCGTCCGGGTACCCGGCGGCGTGCGCGTCGACGTCGCGCCCCGCCTCCCGCGCGGCCGCCGCCAGCGCCCCGGACCGCGTGTGCTCGGCCAGGTCCGCCGCCAGCCGGATCCGCTCCCGCGCGCCGTCCGGGTCACCCGCCGCGAGCCGCGTCCGGGCCACCCCGAGGGCGAGCAGCCCCATCAGATGGGCCTGCCCGCAGGCCAGTGCCACCCGGTAGCCCCGCTCCAGCAGCCGCTCGGCCCGGTCCGGTTCGCCGATCGCGGTCAGCGCCGCCCCCAGCCAGCGCAGCGCCTCCAGGAACTCCGCGAGCCGTACGTCGTCCACGCCGGCCAGCAGCCGCTCGGCCTCGGCCGCGGCCTCCGACGCGGGCCCGGCCTCGCCGGCCGCCGCCTCCGCCGCGGCCAGCAG
>NZ_WTFF01000322.1 GCF_019400985.1 Streptomyces bambusae
GGCCAGCACCACCCGGCGGGACGCCTGGCCGGCGGCGCCCCGCCGACGCAGGGGCCGAGCCGTCGACGGCCGAGGAAGCCGACCCGCCCGGCGCCGCTCGACGGCCGGGAAGGCCGACCCGCCCGGCGCCGCCAAGCGGGCTCAGCGAAGTCCGGTGCGCTACCGCGCCCCGTCAGGGGCGCGGGGAACTGCGCGACCAGCCCCCACCGGCCCGCGGTTTCATCACCGCACTTCCAGCGGAGCGCTTAGGCTGACGCGGGGGCCGACACCACCCGGCCCCTTGCCACACCCCCGCAACGCACGCGCCACGCACCCGCCCCGCACCCGCCGCCCCTCACTCCTCCGGTGGGAACACCGCCTCGCCGCTCTCCGCCAGGGTGATCATGATCGCCTCGACCGGGCAGCCCTCGGCCGCCGCGAGGACCGCCTCGTTGGCATCCGTCTCCGGCTCCGCCGGGTGGGACTGCCGGGCCGAGTCCAGCCGGAAGCCCGCAGGGGCGTGGTTCACGCACATCCCCGAGCCGATGCAGACCCCCCGGTCCACCTCGACCTGCCAGCGGTCCCCCATCAGATCCCCGCCTCCGGCTCCGGCGCCGCCCCGGGCGCGGCGTACCCCGCCGGGAGGTGGATCATCTTGTGCTCCAGGTACTCGCTCAGCCCCTCCGGGCCGAACTCCCGGCCCACACCGCTGTTCTTGTAGCCGCCGAACGGCCCGAGCATGTCCAGGCTGAACGTGTTGACGTTGTACGTCCCGGTCCGCACCCGCCGCGCGAAGTCGATCCCGCGCTCCGCGTCGCCCGACCACACGCTCCCGCTCAGCCCGAAGTCCGAGTCGTTGGCGATGCGCGCGGCCTCGTCCTCGTCGCCGTACGGGATGAGGCAGACGACCGGGCCGAAGATCTCCTCGCGGGCGACCCGCATGGAGTTGTGGACGTCGCCGAGGAGCGTGGGCTCGACGTACCAGCCGCGCTCCAGGCCCGCCGGCACCCCGCCGCCCGCGAGGATCTTCGCGCCCTCCTCCTGGCCCAGCCGGATGTAGTCCAGCGAACGCCGCTGCTGCCGCTGTGCGACCAGCGGCCCGATCTGCGTCGCCGGGTCCAGCGGGTCGCCGACGACCTGCGCCGAGACCGCCGCCGCCAGCGCCTCGGCCACCTCGTCGTACCGGCTGCGCGGCGCGAGGATCCGGGTCTGGGCGACGCACGCCTGGCCGTTGTTCATCCAGCCCGACTGGATCAGCCCGGGCACCGCGGCCGTCAGGTCCGCGTCCGGCAGCACCACGGCCGCCGACTTGCCGCCGAGCTCCAGCGTGACCCGGGTCAGGTTGCGGGAGGCCACCTCCATCACCCGCCGGCCCGCGGCGACCGACCCGGTGAAGGCCACCTTGTCGATCCCGGGATGGCCGACCAGGTACTCGCTGACCTCCCGGTCCGCCGGCAGGATCGACAGCACGCCCTCCGGCAGCCCGGCCTGCCGCGCGATGTCGGCCAGGATGTACGAGTCCAGCGGGGACTCGGGCGAGGGCTTGAGGACCACCGCCGAGCCGGTCAGCAGCGCCGGCGCCAGCTTGGCCGCCGCCACGAACTGCGGGACGTTCCACGGGATGACGGCCGCGACCACACCGACCGGCTCGCGCCGTACCAGGATCGGCCCGAGCACGCCCTGGCGGTGCTCCTCGTAGGGGTAGGCGCGCGCCACCTGGATCGCGGCGTCGTAGACCATCATCGCCCCGAGCGCCTGGGCCAGGACGCTCCAGGAGTAGGGGGAACCGTTCTGCGAGCTGATCGAGCGGGCGATCTCCTCGTGCCGTACGGCGATGGCGTCCTTGATCCGCGCGACGACCGCGATCCGCTCCTCCAGGCTCGTCCGCGGCCACGGCCCCTCGTCGAAGGCCTTGCGGGCGGCGGCGACCGCGCGGTCCACATCCGCCCGGGAGGCGTGCGGGACCCGGCCGATGACCTGCTCGGTGTGCGGAGAGACGACGTCGATGGTGTCACTGCCCAGGGGGTCCGCCCATTCCCCGCCGATGAACAGCTGTCCGTGGTCCACGAGCTCGGTCATGGCTGATGCCTCCTGCGGCTGCCGCGCGCTGCCAACGCCCTGACGGTGTTTCAGAACAGATGGCAAAACTGATACCAGTTCTAGTAGACGGAGTCCACGGGCGGGACACCGGGACATCCGAACACTGGTCAGAACCGCCCCACAGATGGTCGACTTGGGCTACCACTTGGGCTACCACGTGGACCAGCACTGAAACACGTTCTTGCGATGTCGGAGCGGGGAAGCGGGGCGAGCGGGCATGGCGGACAGCGGCAGCGACGCGGGTACGGGGCGCGGGGCGGGCGCGGGCGGGGAGACGGGTGCGGGCACCGAAAGCGGCAGCGCCAGAGGCACCGCCCGCGGCGCTGGTGCGGGCACGGGCCGCACTACGGGCACCGGCAGCGGTACGGGCGAGGACACGAGCCGCGGTACGAAGACAGGCGCGGGCGGGGACGCAGGCGCGGGCACGGAGAGCGTCAGCGGCACAGGCCGCGGTACGGCTGCAGGCACCGGCCCGGCCACCGGGCGGAGCATCGACCGCGACCGCGACCGCGGCGCGGACGGCGACAGCGGCACGGACAGCGACGGCGACAGCGGCGTGGTCGACCACGGTGGTGGTGTGTGGGGTGTCAAGGTCCCCATCCCCGACAACCCGCTCGGCCACACCCTCGTCCACGTCCTCGACACCGACCGCGGCCCCGTCCTCGTCGACACCGGCTGGGACGACCCCGCCTCCTGGGACGCCCTCACCGGCGGCCTCGCCGCCCTCGGCATCGCGGTGGCCGACGTGCACGGCGTGGTCATCACCCACCACCACCCCGACCACCACGGCCTCTCCGGCCGCGTGCGCGAGGCCTCCGGCGCCTGGATCGCCATGCACGCCGCCGACACCGAGGTCGTCGTCCGCACCCGCGCCGCCGAACCGGGCGTGTGGTTCGACTACATGAGCGAGAAGCTCGCCGCCGCCGGCGCCCCCGAGGAGCACCTCGCCCCGTTGCGCGCCGCCCGCCGCTCCGGCCGGCGGCGCACCTTCCCCGGCCTGCGCGCGGCCGTGCCCGACCGGGAGATCGCCCCCGGCGAGCTGCTCCCCCTCGCCGGCCGCCGGCTCCGCGCGATCTGGACGCCCGGGCACACCCCCGGCCACGTCTGCCTCCACCTGGAGGAGGAGCACCCCGCGCAGCTGCCGGGCCACGGCCGGCTCTTCTCCGGTGACCACCTCCTACCGGGCATCTCGCCGCACATCGGCCTGTACGAGGACCCGACCGACACCCGGGTCACCGACCCGCTCGGCGACTACCTGGACTCCCTCGAACGCATCGCCCGCCTCGCCCCGGCCGAGGTTCTCCCGGCCCACCAGCACGCCTTCACCGACGCCCCGGCCCGGGTCCGCGAACTGCTCGCGCACCACGCCGAGCGCCTGGACGACCTGTGGACGCTGCTGTCCGGTGAACCGCTCACCCCCTGGGCGCTGGCGGAGCGGATGGAGTGGAACCGGCCGTGGGCGCAGATCCCGTACGGCTCCCGCAACATCGCCGTGTCGGAGGCGGAGGCGCACCTGCGGCGGCTGGTGAAACTCGGCCGCGCGGAGGCCGTCCCGGGCAGCGATCCGGTGGCGTACCGGGCGCTGTGAGGGACGCGGCGCGGAGTCCGGGGACAGCTCGGGGCACAGCTCGGGACGTAGCTCTGCGCGGCGTACCGGACAAGGGAGGGCCGGCGCCCCGGACGAGGAAGGCGGGCGCCCCGGACGGCGTTCGGACGACGTACGGACGGCGCACGGACGGCGTACCGCACGGGGAAGGCCGGCGCCCCCGGACGGCGTACCGACGGGCCGGTACAGTGAGGCGGTCGTCAACACTTCCGTACGGGGGAAGCCGGTGCGAATCCGGCGCTGACCCGCAACCGTGACCCGCGCCCCGCGGGCGAGCCGGACCGCCCCGTACGGTGTCGAACAGCTCGTGCCGCCGGACCCGATGCCGGCGGTCGGCACCGTCGAGGTCACGGAGCCGGAGCCCGGTGCGCACCCCCGCGCGCCCGCCTCCTGCTCCCCAGCAGGAGAGGCAACCGCCCCGCATGAACGTCCGCCGCAGCGCCGCAGCGCTCGCCGCCTCCGCCGTACTCTGCGTCGGTGCCGCCCCCACCGCCGCGCTCGCCGCGCCGGCCGCACCCTCGCCCGGGGCGGGCACACCGCTCCCGCCGGGCCTCTACGGCACGAACGACCCCACCTACGACGGCGTCTTCCGCCAGTCGCTGGCCCTCCTCGCCCAGCACACGGCCGGGGTCAAGCCGGCGCAGGCCGGTGTGGACTGGCTGACGGGGCAGCAGTGCGCGAACGGTTCGTTCGCCGCCTTCCGCCCCGACACCGCCAAGGCGTGCGACGCGGCGACGCCGGTGGACACCAACGCCACCGCGGCCGCCGTGCAGGCACTCGCCGCGCTCGGCGGCCACCAGGAGACGGTGAAGAAGGCCGTGGACTGGCTGAAGTCCGTCCAGAACGACGACGGCGGCTGGAGCTACGGCCCCGGCACCGCCATGGACACCGGTACGGACGCCAACTCGACCGGGATCGTCGCCGGCGCCCTGACCGCCGCGGGCGAGAACCCGGCCGAGCTGAGGTCGAAGGCGGGCAAGACCGCCGTGAACGCCTTCCAGGAGCTCCAGATCCGCTGCCAGCAGGAGGGCGAGACCGGCCCGACGCCGATGGGCGCGTTCGCCTCCCAGCCGGACAAGTCCAAGGCCGGCAGGCTGCTGCCCAACGCCGACGCGACGGCCGCGGCCGTGCTCGGCGTCCTGGGCAAGGGCATGGCCGCGGCGGTGCCCGGCGGCCCGGGCAGCCCGAAGGACGTCCAGGCCAACCCGCTCAGCTGCAAGGCCGGGCCGCCGGATGCCCAGCAGGCCGCCGACAACGGCGCCAAGTACCTGGCCGAGACCATGGCCGCGACCGGCGACCACCTGATGTCGGCCATGCCGGGCGCCACCGACCAGCCCGACTTCGGCAACACGGCCGACGCGGTCGTCGCCATCGCCGGCGCCGGCCACCCGGGCGCGGCCGCCAAGCCGCTGGCCTGGCTCCAGCAGAACGCCGCCGCATGGGCGAAGACGGCCGGGCCGGCCGCGTACGCCCAGCTGATCCTGGCCGCGCACGCGACGGGCGCCGACCCGCGCGCCTTCGGCGGGACCGACCTGGTGGCGGCCCTGAACGCGCAGGGCCCGGCACCGCAGGCGGCGGGTGCGCCGGCCGAGAAGACGAAGACGGAGGAGGAGTCGGAGCAGAAGGACGCGTCGTCGTCCTCCTCTTCCTCTTCCTCGGACCTCTGGTGGATCATCGGCGCGGGTGCGGCGGCCGGTGTCGGCATCGGCTTCCTGCTGAGCGGCCGCCGGAAGAAGCAGCAGCAGCCGTGACCCGCCACCGCCTCCGCCTCTCCGGGGCCGTGGTCCTCGCCCTCCTCACGACCGTCTGCGTCGCCGTACCCGCCCAGGCGGCGGGCTACCGCTACTGGTCCTTCTGGGAGGGCGGCCCGGACGGCCGTTGGGCGTACGCGAGCCAGGGCCCGTCGCAGGTCCGGCCGGCGGACGGCACGGCCCTGGGCTTCCGGTTCGCGGTGAGCAAGGACGCGGCGGCGGAGGCGGCGAAGCCGGGGGCGGCCGCGGACTTCGCGGCCGTGTGCGCGGCGACGGCTCCCGCCGCGGGGCGCAAGCGGGTGGCCGTCGTCATCGACTTCGGCCTCCCGGAGGACGCCCCCTCCGGCGAGACCCCGCCTCGGTCCACGCCCCGGACCGCCTGCGCCCAGGTCGGCCCTGACGCCTCGGCCGCGGAAGCCCTGGCGGAGGTGGCGAAGCCGCTGCGCTACAACAGCTCGGCCCTGCTGTGCGCGATCGCGGGCTACCCGAAACAGGGCTGCGGCGACCAGGTCACCACGCCGGAGTCGACCCCGCCGACAACCACACCCGGCACCCAGCCGACCCCGGCCGGCACACCATCCGCCGCCCCGTCCTCGTCCGACGGCGGCCCGTCCCTGGGCCTCCTGGCGGGCATCGCCGCAGTGGCGGCCCTCGCCACGGCCGCAGTACTCCGATCCCGCCGCCACCCCCGATGACCCCACCCCCGCCCCCCTCCCCGTCCGCCGACCAGCCCACACCGAACCCCACCCCGACCCGCGGCACAGCCCCGACCCGAGGCGCAACCACAGGCGCAGCCCGAGCCGCAGCCCCGGCCGAGGCGCCGGCCCAAGCCGCCGCCCCCGGCCGCGGCCGAGGCCGAGCCCCCGCCCAGGCCCGGGGCAACAGCCGCTGGCGTGCCCCCGCCGGCACCCGGTCCAACGCGCTCCCCGCAGGGGCCTGGTGGATCTGGGCCCTCGGCCTCGCCGTCGCCGCCTCCCGTACGACCAACCCCCTCCTCCTCGGCCTCCTCGTCGGCGTCGCCGGCTACGTCGTCGCCGCCCGCCGCACCGACGCCCCCTGGGCCCGCTCCTACACCGCCTTCGTCAAGCTCGGCCTCTTCGTCATCGCCCTGCGCCTCCTCTTCTCCGCCGTCCTCGGCTCGCCCCTCCCCGGCACCCACACCCTCTTCACCCTCCCCGAGGTCCCCCTCCCCGCCTGGGCGCAGGGCATCCGCCTCGGCGGCCGGGTCACCGCCGAGCAGCTCGTCTTCGCCGCCTACGACGGCGCCAAGCTCGCCGCCCTGCTCATCTGCGTAGGCGCCGCCAACGCCCTCGCCAGCCCCGCCCGCCTCCTCAAATCCCTCCCGGCCGCCCTGTACGAGGCCGGCGTGGCCGTCGTCGTCGCCATGACGTTCGCGCCGAACATGGTCGCCGACGTCGCCCGCCTCCGGACCGCCCGTCGCCTCCGCGGCCGCCCCACCGGCGGCGTCCGGGCGATCCTCCAGATCGGCCTGCCGGTCCTCGAAGGCGCCCTCGAACGCTCCGTGGCCGTCGCCGCCTCCATGGACGCCCGCGGCTACGGCCGCACCGCCCAGGTCCCGCCCGCCGTCCGCCGCACCACCCACGCCCTCACGCTCGGCGGCCTGCTCGGCATGTGCGCCGGCACGTACGGGCTGCTCGCCGCGGAAGGCGCCGCGTACGGGCTGCCGGTCCTGCTCGGCGGCCTGGTCCTGGCCGTGGCCGGACTGCGGCTCGGCGGCCGCCGCAGCGTCCGTACCCGCTACCGCCCGGACCGGTGGGGCGTACGCGCCTGGCTGGTGGCGGGGTCCGGCGCGGCCGTCGCCGCCGCGATGATCCTCGCCGCCGGCACCGCCCCGGACGCCCTGAAGCCGGGCGTCGTCCCGCTGGTCGCCCCCACGCTGCCGCTCTGGCCGGCCGCCGCGGTCCTCCTCGGACTGCTGCCCGCCCTCGTGGCACCCCTACCCCCCAGGAGCCGTCCGTGATCCGGTTCGAGCAGGTGTCGATCGCCTACGACGGCATGCCGGAGCCCAGCCTGCGCGGCGTCGACCTGACCGTCCCCGAAGGGGAGCTGACCCTCCTCGTCGGCCCGTCGGGGGTGGGCAAGTCCACGCTCCTGGGCGCCGTCTGCGGCCTCGTCCCGCACTTCACCGGCGGCACGCTGCACGGCCGGGTCACGGTCGCGGGCCGCGACACGCGCACCCACCCGCCGCGCGAGCTGGCCGACGTGGTGGGCACGGTCGGCCAGGACCCGCTGGCCCACTTCGTCACGGACGTGGTGGAGGACGAGCTCGCGTACGGCATGGAGTCGCTGGGCCTGCCGCCGGCGGTCATGCGCCGCCGCGTCGAGGAGACCCTGGACCTGCTGGGCCTGAACGAGCTCCGCGACCGCCCGCTGTCCACCCTGTCCGGCGGCCAGCAGCAGCGCGTGGCGATCGGTTCGGTGCTGACCACGCACCCGAAGGTGCTGGTGCTGGACGAACCGACCTCGGCGCTGGACCCGGCCGCCGCGGAGGAGGTGCTGGCCGTGCTCCAGCGCCTCGTCCACGACCTGGGCACCACCGTGCTGATGGCGGAGCACCGGCTGGAACGGGTGGTGCAGTACGCCGACCGGGTCCTGCTGCTGCCCGCTCCGGGCGCCGCGCCGGTGCTGGGCACCCCGGCGGAGGTCATGGCCGTCTCCCCGGTGCACCCGCCGGTGGTGTCCCTGGGCCGGCTGGCGGGCTGGTCGCCGCTGCCGCTGTCGGTCCGCGACGCCCGCCGCCGGGCCGCCGCCGGCAGCCGCGT
>NZ_WTFF01000323.1 GCF_019400985.1 Streptomyces bambusae
CACCCCGCTCGGCAGCGGACAGCCGTCGGGGCCCAGGTGGTGGCGGGCGAGGATCCCGGGCAGGTAGCCGGGGGCGGTGGTGGCCGTGTAGTACGGGGCGACCGGCGGGAGCGCGGGCAGCGCGCACAGCCCGGCCACCCGGGCGCGGGCCTCGGCGAAGGCCTCCTCGCCGCCCCCGACGCCCTGTGCGGCGAGCCAGTCGGGGTCGCCCTCGGGCAGCTGCCCGGCGTCGAGGTCGTCCCAGGAGGCCAGGCAGCCGGAGCCGAGGAAGTGGTGGTTGCCGAGTGCCTCGCGGATGCCGAGGTCGGTGAGGACGGCCGTCGGGATGCCCCGGTGCAAGGACTCCAGTGCGGCCGTCGAGGAGACGGTCACCAGCAGGTCGGTGCGGTCCAGGACCTCGCCCATGTTCCCGTAGACCAGGCGGCAGTTGGCGGGCAGGCCGCCCGGCAGCCGCTCCGCGAGCCGCTGGTAGGGCAGCTCCTCCAGGTGCGTGGTGTGCTCGCCGGGCTTGCTGCGCAGCTTGACCAGGACCTCCCGGTCGGGGTGGAGCCGCGCGTGCTCGGCGGCCCGGCGCAGCAGGTAGGTCCGGTCGGCCCTGCTCTCGGGTACGGAGGGCTGCACGGCGAGGACGACCGTGCGGGCCCGGCCGCTGCCGGCCGGTTCGTACGGGGCGCCGTCCAGGAAGGGCAGCGTGGTCTCGGTGACGGCCGAGGCGTCCGCGCCCACCCCCGCGTACACGGCGCGGAAGCGGTCCGCGTCGGCGGGCGAGTTGGCGAGGACCAGGTCGGCGCCGTGCCGCAGCAGCAGCCCGTCGGCGAGCTTTTCGTAGACGACGCCGACGTAGCCGGTGACGAACACCGGGCGCGCGGCCTCGTCCGGCCACAGGGCGCGGACGCCGTGCAGGACGGCCTGGACGGCGCCGCCGACGAGGGCGAGCACGACCACGTCGTAGCGCTCGCGCCGGATCTCGGCGAGGAACTCCGCGCAGGTCACCTCGGTCAGCCGGTCGGCCTCGACCCCCACCTCACCGAGCTGGCGCGCCGTCGGTGTGGCGCGGCCGCGCAGCAGGAATCCGGTGAGGGACGGTCCGGGCGCGAGGCGGCGGGCGGTGAGTGCGCCCCATTTCCATCGCGTATCGGAATCGGCGAGTACGGCGACCCGTTTCGGTTCTGGCACGGCCCAGAAGCTAGGGCGGAATTCCGGTGATCGTCCCAACGACCGCGCAACGGCGAGTGAACAGCCCGTCTACGAATTGCGAATCCAGGCCGGTTAACACGTCCGCCGCCTGCCGTTCATGTGCATTCCGCATGCGGGCCACGGCGAATGCCGTAGCAGGACTTAATCTCTCGCGGGTGCTCACGCTCTCTGTCGTCGTGCCGTTCTACAACGTGCAGACATACGCGCCGGATGTCCTGAAAAGCCTCGAACTCAACGCCCGGGACGACTTCGAGTTCCTCCTCGTCGACGACTGCTCGACGGACGGGACGCCGGAGCTGCTGGAGCGGGCGGCAGCGGCGGGCGGGGTGCCGGGCGCCCGGCTGATCGCGCGGGGGACGAACGGCGGGCTGGCGACGGCGCGGAACACCGGCCTGGACGCGGCCCGTGGCCGGTACATCGCCTTCCTGGACGGCGACGACTGGCTGGCGCCCGGGCACTTCGCCCGCACGCTGGCCGCGATCGAGGCCCTGAACTGCGATTTCGTCCGTACCGACCATGTCCGGGTGACGGGCCGGGCGCGCACGGTGCAGCGGGTCCCGTTCGGGCCGCAGGACGTGGTCGCCGATCCGCGCACGGCGATCGGGCCGGCCGAGCGGTCCACGTCGGTGGACTATCCGTACGCGTGGGCCGGGATGTACCACCGGCGGCTGCTGGACGCCGGGCTGCTGCACTTCACCGACGGGCTGCGCACGGCGGAGGACCGGCCGTGGATCTGGCGGCTGCACCGGGAGGCGGCGTCGTTCGCGGCGGTGGGATCGGCCGGAGTCTTCTACCGGCGCGGCGTTTCCACCTCGTTGACGCAGATCGGCGACGAACGCCAGCTCGATTTCATCAGGGCATTTGATCAAGTGCTGTCCGAAACGGCACAGGACCGGGAGGCCGGAATTCTGCTCCCGAAAGCCGTGCGCACATATTGTGCGATCATCGCGCACCATGTCGGATCCATCGAAAGGTTCGAACCGGCCGTGGCCAAGAAACTCCGCTCGATGAGCGCGGACGCCCTGCGCAGAATGCCGCAGAAGGTGCTGGACGACGTCCTGCAGGCGATGGACGCGGAACGCTCCGTCCTGCTGCGCCGGCTGCGCCGCCGCTCCGGCCTCGCGGGGGCGGCCGCCCGATGACCGGACCCACCTCGGCCGCCGACCGGGCGATGACCGATCCCGCCTCGGCCGCCGACCGCCTGACGGACTGCCGCCCGGCTTCCGACCGCCCGGCTTCCGACCGCCCGGCGGCCGGACCCACCACGGCCGCCGGCCGCCGCCGCACCACGCAGGTCTTCCTCGCGTCCACCCTCTACGGCACCGCCACCCTCGCCGCCGCCCTCGACGCCGGCTGCTTCCCGCCCGCCGCCCGCCGGATCCTGCTGACCAGCAACAACGCGCCGATCCCCGAGGTCGCCCCGGGCATCGCGCAGATGCCCGGCTTCGACTCCCTGCGCACCCGCTTCGACGAGGTCCGCGACTGGAACGAGGTCATCGCCCCCTTCCACCCCAGCGCCTGGGCCCCGCGCAGCGAGGACGCCCCGCTGTGGGAACGGCAGCTGCGCGCGCTGTGGGGCCTGGGCGAGGACCGCATCGAGCTCGTGGTGGAGTCCCTCCAGGTCTCCCCCGCCCAGGCGCTGTGCCAGCTCTTCCCCGGCGCCGGCATCGAGGTCTACGCCGACGGGCTGATGAGCTACGGACCCACCCGCTTCAAGCTCGACCCGCAGATCGGGGTCCGGGTGCGGCGCGTGCTGCACCTGGACCTGGTACCGGGTCTGGAGCCGCTGCTGCTCACGGAGTTCGGCGTGCCCGCCGAGCTCGTACCGCAGGAGGCCTTCTGCAAGGTGCTCGCCGAACTGGCGGATGCGGACACCGGAACCGCTGCGGTGGCAGCTGCCGGACCCGGCCCGGCCGCCGGCGCCCCGCCCCGGGACGAGGCGGCTGCGCACGGTCCCGCCCTCCTGCTCGGCCAGTACCTCTCGGCCCTCGACCTGCTCTCCGCGCGCGAGGAGGAGGAGCTCCACGCCGAGATGGTCCGCGGCGTGCACGCCCTCGGCCACCGCGACGTCGTCTTCAAGCCGCACCCGAGCGCCCCGGCCCGGGCCGCCGGCCTGGCCGCCGCCGAGGCCGCGAGGCTCGGGGTCCGCTTCACCGTGGCGGCCACCCCGGTGCTGGCCGAGGTGCTCTACCAGCGGCTGCGCCCGGCGCTGGTCGTCGGCTGCTTCTCCACCGGGCTGCTCACCGCCGCCACGCTGTACGGGCTGCCCGTCGCGCGCACCGGCACCGGCCCGGTCCTGGCCCGGCTGGCCCCGTACCAGAACAGCAACCGGGTCCCGCTGGCCCTCGTGGACGCCCTGCTGCCGGACCTGGCCGACGCCGACGCCGTACGGGGCTGGCTGCCGCCCGGGCCGGGGCGGGTGCGCGAGGAGCTCACCGGGCTGGTCACCGCCGTGGGCTTCACCATGCAGCCGCAGGTGCTGGCCGCCCGGCGGGCCGACGCCGAGCGGTACCTGGCCACCCGCCTGGACGCGCGGACCTGGCGGTACTTCACGCGCCGGCGGCTGACCTCCCTGGCCCTGCCCGGCGGCATCCCGGCCCAGCTCTCGTTCCTCCCGGGCAGCCCCGCCCTGCGCCGGGCGGTCCGCCAGGTCCGCCGGCTGCGCCGGGCGGCCCTGGGCCGCACCCGGTGAACCCGGCCGGCCCGGCGCGCCGGACGGCCTGCGCCGGGCCCTCGGCCGACGGCAGCCCCCCGGCGCGGGCTCAGCCGACCGCGAGCTTGGCCGCGAAGCCGAGGAAGAGCACGCCCGCGGCCGAGGTCGCCCCGGCCGACAGCCGCTTGCGCCGCCGGAAGGCGGCGGACAGCCGGGCGCCGCTGAATATCAGCGTGCTCAGGTAGGTGAAGCTGGCCAGCTGCGCCAGGGTGCCGAGCAGCAGGAAGGACAGCGCCGGGTAGGCGTAGTCGGGGTCGACGAACTGCACGAAGAAGGAGAGCAGGAACAGGATCGCCTTCGGGTTCAGCAGGCTCACCACGAGCGCCCGCCGGTACGGCCGCTCCGCCGCCCGGCCGGATTCCACCCCGGCGCCCTCACCGCCGGCGGGCTCCGACTCCGCCCGGACCGCGGTGTGCCGGGTACGCCACATGCTCCAGGCGGCCCGCATCATCCCGACGGCGATCCACGCCAGGTACCCCGCGCCGAGCACCTTCACGACGGCGAACAGCAGCGGGCTGGCCTGGAGCAGCGCCCCCGCGCCGACCGCGGTCAGCACCATGAGCACCGTGTCCCCGGTGAACACCCCGCAGGCGGCCCGGTACCCGTCGCGCACCCCGCGCCGGGAGGCGACGGAGAGCACGTACAGCGAGTTCGGGCCGGGCAGCAGAATGATCAGCAGCAGCGCGGCGAGATAGGTCGGCAGATCGGTGACACCCAGCATGGCCAGGAGTGTCGCATACGTTTGCCCCTGACGCCCTGGGTGTTTCACCAGCTGGAATCGGCCGGGGTGTAGGTCCCCCAGACCTCCCGCAGCGCCGTGCAGACCTCGCCGACCGTGGCCCGTGCCCGCAGGGCCTCCTTCATCGGGTGGAGCACGTTGCCGCTCCCGCCCGCCGCCTCCCGCAGCGCGGCCAGCCCCGCTTCGACCGCCGCCCCGTCCCGCTCGGCGCGCAGCCGTGCCAGCCGCTCGACCTGCCGGGCCTCGATGGCCGGATCGACGCGCAGCGGCTCGTACGGCTCCTCCTCGGCCAGGGCGAACCGGTTGACGCCGACCACCACCCGCTCGCCGCGGTCGGTCTCCTGGGCGATCCGGTAGGCGTTCCGCTCGATCTCGGCCTTCTGGAAGCCCTGCTCGATGGCCGCGACCGCGCCGCCGAGCTCGGCCACCCGGTCCATGAGCGCGACCGCGACCTCCTCCAGCTCGTCCGTCATCCGCTCCACCACGAAGCTGCCGGCGAACGGGTCGACGGTGTGCGGGACGTCCGTCTCGTACGCGAGGACCTGCTGGGTGCGCAGTGCCAGCCGGGCCGCCTTGTCCGTGGGGAGCGCGATGGCCTCGTCGTAGGAGTTGGTGTGCAGCGACTGGGTCCCGCCGAGCACGGCGGCGAGCCCCTGGACGGCGACCCGGACGAGGTTCACCTCCGGCTGCTGGGCGGTCAGCTGGACCCCGGCGGTCTGGGTGTGGAAGCGCAGCATCAGTGACTTGGGGTCGCGGGCGCCGAACTCCTCGCGCATGACGCGGGCCCAGATCCGGCGCGCGGCCCGGAACTTGGCGACCTCCTCCAGGAGGGTGGTGCGGGCCACGAAGAAGAAGGACAGCCGGGGCGCGAAGGCGTCGACCTCCATGCCGGCCCGGAGCGCCGTACGGACGTACTCGATGCCGTCGGCCAGGGTGAAGGCGACCTCCTGCGCGGGCGAGGCGCCGGCCTCGGCCATGTGGTAGCCGGAGATGGAGATGGTGTTCCAGCGGGGGATCTCGGCGCGGCAGTAGCGGAAGGTGTCGGCGACCAGCCGCAGGGAGGGGGCGGGCGGGAAGATGTACGTGCCGCGCGCGATGTACTCCTTGAGCACGTCGTTCTGGACCGTGCCCGTCAGGCGGTGGGCGGGGACGCCCTGTTCCTCGGCGACGAGCTGGTAGAGCAGCAGCAGGATCGCGGCCGGGGCGTTGATGGTCATCGAGGTGGAGACCTGGTCGAGCGGGATGCCGGCGAAGAGTTCGCGCATGTCCTCGACGGAGTCGACGGCCACCCCGACCTTGCCGACCTCGCCGTGCGCGGGGGGCGCGTCGGAGTCGTACCCCATCTGCGTCGGCAGGTCGAAGGCGACGGACAGCCCGGTGGTGCCGGCCTCGATGAGCCGGCGGTAGCGGGCGTTGGACTCGGCGGCGGTGCCGAAGCCGGCGTACTGGCGCATGGTCCACGGGCGGCCGGTGTACATCGTGGGGTAGATGCCGCGGGTGAACGGGTAGAAACCGGGTTGCCCCAGTTTGACCGCCGGGTCCCACTCCGTCAGGGCCTCGGGGCCGTAGACGGGTTGGATCGGCAGGCCGCTCTCGGTGAGTGCCATGTGTGACCAAGTCCTCCGTAGTGCCATCGGGCCCGGTGCTGATAGAACCGTCCCCGCGAACGGCCCCCGGTCACAATGGCGCAACATTGCGGGACTGTGCGCAACCATCCACGCCACCCATTCATCGTCTAGACAGACGCCGTAGAGAAATCCGGGGGGAACCATGCACCGCCAGATGCACCGCCAGAGAGTCATGCTCCGCACGTTCGGAGTCGCCGCCGCCGTCGCGCTCGCCGCGACCGCCTGCGGGCCGCAGAAGTCGGACCCGAAGGGCGCCGGCTCCGTGGCCCCGTCCGCGTCCGCGGCGGGCAACACCCCCGAGAGCTCCCCGTCCACCGACGCCAAGCCCGGCGAGTCCTCGCCGTCGCCGTCGGCGTCCGCGTCGGCCTCGCCCTCGGCGTCGGCCTCACCCGCCGTCAAGGCGATCATGTCGAACGGCGACGACAGCGAGCAGGTGCGCGAGCTCCAGGCGCGCCTGAAGCAGCTCGGCCTGCTCAAGACCGACCCCACCGGCTTCTACGGCACGAAGACCACCGCGGCCGTCAAGGCGTTCCAGACCAAGCACAAGCTGACCGCGCACGGCGCGGTCGACAAGGAAACCTGGAAGAAGATCCAGGAGACCACCAAGAAGCCCACCGCCGACGAGCTGAACCCGCCGGCCCCGGTCAACCAGGCCGACGCTCCGGACCCGCGCTGCATGCAGGGCCGTGTGATGTGCATCAGCAAGGAGAGCCGCACGCTGTCCTGGATGATCGACGGCAAGGTCATATCCACGATGGACGTCCGCTTCGGTTCCGAGAACACCCCGACCCGTGAGGGCCTGTTCAAGGTGGACCGGAAGGAGAAGGAGTGGACGTCCACGCTCTACCACACGTCCATGCCGTACTCGATGTTCTTCAGCGGCGGCCAGGCGGTGCACTACTCGGCCGACTTCGCGGCCCGCGGCTACAACGGCGCCTCGCACGGCTGTGTGAACGTCCGCGACAAGGGCAAGCTCGCATCGATGTTCGCGCAGGTCAACGTGGGCGACAAGGTCGTCGTCTACTGGTGATGCGCCGCGCGCCGCAGCGGCCGGCCGGGCAGGCCGGCCGTGGCGGTAGGCCGTGGCGGTAGGCCGTGGCGGTAGGCCGTGGCGGTAGGCCGTGGCGGTAGGCCGTGGATCGGGTCGATCGGAGAGACCGGGCCCG
This sequence comes from Streptomyces bambusae, assembly GCF_019400985.1. Lineage (GTDB taxonomy): Bacteria > Actinomycetota > Actinomycetes > Streptomycetales > Streptomycetaceae > Streptomyces > Streptomyces bambusae_A. The sequence continues at coordinate 7,444 of NZ_WTFF01000323.1, forward strand.
GTGCAGGTGTACCCAGCGGACGTACCCGGCGTCCGGCATCGGCCGTGGCGGCCGGCTGATCGGCCGCGGAGATCGGTCGTAAGACCCGGGAGGATCGGTCGTAAGACCGGGAGATCGGTCGTAAGAGGGGCGCGGGCGGGGCCGGGGGAACGTGCCCCGCCCGCGCCGGTTGCGCAGAGCCCAGGGGTACGGGGGGAACCCCGGCTCTTGCGCCGCCGATGACCAGTCGGCTCGTTATGTACTGCGCCGGCGCTTCGAAAAGTGTTACACCGGCCGCGAAGCCGTTCAGCGACGCAGGTCGCCGTCCTCCGGCAGCGGCGTCCTCAGCGGCGTCGGGGCCTGGAGGATGTCGCTGCCGCTGGGCTTCTTCGTGCCCGAGCCGTCGGTGTCGCGGTTGCCGTCCTCGCCGCCCGTGCTGCTGTCGCGGCCGGCGGTCCCGCCGCCCTCGCCGCTCTCCATCAGCGTCTGGCAGAAGCGGGAGATGGCCTGCGTGCCGCGGGCCAGCTTCGCGAGCCGGTCGCGCTGGTCGTCGGTGATCCGGCCCGCGCGGTAGTCCTTGCACAGGTCCAGGGCGCGGTAGCGGCTCTCCCGCTCCCTCTCGCGGTTCTGCTCGGGCGTGCGGGCGGTGCCCTCGGTGGAGGGGTCGTTGCCCGGGCCGCCGGTGAAGCCGTCGCGGTCGTCCTGGCCGCCCGGGGTGCGCGCCTCGCCGGAGGCGGACGGGTCGGGGCTGCCGCCGCGCAGCGGGCGGTCCGGGCCGCTGGGGCCGGGGC
>NZ_WTFF01000324.1 GCF_019400985.1 Streptomyces bambusae
GTGCGTGGGTCCGGGCCCGGGCGTGGGTTCGCACCCGCGCGAGGGTCCGGGCCCGGCGGCCGCGCTGCGCGGCGGGTGGGGCGGGGCACGGGGCGGACGGGGCGGGGCGCGTCACGGGGTGCGTCACGAGGCCCGGCGCAGGTGCATTGCGGGGGCGTGGGCCGGGGCGAACCCCATGAACTCCTCCACGGCGATCTCCGCCGTGGTGGTCGCCGAGAACACCACGTGCTCGCCCTGGCGGGCGGTGACCTTCACCTGGAGGCGGCCCTCGGGGTCCCAGACGTGCGGGACGACCTGGGTCTCGATCCAGCAGGGCGCGTCGAGTTCGGCGTACCGGAAGAACTCCGCGGCCACCCCGCTGATCAGCGCCGTGCGCGGGAAGGCGGCGGCGTGCGCGGCCTGCCGCGCGGCCTCCAGCAGGAGCATGCCCGGTGCGTGGTCGACGGGGTGGTCGAAGAGCACGGGGTGGGTGAGGTCGGCGCGCAGCTGGGTGTGGCTGAGGCGGTTGCCGGCGGCCAGTACGACGTCGCGGCTCCGGTCGCGGCCCGCCAGCTGCGGGGTCATCGGAGGCGGCGTGGGCAGCGCGTGGGCGCGGGCCTCGTCGAGGTCGGCGTAGCGGCCGCGCAGGCGCTCGTAGACGGCCGGCGGCTGGTTGGTGAAGGAGGCCTCGGCGCCGCCGAGGAGTTCGCCGTCGCGGACGATGCCGACCTCCATGGTCAGGCCGGCCAGGCGGCGGCCGCGGCGGGTGATGTCGGTGCAGGAGATGTGCAGTTCGATGTCGGTCGGGGTGTCCCCGACGGTGAGCGCCGCGGGTTCGACGGCGTAGACGAACCGGTCCCAGATCTGCCGGTGGCCGAAAGGCACGTCGTACCCGACGTGGCTGAGCAGCGGGATCGCCTGGCGCACGCTCTCGGCGACGAGCAGCGGGTCGTGCCTGCCGGCGACGGTGGAGTAGAAGCTGTGGTCCCGCGGCCACTGGGCGGTGACGACGAAACGGTCCTGGTCAACGCGGCGCCAGCCGGTGAGCAGGACTTCCGAGTGGGCGGCCTTGTGGACGTACTCCCTGGCCACAGTGGTGGTCAGGGCGGTGGCAGCTGCGGTGGTGCCGACAGACATGGTCACGACTTTGTCCCCCCATGGACGTCGTTCGTGGATTGGCCGATAGGCAGTGCGGCGGTGCGGCGGCCTCCGTAACATAGAGAATGTTCTTTTTTTTGTCGAGTGGTCTTCAAGTGGTCATCGAGCGCTGAGAGTTGCCTGGGGGGCACCTGTGATCGTGGTGAGCGGAGGGACCGGATTCGTCGGTTCGGCGGTCGTACGGCAGTTGCGTGAGGCCGGGGCCGAGGTGCGGCTGCTGAGCCGCGCGGGGGGTGTGGACCTGGGGAGGCCGCAGTCGCTGCGCGGGGCGTGCGAGGGGGCGCGGACCCTGGTCTCGCTCGCGTCGTACGTGGGGCCGGACGAGGAGAAGTGTGCGGCTGTGAACGTCCGCGGGACGCGGGCGCTGATGTCCGAGGCGCGCCGGGCGGGCGTGCACCGCATCGTGCACCTGTCGACGTGTGCGGTGTACGGGACCGGCCCGCACCGGGGGGTGGACGTCGGGGAGGTCGCGCCGGCGCCGGTGTCGGCGACGAGCCGGAGCCGGCTGGCGGGGGAGGGGCCGGTCCTGGCGGCCGGCGGGACCGTGCTGCGGGCCGGGCTGGTGACGGGGGCGGGGGACCGGTGGGCGGTTCCGGCGCTGGTGGACGCGTTCCGGCGGCTGCCGGGCAGCTGGGCGGGGGGCCGCGGACTCGCCTCGTACGTCGACGTGGCCGACCTGGCGCGGGTGGCGGTCGCGCTGGCGACCGGGCCGCGGGCGCTGCCGGGTGGGGTGGTGCACGTCAGCCACCCGGAGCCGGTGCGCAACGGGGAGCTGATGGGGGCGCTGGCGCGGCACGGCGTGCTGCCGCACGTGCCGGCCGCGGGCGGGGAGCTGAGCTGGCAGGAGTGCCTGGCGGGGCTGGGGGAGCGGCCGGGCTGGGTGAGCGAACGGCAGTTCGCGCTGCTGGCCGGTGACATGTGGTACCGCAGCGACGCGGTCTGGCGGCTGGCCGGGGTCGACCCCGGCCCCGGCCCCGTCCGCCGCCTCGCGGCGGCGGCCCCGTGGTACCGCGACCGGGGCGGGGCCCGGCCGGACGCCTAGCCTTCAGCGGGGTGGCGGGGGCCTAAGCGCTCCGCTGGAAGTGCGTGATGAAACCGCGGGCCGGTGGGGGCTGGTCGCGCCCACGCGGCGGAGCCGCATATGCGGACAGCCCCGCGCCCCTGACGGGGCGCGGTACCGCACCGGACTTCGCTGAGCCCGCTTAGCCTTCAGCGGGGTGGCCGGGGTCGGGGTGGCCGGTCCGGCCTTGGCCGCCGGGTGCGGTCCAGACGTAGGACGACAGGGCGTCGAACTCGGCCCGGGTGTAGAACGGGATCCACGCCGGCCGCCGCCCGCACCCGGCCTTGCCGAAAGCCTGATCCGCGAGGTTCGGCGCCCGCAGCGACTCGGCGGGCCGGTGCAGCCGGGCCAGAGCGTTGGCGTGCCGCATGTGGCCTAGCGACGCGAACAACGGGTCACGCCGGGCCACCGCCGAACGCTTCATCACCTCCGCGCCCGGCGGGTGGCCGGCGGTGGCCGGTCGCGGGGGCTGCGGGCTTCGGGGGTTTGCTCGTGTTGGCGTACGGGAAGCAGGGCTGCCGGGGCCCTGCTCCCGGCGGCTGCGCGCGCGGGCGGCGCTACGGGAGGGGGACCGCGTCCAGGGCCGTGGGCCAGGGGAAGGCGTCCGGGAGGTCCTGGCCGGCCGGGCCCGGGAGGAAGCCGCCCTCGCCGAGGAGGACGTTCACGCCCGCCGTCCGCAGGACGGCCACGCTCTGCTCGAACTGGGGGTGCGCCGCGAGCGCCGCGTTCGTGCACGGCATGGCGACCGCCGGCGTGCCCTTGCCCAGCGCTTCCGCGGCCACGCCGACGACGAAGCGGTCGGTCAGGCCGAGGGCCCAGGCGTTGACCGAGTTGAAGGTGGCCGGCGCGAACAGCAGCGCGTCGGCCGCCGGCCAGACGTCCGGCTCGCCGGGCATCTTGTACTGCCACCGCACCGGGTGCCCGGTCAGCGCCGCCAGCCCGTCCAGACTCCCGGCCACCCAGTGCGCCGCCGTCGGGCTGAGCCCCAGGCACACGTCCCAGCCGCGCGCCTGCGCGTCCTCGATCACGTGGGCCACGTCGAAGACGGGCGGGGCGGCGGAGCAGAGCAGGTAGAGAGTGCTTGTCATGCCCACCATGTGATCATATTGCTTGACCTCGACCACACTTGAGGTCACAGGATGTCGGGCATGAGCTCCCAGCACTCGGCGCACGACGCCGACATCGCCGCCATCCACCAGGTCGTCGCCGAGGTCGAGAAGGCCCAGCGGGCCAAGGACCCCGACGCGTTCCTCGCGCTGTTCCACCCCGACGCGCTGTGGACCACCGCCCACGGCAAGGTCCTCATCGGGCTCGACGCCATCTCTGCGTTCACCCGCCAGGTGCTCCCGGCCGCGTCCTGGGACGGCAGTGTCAGCTACGAGGCCGTACACATCCAGTTCCTGCGCCCGGATGTGGCCGCCGTAAAGGTCCGCCAGCTCTACCGCGGCTCCGACGGCAGCGTGGAGTCGGAGGGCGCTCCGCTGTACGTGATGACCAAGCAGGACGGGCGCTGGCTGCTGACGGCCTGCCAGAACACCGAGGTGCGGCGCGACGCTTCCTAGCCTTACGCCCTACCAGTCGGCGGGGTAGCTCTTGAGGATGCTGGTGTCGAGGCTCCAGCGGCCGACGGTGACGGTGTCGCCGAAGGCGTACGGGACGGTCTTGCGGTAGCGGATGCCGTCCGGCCCCGGCGCCGGGTCGCTGTGGACGGTGACGGTCTGCTTGCCGTGCCGGGGGTCGACGACCACGTAGAGGGGGATGCCCATCTTCGGGTAGTCCCCCAGCTTTTCCCGGATGTCGTCCAGGGAGTTGCCGGGTGGGACGACTTCCACGGTCATGAGGACGTCGCGGGAGTCGACTGCCTTCGACGTCTCGTCCGCCTTCTCCTCGATGACGACCATGAGGTCGGGGATTTTGGTGAGGCCGGTCGCCGGGTCGTACGTGTTCGTGTCGGTGAGTGCGACGACCTCGGGCGCCTGGGCCTCGATCCGGCGGCGCAGCCGTCCCACGTCGAGGCCGTGGGCGGTGGTCCGGCTCAGCATCGTGATGAGGATTCTGCTGCCGCTGGTCTGTACCTTCCACCGGCCTTCGTGGCGCTCGGCCAGCTCCGCGATCTGCTCGGCGAAGTCGTTGAGCCGCCGCCTCTCGTCGGGAGCGAGGTCGGCCATGGTGTCCTCCTGTGAGAGTCCTGGCCAGCGTATCCAGCCGGTGCGGGTCGGGTGGTTCTCCGGTGGGCGTCGAGCGGGCGTCGAGTGGGCTTCCGGTGGGTTCCGAGCGGGGGCGCGGACCGTGGAGGGACCCGCGTCCCCAGGAGGGCAGAGACGTGCCGGTCTTCCCGTACCCCGAGGTGCCGCTCGACGGGCTGCTCAGGCGCGCCGCGCGCCGGGATCCGTACGGTGTGGCGATCCGTTACGACGACCGCCGCCGCGCCCCGGTCACCTTCGCCGAGCTCGACGCGCAGGCCGACCGGGTCGCCGGGCGGGTGGAGGCGGAGGTCGGGGCGGGGCGGGGGGCGCGGGTCGGGGTCGCGAACGTGCTCGACGCCTCCTTCGCCGCCGTCTGTTACGGGATCGCGCGGAGCGGGAACACCGCCGTGCTGATCAATCCGCTGCTCAAGGAGCCCGGGCTGGCCCATGTGTGCGCCGCGGCCGAGGTGGAGAGCGCCTTCGTGCCGGCCGCGACCGGGCGGATGCTGGACGGGCTCGTGCGGGCCGGGCAGCTGCCGGCGCTGCGGAGCGTCGTGGCGACGGACGGGGCCGGCGCTCCTGGGTGGGCCGGCGCTGCCGGATCGGCCGGCGCTGCTGGATCGGCTGGTGCCGGGGCCGGGTTCGGTTTCCGGTCCTCGTCGGGCGACTGCGGGACCGAGGCCCGGCTCGACGACGTCGTCTGCATTCAGTTCACCACCGGGACCACCGGTAAGCCGCGTGGGGTCCGGCTCACCCACCGCAACCTCGTCGCCAACGCCGCCCAGGCCGCCGCCGCGCACGATCTGCGGCGCGACGCGGTCACCCTCAACCACCTGCCGCTCTACCACGTCATGCACCTCAACTCCGCGGTGTTCGCCGGGGCCTGCCAGGTGCTGTGCACCGACCCCGACCCGCTGGCCTCGCTCGCCGTGGCCGCCCGCGAGGGCGTCAGCCACTACTACGGCCTGCCCGCCCGGCTGCACCGCCTCGCCGCCCAGCTGCGCGACGCGGACGAGGTGAGCATCGAGGGCGTCCCCGCCGCCCCCCGGCTCACCGCCGTGCTGTCCGGTGGCACCGCGCTCGACCCGGGCGCCGCCCGCACCCTGCGCCGGCTGCTCGGCGTCCCCGTCGTCCAGGGCTACGGCATGGCCGAGCTGTCCCCGCTGAGCCACTGCCAGCGCCCCGGCTCCGCCGCCGTGTACGACGACCTCGACCGCCCGCGCAGCACCGCCGTCGGCCCGGCCGTGCCCGGAACCGAGTGCCGCATCGTCCATCTCGACACCCGGCGCCCGCTGGCCCCGTACAGCACCGGCGAGGTGCAGATCCGCGGGCCGCAGCTGATGGCCGGCTACCTGGACTGCCTCGGCCCGGCCAAGGTCGGCTACGGGGGTTGGTTCTCCACCGGCGACATCGGCTACGTCAACGCCGACGGCGAGCTGTTCCTCGTGGACCGGCTCGGCGACGTCTTCAAGTACGACAACGAACTCGTCTCGCCGACCGCCGTCGAAGCGGTCGTCGCCGCCGACGAACGGGTCGCCGACTGCGTCGTCGCGGGCTGGCCCGACCCCGTCCACGGGGCGGTGGCGTGGACCGGGATCGTGCTGCGCGATCCGGCCCAGCCCGGGCTGCTCGACGTACTCGACTCGATCGTGGAGCGCGCGAACGAACGGCTCGCGCACTTCGAACAGATCCGCCGCGTCGAGGTCCTCGACGCCGTACCGCGCACCCCGGTGGGCAAGCCCGCCCGGCGGGGGCTGCTGATGAGCATCCGTACGCGGGCGGCCGTGGAGACCGCCGCCTGACGAGCGTCCTCGCTGCCCTGTCCTGCCCTTTCCTGTTCTGTCCTGCCGTTCCCTTCCCTTCCCTTCCCTTCCAGTTCCTGGAGTTTGCTGTGGTGACCTTCGTCAACAAGCTGACCGTGCACGGCGACATCGAGGAGTTCCTGGCCGCCAAGGAGCGGATCTCCGCCTTCATGGCCGCCCAGCCGGGGCACATCGCCCACCGCACGCTGAACTCCCTGGCCGAGCCGAACGTCTTCCTGGAGATCGCCGAGTGGACCGACGCCGCCGCGCACCGGGCCGCGGTGACCAGCGAGGCCTTCCGTGGGCTGATCGGGCCGCTGGCGGCGCTGGCCACGCCCGAGCCGGGACTCTTCCGCACGGTCGAGGAAGGGCCCTGGCGTACGCCGCAGCCGTCGGCGGCACTGCAGTCCGTGCCGCAGCAGCCGGTGCCGGCGGAGCCCGCGCATGCGGCCTGAGGATCCGGCCCGGGCGCAGGCACGGGCGCAGGTCCTGGTGGTCGGGGCCGGGCCCGTCGGGCTGACCGCCGCGCACGAACTGGCGCGGCGGGGCCTTGCGGTGCGGCTCGTCGACGCCGCGCCGGGGCCGGCCGCGACCAGCCGGGCGGTCGCCGTGCACCCGCGCACGCTGGAGACCTTCGACCAGATGGGCGTGGTGGGCCCGGTCCTGCGGCGCGGGCGGCCCAACCGGGCCTTCACGATGTACGCGGGCGGCCGCCGCCTGGTGCGCCTCGACGCCGACTACGCCACCATGCCCACCTGCTACCCGTACACCGTCATCATCGAGCAGACCCGCACGGAGGACGTGCTGCGGGCGGCGGTGGAGCGGCTCGGCGTACGGGTGGAGTGGGGGGTGCGGCTGACGTCCTTCGCGCAGGACGACGGCGGCGTACGGGCCCTCCTCGCGCACGCGGACGGCCGGGAGGAGGTCTTCGGGGTCCCGTGGCTGGTCGGCTGCGACGGCGGGCACAGCACGGTGCGCAAGACGCTCGGGCTGCCGCTGCTCGGGGAGTCGAGCGAGACGTGGGAACTGGCCGACGCGCCCGTCTCGGTGGACCTCCCGCAGGACACCATCTACTGGGTGCACACCGGCGGTCAGGCGCTGATGATGGTGCCGTACCGGCGGGACGGGTACTGGCGGCTGCTGGACACGGCACCGGCGGACGCGGCACCTGCGGACGCAGCCGGGGCGGGTCCGAGGGCCGTGGCGGAGCGGTTTTCGGCCAAGCTGTCCGCCGGGCTGGGCCGGGAGGTCCGGGTGGGCGAGCCGACCTGGACGTCCGTCTTCACCTTCCAGCAGCGGATGGTCCCGCGGATGCACGAGGGCCGGGTGTTCGTGGCCGGCGACGCCGCGCACGTGCACAGCCCGGCCTCCGGGCAGGGCATGAACACCGGCGTCCAGGAGGCGTACAACCTGGCCTGGAAGCTCGCCATGGTCGAAGGGGGCCGGGCGGGCCGCGAACTGCTCGACACCTACGGCGAGGAGCGGGTGCCGGTCGGCCGCGCCCTGCTGGGCTCCACCCGGCAGGCCACCTTCCTGGTGCAGTTCAAGAACGCGCTGGCCGGCGCCGCGCTGCCGGTGGTCATGGGCGTCGTACGCCGGACCGGACCGCTGCGCCGGGCCGTCCAGCGCAAGGTGCTCGGCGGGATGTCGGGGCTGCGCCTGGGCTATCCGGACAGCTCGCTGACCACGGCGGCGGAGCCGGGGCAGGGGGGCACCGGACCCGAGCCGGGAGCGCGCGCGGCCGCCGCGGTGGCCCGCTTCCCCGGCGACGCCGGGACGACGGCGCTCGGTGCGGAGCTGCGCGACGTGCGGTGGTCCCTGTTGTACGTGCCCGAGGGCACCGGGGAGGCCGCGGAGACGGCCCGCCGCGCGCATGACGCGCATGAACCGTGGCTGTCCGTGCGGACGGTCGTGGGCGCCACGGCGTCGGGAACGGCCTCGGGCTCGGGGGTGGGATCCGCGTCGGCAGCCGCGTCGGCAGCGGCGCGGGCCGGAGCGGCCGCCGCGGGCCGGCGGTGGACGC
>NZ_WTFF01000325.1 GCF_019400985.1 Streptomyces bambusae
GCACCAGCGTGCCGCCGAGCGCTTCGCCGTCCACGGCGCCGACCGCGGGGACGTCCGCGGCGCCCTCGGCCACGCCGTCCGTGCCGGCCGGCGCGACGCCGAGCAAGGCGCCGGCCGCCGGGGCCTCGACCCCGCCGACGACCGGGTCGCCCTCGGCCGTACCCAGTGCTCCGGCCGGGAGCGAGCTCGCGCATACTGGCTCCTCGAACGCGACCAACGCCGCCCTGGGCGCCGGGGCCGCCCTGCTCGTCGCCGCCGGTGCCGGAACCCTCTTCGCCGTGCGGCGCCGCGCGCACCGCTGACGTGGCCCACCCGAGGAACCTCGTGCTCCACCCTGTTGCCCAGCAGCTCGCGCCGCACCCGGCTCCCCTCACGCACGGCTTCGGCCGTGCGTGGCGGGGCCTGCTGCGCGGGCTGCTGTGCCGCGACCGGTCCACCGCCCCGGCCCGGCACCCGTACGCCGACCCCGGCGCGCCCCCGTACGGCCACGGCCACGGCGACGGCCCCGACCACAGCCACCACTACGGCTACGGCGCTTACGGCCACGGCCACACCCGCGGCCGCGGTGACGCGGATGGCGAGCGCCCGCCCACCGTCAGCGAGCTCTACCACGCCCACCGGCTGCGCATGGTCCGGCTGGCGGTCCTGCTCGTCGACGACCTGGCCACCGCCGAGGACGTCGTCCAGGACGCCTTCACCGCCCTCTACCGCCGGCACGGCGAGCACATCACGGAGGTGGACAACGCGCTCGGCTACCTGCGGACCGCCGTCGTCAACACCTCCCGTTCGGTGCTGCGCCGCCGCCGGACCGTCCGCGGCTGGACCCCGCCGCCCGCGGGGGAGGCCCCCTCCGCCGAGGACTCCGTCGTCCTGGACGAGGCCCACCGCGAGGTCCTTGCCGCCCTGGCCCGGCTGACCCCGCGGCGCAGGCAGGTCCTCGTCCTGCGCTACTGGGCGGAGCTCAGCGAGGCGGAGATAGCCACCACCCTCGGCATCAGCCGGGGTGCGGTGAAGTCGAACGCGAGCCGCGCCCTGGACGCGCTGGAACGGATCCTGGAGGGCCGGATATGACGCCGGACACGACGAGCGGACGGCCGGTCGGGCAGCCGGTCGGGCAGCCGATCGAGCGCCCGGTCGAGCGGCGCCTGCGCGAGGCCCTGACCGCCCGCGCCGACAGTGTCGACGTACGGGCGCTGCGCCCCGCCGACCCGCCCGGACCGCACCTGCGCCGACTGCCCCTGCTGCTGCACCTGCGCCGGTACGCGCTGCCGCTCGCGGGTCTCGCGACCGCCGCCGCCCTGGCCGCCGGGTACGTCGCCCTGGCCCCGCACGACCCGGCCCCGCGCCCGGTCCCCCCGGCCTCGCCGCCCTCACCGACCGGCTCGCAGCCGACGCCGGGGCCGAGTACGTCGAAGCCTCCGTCCTCCCCGTCCGCGTCGCAGCCGCCCTCCGCCGGGTCCTCGTCGCCGCCGGCCGCCGGCCCGTCGGCCTCTCGTCCGCCGTCCGCCGGCGGGTCACCGTCGTCGCCCTCGACACCCCCGCGCGGCACCGCGTCGACGTCGCCCCGCCCGGGCACCTCGGCGCCGCCGGTGACGCCGAGCGGAAGCCCGGCGGGCAGCAGCCCGTCGCCCAGCCGTGGCTGAAACCGGACAGCCGCCGAAGGTGGTCGATTAGGGTGATGCCGCGACAACGACGGTGAAACGATGGGGGTTTGATGGATCCGGAGATCGCGGCACTGGCCGGTACGGCGGGAACGACCCTGGTCGCCCTGATGGCCACCGACGTCTGGCAGAGCACCCGGGACGGGGTGGTCGAACTCTGGCGGCGGGTCGCACCGGAACGCGCCCGCCACGTCTCCGAGGCGCTGGACTGCGGCCACGAGGACCTGCTCGCCGCCGAGGAGGAGGGCGACGGGACGACCCGGGCCGAACTGGAGGCGGAGTGGGCGGCGCGGCTGCGCCGCCTGCTCACCTCCCACCCGGACCTGGCCGCCGACCTGCGCACCCTCCTGGCCCTCCCGGCCACCCCCGCCCCGGCGTCGGTCACCCAGCACGCCACGGCCTCCGGCAGCGCCCGCATCTACCAGGCGGGCCGCGACATTTACGGAGAACCCCGCTAGGCGGCCCACGCGGCCCAGGCGGCGGCCTCCCTCCTTCCCGCCGCCCCCTTCAGCCCCTCCTTCGCCCCGCGCCTGCCCCGGTGCCCGCGCCCCGGTGCCCCCGCCCGTAGTCCTACGGGCGGGGTGCCGGAGTGCCGTGCATGCCTTCGACCACGGTGACCAACGGGGCGAGGTCCGGGTTGGCGGCGGCGGAGTCGAGGGCCTCGCGGAGCGCCTGGTCGTTGGTGGGGCGGGCCGCGGCGAGCAGGCTGAGACCGGCCTCGGAGACGTCCGTGTAGATTCCGCGCCGGTCCGTGTCGCAGATGTAGCGGCTGAGCAGTCCCCGGTCCTCGAGCCGGGTGACCAGCCGGGTGGTGGCGCTCTGGCTGAGTACGACCGCGTCGGCGACCTGCTTCATCTGCAGGTGCCCGCCGGGTCCGTCGTGCTGCCGGCTGAGCACGTCGAGCAGGGAGTACTCGCGCACGCTCAGGTCGTGAGCCGCCTGCAGGGCCCGCTCCACGTGCGCCTCGATCCGCCCGTGCAGCAGGGAGAGGGCGCACCAGCCCTGGGCCAGGCCCGTGAGTGTGGGGTCCGTGGCCGTCATCGGCTCCTCCTTCGGCTGGGGTGGCGGTCCGGGTCGGTCCGGGTGGTCCGGTCCTCGCGGCTTCGCCGCCGTACCGGTTCCGCCGCCGTACCAGTTCCGCCGTCGCACCGGCTGCGCGCGTGCGTCTCGCCGCGCCCGTACTTCCCAGGATAGGGCACACCCGCAATAGCCCGCGCTTGCAATTATCACGCGTCTGCAATTATTGTGGACGCACGTAAGCCGCGAAAGCAATCTCCCCTGAAGGGGCCTCCCCCCATGCCACTCGCACTTCTCGCCCTCGCCATCGGGGCCTTCGGGATCGGCACCACCGAGTTCGTGATCATGGGCCTGCTGCCCGAGGTCGCCGCCGACTACGGTGTCTCGATCCCCACCGCAGGCTTCTTGGCCACCGGGTACGCGCTCGGTGTCGTCCTCGGCGCCCCGGTGATGACCGTCCTCGGCACCCGCATACCGCGCAAGCGCATGCTGATGCTGCTCATGGGCCTGTTCGTCGCCGGGAACCTCCTCTCCGCCCTCGCCCCCGCCTTCGGCGTGATGCTGGCCGGCCGGGTGGTCGCCTCGCTCGCGCACGGCGCGTTCTTCGGGATCGGCGCGGTCGTCGCCGCCGAGCTCGTCGCCCCCGCGAAGCGGGCCGGCGCCATCGCCACCATGTTCACCGGCCTCACCGTCGCGAACGTCGTCGGCGTACCACTCGGCACCTTCGTCGGCCAGGCCCTCGGCTGGCGCGTCACCTTCCTCGTGGTGGCCGCGCTCGGTGTGGCCGGACTGCTGGGCATCGCCCGCCTGGTGCCCGAGCTGCCCCGGCCCGCAGGGGTCCATGTCCGGCACGAGCTCGCCGCGTTCAAGAACGCCCAGGTGCTGCTCGCCATGGGGATGACCGTGCTCGGCTTCGGCGGAGTCTTCGCCGCGATCACCTACGTCACGCCGATGATGACCGAGGTCGCCGGGTTCGCGGACTCCTCCGTGACCTGGCTGCTGGTCCTCCTCGGACTCGGCATGGTCGCCGGGAACCTGGTCGGCGGCCGGCTCGCCGACCGCGCGCTGATGCCGATGCTGTACGTGTCCCTGGGCGCCCTCGCCGTGGTGCTGGCCCTGTTCACCCTGACCGCGCACGACCGGACCGCCGCCGCGCTCACCCTGTTCCTGATCGGCGCCCTCGGCTTCGCGACCGTACCGCCGCTCCAGAAGCGCGTCCTGGACCAGGCCGCCGGCGCCCCGACCCTGGCCTCCGCCGTGAACATCGGCGCCTTCAACCTCGGCAACGCGCTGGCCGCGTGGCTGGGCGGGGCCGTCATATCCGCCGGCCTCGGCTGGACCGCCCCCAACTGGGTGGGCGCGGCCATGGCCGGCTCCGCCCTGGTCCTCGCCGTGCTGTCCGGGGTCCTGGAGCACCGGGGCGCAGGAGCGCGGCCGAGCCGGGTCGTCACCGGCGCGCAGGCGCCGGCGGACACGCCCGCAAGCCCCCGCACCGCCCCGGCTACCGCTTCCGCCTCCTCGTGATCCCCACCCCTGCCCCCATCCCCACTCAAGGAACCTGACATGGCACCCCGCACCACCGCCCCCTCCCGCACCACCGCCCCCTCCCGCACCACCGCCCCCTCCCGCACCGCCGTCGCCCCGCTGACGACCGCCGACGCCGAACTCCTGCTCTCCGCCGCCCGCGCCGCCGCCGAGCGGGCCGGCGTACCCGTCAGCGTCAGCGTGCTCGACGCCGGCGGGCACCTGCTGGCCTTCCTCCGCGACGACCGCGCCGTGCTGATCTCCGGCGAGACCAGCACCCGCAAGGCCTTCACCGCGCTCCAGCTGAACGCCCCGACCGCCGATCTGGTGGACGCCGTCCTGCCCGGGGGCCCGTTCCACACGCTGCCCACCGCGCTGGACCGGCCGCTGCTGTTCATAGCCGGCGGCCTGCCGGTCCACCGCGGCGGCCGGCTCGTCGGCGCCGTCGGCGTCGGCGGCGGCGCCCCCGAGCAGGACCACGAGTTCGCCGCCGAGGCCCTGCGCGCCCTCGACTGATCACCGCTCCGGGTCGCGCGCCCCCGCCACCGGTGGGACGTTGGTGGGGGACGTGGTGATGCCATGCACATATCCAGCAGGGCCCGCAGCACCGCTTCGGCCGTCGTCGTCGCGGTGCTGTCGTTCGGCCTCACGAGCTGTACGGGCACCCCGCAGGACGGCCGTCCGCGGGGTGTCCCGGGCACTGTCGTCCCCGTCCCGACCGCCGACGCCGCCACTGCGGCGCCGACACCCACCCCGACGCCCACCCCGACCCCCACGTACGCGCTGTCCACCGCGCCCCGCACCGTCCCCGCGGTGCGCGCCTTCGAGCCGGGCCGCGGGCCGGGCTGGAAGCCGGCGGACGGCGCCCGGGTCGTCGTCGCGCAGGGCAGTACCGACGCCCTGGAGGACGAGGGCCGGCTGCTCTCGCGCGAGCTGGGCCTCGGCTACGCGCGGGCCGACGGCACCGCGGCCACCGCCCCGCGGTCCGGGGACGTCGAACTCGCCCTCGGCGCCGCCGGATCCGGTCCGCCCGAGTCCTACACCCTGACCGTCCGCGACGGCATCGTCCGGATCACCGGCCCCGACCAGGCGGGGGTCTTCTACGGCACCCGCACCCTCAAGCAGGCCGTACGCGACGCCGGGGCCATCGGCGAGGGCACCGTCAGGGACCGGCCGGACAAGCCCCAGCGCGGCCTCCATCTCGACATCGCCCGCAAGCACTTCACCCCGGACTGGATCGAGGACCGGCTGCGCGAGATGGGCGACCTGAAGCTCAACCAGCTCGGCCTGCACTTCTCCGACGACCAGGCCTTCCGGATCGCCTCCGACAGCCACCCCGAGATCGTCTCCACCCCGCACCTGACGAAGGCCGAGGTGCGCCGGATCGTGGCGCTCGCCGAGAGCCTGCACATCAAGGTCGTACCGGAGATCGACTCGCCCGGGCACCTCGGCGCCGTCCTGCGCGCCCACCCCGAGCTCCAGCTCCGCGACGTACAGGGGCGGGCCGTGAAGGGCGCGGTGGACATCTCCGACCCGGCTTCGGCGCGGCTCGTGGACGACCTGCTGCGCGAGTACCTGCCGCTGTTCCCGGGCAGCCCCTGGCACCTGGGCGCCGACGAGTACCAGGCGCTGGTGGTGAAGGACCCGCAGGCATCGTTCCCGCAGCTCGCGCGGGCGGCGCAGCAGCGGTACGGTGCCGGGGCGCGGGTGGCGGACCTGGCCACGGGCTGGCTGAACGACCGTGCGGCCGTCGTGCGGGCGGCGGGCCGGCAGCCGAAGGCGTGGAACGACGGCTTCTTCGCCGGCGGCGTGGCCACGGCCGCGAAGGACATCCAGGTGGAGTACTGGACGGGCAAGGAGATCGGCGCGCGTCCGCCGCTCGGGTACCTGCGGGAGGGCCGTCGGGTGGTCAACCTCAACGACGAGTACCTGTACTACGTGCTGGGCGAGCCGAACCAGTTCACCTACCCCACCGGTCGGCGGATCTACGAGCAGTGGACCCCGCTCGTCCTGCGCGGCACCACCGCGGTGCCCGCGCAGTACGCCGGCCAGATCCTCGGCGGCCGGCTCGCGGTGTGGTGCGACCTGGCAGGCGCCCAGACGCAGGCCCAGGTCGCGGCGGGCATCGCCCGGCCGCTGGCGGCGCTGGCCCAGAAGACCTGGGACCCCCGCCCGCCACAGCAACCGTGGCCCACCTTCGCCGCCCTCACCGACCGCCTACGCACGGCCGACTGACACCGCCCCGAGCGGCCGACCGAGCCCCACCCGCGCGGGGCGACCGAGCCCCACGTGCACGGCCGACTGAGCCCCACCCTGCAGGGCCGGCTGACGCCCACCCCGCACGGCTGCCAGGCGCCGACCTGCACAGCCGACTGACGCCGACCTGCCACGGCCGGCTGATGCCCAGCCGCGAATCTGGGCGATGCCCACACCTGCCCGGTCGCCCTGAGCGGTTCCCGCCACACGGTTCGCGGCAGTAGCCCCCGTCTGCGCCAGGCGTCGGCAATCGTCCCTGGCTGTGCCGACCTCGGGCGTGGTTCTCGTCCATGCCGGCCCTGGGAGTGGTCCCCGTCGGTGCCGGGGGACGGCAGCGCTCCCTGCCCACGTCGGGCCTCGGAGGTCGTCCCTGTCCGTGCGGGCCCCGGCAGTGCTCCCTGCCCGTGCCGGGCCCGGGAGTGGTCCCCGTCGGTGCCGGCCCCCGCAGTGCTCCCCGTCCGTGCAGGGCCTCGGCAGCGGTCCCCGTCCATGCCGGGGGACGGTAGCGCTCCCTGCCCGCGTCGGGCCTCGGCGGTCGTCCCTGTCCGTGCCTGGCTCGGGAGTGGTCCCCGTCTGTGCCGGGTCCCCGGCAGTGCTCCCCGCCCGCGGCCGGGCCTCGGCAGTCATCCCTGTCTGCGCCGGGCTCGGGAGTGGTCCCTGCCTGTGCCGGCCCCGGGAGTCTTCCCCGTCCGCGTCGGCCTCGGGAGTGGTCCCTGTCCGCGTCGGCCTCGGCAGTCGTCCCCGTCAGCGCAGCCCCGGGAGCGGTCCCTGTCCGTGCCGGCCGGGGGAGTGGTCCCCGTCCGTGCCGGGGCCCTGGCAGTGCTCCCCACCCGCGGTCGGGCCTCAGAAGTCGCCTCAGTCCGCGCCCCCCAGCCGGGGTCAGCAGGGGGCAGCAGAGGTCGCGCCCCCGGCTCGGCACTCGGGGTCGGCTGCGGCCTGTGCGCACAGGGCGTGTTCCACCTTCAGGAGCAGTCGCAGGAGCTCCGCGCCCTCCGGCGCGTCCAGTTCCGCCAGGGTCTGCCGTTCCAGTTCGCCCCAGGCCTCCCGCACCTGGTGGAGCAGCCCGCAGCTGGCTTCCGTGGCCTCGACCAGGGAGGCCCGGCGGTCGGCCGGGTCCTGGCAGCGGCGGACGTGGCCCGCCTGCTCCAGGCGCTGGAGCATCTTGGTCACGGTGGAGGGGTCCAGCCCGACGGTCTTGATCAGTTCCGACTGGCGGACCGGCCCGTTGTCCCACAGGTGCATCATCAGGAACTCCTGGCCCGGGTGCAGGCCGAGGTCCCGCAGCACGCGGCCGGCGGCGATCCGGTGCAGCCGCGCGACGCGGCTGACGGCGTGGCTGACCGGACCGTCCAGTACGGCGCTCGGCGGGGCCGGACAGCCGCCGGGCGGCGCCGTCGCCGTCCCCGCCGCCCCCTCCCCCTCCTGCTGCTGCTGTATGGCGTTCGAGCTCATCGTGGGCTCCCGTCTTCCGTTCCTCGGTTCGTCATGTTCGTCCGGCCTTCCGGCCTTCCGGCCTTCCGGCCTTCCGGCCTTCCGGCCTTCCGGCCTTCCGGCCTTCCGGCCTTCCGGCCTTCCGGCCTTCCGGCCTTCCGGCCTTCCGGCCTTCCGGCCTTCCGGCC
>NZ_WTFF01000326.1 GCF_019400985.1 Streptomyces bambusae
CGCCTGCGACAACAGGTGTCGTTCGCGTGTGCCACCACCACGCCCCCCCGCCACACCCCCCATAGGTCCGCCGCCGTCGCCGGTTTTGTAAAAGGCACGGGGCGCCCCCCGCCCGGCCCGCCAGGCCGAGATCCCGGTGGCCGCGGCGATCAGCAGCACGGCGCCGCAGGGGATGCCGATCATCAGGGCGGTGTGGCCGGGCAGGCCCTGCCACATCTCGGCCGCGTCCCCGATCCGCCCCGGTATCCGGGCGCCCAGCAGCGCGATCGCCGCGGTGCCGAGGGTCACGCCGAGCAGGGCGAAGGCCAGGTGCTGGACGAGGAAGCCCCGGGTCACCTGGCCGGGGGTGAAGCCGACGGCCTTGAGGACGGCGATGTCCCGCAGCTGCCCGCGGACCCGCGCGGCGATCGCCCCGGACGCGGCGAGCGCCGCCGCGAGCAGCGCGCCCAGTCCGAAGACGGCGAAGACCTGGCCGAGGAGCTGGTCGTCGCCGCCGGCCTCGGCCCGCGCCTGCTGCCATTTGGTCACCTGGGCCACCCGGTCCGCACCGAGGACGGTCACGGCACGCTGGACGACGAAGTCGGTGTCGCCGGGATCCTGCAGGCGCAGCCCCACGCTCCGCCCGAGGGGCTGCCCCTGGGCCATCGCGTCGAGGGCGGGGGAGAGGACCCAGCCGATGCCCGGTGCGCCGCCCGGCCGGTAGCGGGGCTCGGCTGCCTCGGCCACGCCGCTCACCCGCAGGATGCGCGGGGCGCCGTCCGGCCCGGTGATCCGTACGGTGTCGCCCGGCCCGGCCCACAGCGCGCGGGCGACCGAGGCCTCCAGCACGACCGCGCCGTCCCGGTCGGTACCGCCGTCCGGCACGGTCAGCCAGCTGCCCGCCGTGACGAGCGGCCGACCGGTCTGCGGCGGCGTCGCCTCGGCGGCGCGCAGCGTGACCGAGGCCCGGGCACCGCGTGACTCGACGGTCGCCGCCGCCGTGCGGAACGGCCCCGAGACGGAGGCGACCCCGTCCAGGCCGGACAGGGCGTCCACATCCGCGCCGGGGCGGGTGTGCAGCCAGACGTGCGCACCCCGGGACTGGTTGAAGCTCCGCTGCCAGGGGTTCGCGGCGTAGCTGAACAGTGCGCCGGCCAGCAGCAGGGAGGCGATGATCCCGGCGCTGGCCAGGACGACGAAGAGGGCTTCGCCGCGGTGTGCGCGGAAGTCGGCGTGCGCCCAGCGCAGGGTGGCCCGCACGGTCAGTCCTTCAGATCGAGGACGCGGGACACTCCGCCGCGCCGGCCCCGGCGGCCGTCGCCGGCCCCGGGCCGGGTGCCGCCGTCGCCGGGCCGGGTGTCGTCGGCCCCGAGCCGGGCGTCGTCGGCGATCCGCCCGTCGAAGAAGCTGATGACGCGGTCGGCGGCGCTCGCCATCCGGGCGTCGTGCGTCACCATCACGATCGTCTGGCCGCGCTGGTGGAACCGGGACAGCAGCCGCAGCACCTCGCGGGTGCCCTTGCTGTCGAGGCTGCCGGCCGGCTCGTCGGCGAGGAGCAGGGCGGGGTGGTTGACCAGGGCCCGGGCGAGGGCGACCCGCTGCTGTTCGCCGCCCGACAGCTCGCCCGGCATGGCCCGCTCGCGGCCCTCCAGGCCGAGTTCGGCGAGGAGCTCGGCGCGGGATGCGCGGGCGGCCCTGGGGGAGGCGCCGGCGAGCAGGGCGGGCAGTTCGACGTTGTCGGCGACGGTGAGGTTGGAGACCAGGTTGAAGAACTGGAAGACGACGCCGATGCTGCGGCGCCTCAGCACCGCCCAGCGGGCCTCGCGGTAGGCGTCGACCCGCTCGCCGCCGATCCACAGCTTCCCCGCGTCCGGCCGCTGGAGGCCGCCGATCAGGTGCAGCAGCGTGGACTTCCCGGCTCCGGACGGCCCGGTCACGGCGACGAACTCGCCCGGCCGGACCGTCAGGTCCACCCCGCGCACCGCGTGGACCGGCGCACCCTCGCCGTGGTGCGTCTTGGCCAGGCCCTCGGCCCGGACTATGGGCACGTCCGGAGCGGCGGTGGCGGCGTCGCTCATTCCAGCTCCTCCTGGCAGCGTTCCAGCCAGTCGAGGTCGGCCTGCAGGTGCAGCATGGCGCCCTCGATCAGCAGGTGGGAGATCTTGTTGTCGCGGTCCTCGGCCGCGGCCAGCTTCGACAGGTCCCGCATGGTGTTCAGGTACTGCCGCCGCTGCTTGTTGATCAGCGCGATCGGGTCGGCCATCCCCGATTCCGGCGCGAGCGCGAGCTTCATGAAGAACTCGTCCCGTACCCGGGGCTCCTCGGCGGTGTCCTCGAACCAGGCCTGCACGGCCTCGCGCCCTGCGTCCGTCAGCCGGTACGTCCGCTTGTTGGGCCGGCCCGACTGCTCGACGTCCTCGCCCTCGATCAGACCGCTCTTCTCGAGCCGTCCGAGCGTGACGTAGATCTGGCCGACGTTCGGCTGAGGGTACGCGGCGCCCAGGAGCTTCTCAAGGTCCTGCTTCAGCTCGTAGCCATGGGCCGGGCCGCGCGCGAGGAGTGCCAGGAGCGCCAGACGCACTCGCTCCCCCTCCTTCTCGCTCCGTGGTCAACCGTTCACCGGGCAACGGGCCGGTCGGCACCGCCGCCCACCCCGCCTGCCTGGGCGTCTAGTATCGCGCATGCCTAACAGGTATATATAGGCCGCAATGTTCGGCAGCGCAGCCGGATCGTGCACCGGGAGGAACCCATGCGGTGGATGCGTGCCGCGGGTAGGGCTCTCCTGGTCGCGGCGGTGGTGGTGGCGGGGTACGCCGGCTTCGGCGTCCGCGCCGACGCGGGCGCGGACGCAGGCGCGGACGGGGCCCGTGGCCCCCTGACGCTCGCGACGGCGGGCGACCTGACCGGCTACCTGTCCCCGCTGCTGGCCGACTGGAACGAGGGCCATCCTGACGAGCGCGTGACGCTCGTCGAACTGCCCGACTCGGCCGACGAGACCCGGGCCCAGATGATCAGCGAACTGCGCTCGGGCGGCCACCGCTTCGACGTGCTGAACATCGACGTCGCCTGGACCTCGGAGTTCGCCGCGGCCGGATGGATCTCGCCGCTGCGGCGCGAGCGCTTCCCGTTGGACACCTTCCTGCCGCCGGTCGTCGACACCGCGACCTTCGACGGCCGGCTGTACGCGGTCCCGTACGTCACGAACGCGGGCCTGCTCTACTACCGCAAGGACATCCTGGACCAGGAGGGCGAGCAGCCGCCGCGGACCTGGGCCGAACTGGCCCGCCAGGCCCGCACGATCGCCCCGGGGCACGGCCTGGACGGCTACGCCGGCCAGTTCCTGCCCTACGAGGGGCTCACGGTCAACGTCACCGAGGCCGTGCACTCGGCGGGCGGATCGATCCTGCGCGACGACGGCGCGCGCGTGGCCGTGGACTCCGACGCGGCGCGCGCCGGACTGCGGTTCCTCGCGGACGGCGTGCGTGACGGCTGGATCCCCCGCGAGGCACTCGGCTGGAAGGAGGAGGAGTCCCGGCAGGCGTTCCAGGACGGCCGGCTGCTCTTCCTGCGGAACTGGCCGTACGTGTACGCGGACGCGAGCGCCGACGGCTCGAAGATCGCCGGCAGGTTCGGCGCCGTACCGCTGCCCGGCCCCGACGGGCCCGGCACCAGCGTGCTCGGCGGCTCCAACCTCGCCGTCAGCAGCCATGCCCGGCATCCGGCGACGGCAGCCGACCTGATCTCCTACCTCACCAGTGAACCGGTCCAGCGCAAGGTCCTCACCCAGGGCTCGCTGCCACCCGTGCGCGCCGCGCTGTACGAGGATCCCGAGCTGGTCCGCGCGTACCCGTACCTGCCCACGCTCCGGCGGAGCGTGCTGGCGGCGGTGCCGCGGCCCAAGAGTCCCCGCTACGACCAGGTGAGCATCGTCGTGCAGGCCGTGGCGCAGGACCTGATGGCGCAGCGCCAGGCGCCCGAGCAGTCCGCGGCGCGGCTCGCGCGCGAGCTCGGGGCCCTCTCCCGCAAGGGCTGAGCGCACTCCGTCCTCCACCTCCTCGAAGGTCCCCTCAGAAGTCCCCCCGAAGGGCATCTACTTACATGTTAAGTAGATGCCCTTCGTCGTGCACGCGGATCATTCGGTACAAACCACCCCAGCTTTGCGCTACTTCTGGACACATCGTTGACACCTTTCGGTCGCTGCTACTTAACATGCATGCATAACAGCGCACCTGATCAGGGCGCTCTCGCATTCAGCAGAAACAGGTCGACGCGAGATGCTCAGCACCCTTCCGGCCGACACCGGCCTCCCCTCCCGCAGCACCGCCGCACGTGACTCCTGGTGGCGCGACGCGGTGATCTACCAGGTCTACGTCCGCAGCTTCCTCGACAGCACCGGGGACGGCATCGGCGACCTGGCCGGCGTCCGGGCCGGGCTTCCCTACCTCAGGAAGCTCGGTGTCGACGGCATCTGGCTCAGCCCCTTCTACCCCTCGCCGCAGCACGACCACGGCTACGACGTCGCCGACTACCGCGGCGTCGACCCCGTCTACGGCGACCTCGCCGAGTTCGACCGGCTGGTCGCCGACGCCCACCGCCTCGGCCTCAAGCTGCTGCTCGACATCGTCCCCAACCACTGCTCCAGCGAGCACCCGTGGTTCCGCGCCGCCCTCGCCGCCGGGCCCGGCAGCGCCGAGCGCTCCCGCTTCCACTTCGCGCCCGGCCGCGGCCCGGACGGCACGCAGCCGCCCAACAACTGGCGCGCCATGTTCGGCGGTCCCGCCTGGAGCCGGGTCGCGGAGCCCGACGGCACTCCCGGCGAGTGGTACCTGCACCTGTTCACGCCCGAGCAGCCCGACCTGAACTGGCGCGACCCGGCCGTCGGCGACGAGTTCGAGCAGGTGCTGCGGTTCTGGCTGGACCGCGGAGTCGACGGCTTCCGCATCGACGTCGCCGCCGGCCTGTACAAGCACCCCGAGCTGCCCGACTCGGACGACCCCGGCGCCGACGAGCGGGCCCGCGACGCCGTCAACCAGCTCGCCTGGAACCAGCCCGAGGTCCACGGCGTATGGCGCCGCTGGCGCTCGGTCTGCGAGGAGTACACCGCCCGCGACGGACACGAGCGGCTGCTGGTCGGCGAGGTGTCCGTGCCGACCGCCCGCGAGCACGCCGACTACGTCCGCCACGACGAGCTGCACCAGGCGTTCTTCTTCGACCTGCTCAGCGCGCCCTGGGACGCCGGCGCCTTCCGCCGGACCATCACCGAGGCGGTACGCGACATCGCCGGCACCGGTTCCACCGTCACCTGGGTCCTCAACAACCACGACCAGGTCCGCACCGTCACCCGCTACGCCGGCGAGCCCGGCGTGGAAGGCAGCGGACTCGGCGCCGCCCGGGCCCGCGCCGCCGCCCTGCTGATGCTCGCCCTGCCCGGCGCGGCGTACGTCTACCAGGGCGAGGAGCTCGGCCTCCCCGAGGTCCTCGACCTGCCCGACGAGGTCCTCACCGACCCGATCTTCCACCGCACCGGCAGCCGCAAGCACATCCGGGACGGCTGCCGCATCCCGCTGCCCTGGTCCGGGCACGCCTCCCCGTTCGGCTTCAGCTCGGCCTCGGCCGACATCAAGCCGTGGCTGCCGCAGCCCGCCTGGTTCGCCGAGCACACCACCGACCGCGCTCTGGCCGACACCCGCTCGTTCTGGCACCTCTACCGCGACGGCCTCCAGCTGCGGCGCAGCCTCCCGCAGCTCGGCGACGGCACCCTGCGCTGGCTGGACACGGCCCCGCAGGTGCTGGCCATCGTCCGCGGCGACGGGCTCGTCTGCGCCGTCAACTTCGGTACGGAGCCGGTGCCCGCCCCGGTCGCCGGGACCCCGCTCCTCGCCAGCGGCCCCTGCCCCGACGGGGTGCTCCCCGCGGCGACCGCGGCCTGGTGGACGGGGGAGTTCCCGGCCCCTTGAGCCCCGCAGGCATCACTGCCCGCCCCCAACCGCACCCCTCTCCACGCTCCTCACCCGCCCCTCACCCGCCTCTTCGAAACGGAGCTCCTCATGCGACGACCCAGCACCACGCCCCGACGGATCGGGACCGCCACCTCGGCGGCCCTCGTCCTCGCCCTCGGCGCCACCGCCTGCGGCGGCGGCCCCGCCGGACCCGCCTCCGGCGGCGGTGAACTCACCGGCCAGACCGTGACCGTGGCCGGCGTCTGGACCGGCAGCGAGCAGAAGAACTTCAAGAAGGTCCTGGACGCCTTCACCGCGAAGACCGGAGCCAAGACGGTCTTCGTGCCCTCCGGGGACAACGTCTCCACCTTCGTCGGAAGCAAGATCGAGGGCGGCAACGCCCCCGACGTGGTGATGATCCCCCAGGTCGGCGTCCTGAAGCAGTTCGCCAAGGAGGGCTGGCTCCAGCCCCTCTCCGACGAGGCCGCCAAGACCGCCGGCTCCACCCTCGCCCCGGTGTGGAAGAACTACGGCACCGTCGACGGAACGTACTACGGCCTCTACTTCAAGGCGGCCCACAAGTCCACCGTCTGGTACGCCCCCGACGCCTTCGCCCAGGCCGGCGTCAGCGAGCCCAAGAGCTACGCCGACCTCCTCAAGGCCGGCCGCACCCTTGCCGACTCCGGCCGCCCGGCCTTCGCCGTAGCCGGCGAGGACGGCTGGACCCTCACCGACTGGTTCGAGAACATCTACCTCTCCCAGGCCGGACCGGAGAAGTACGACCAGCTCGCCCAGCACACGATCAAGTGGACCGACGACAGCGTCGTCAAGGCGCTGACCACCCTCGGTGAGCTGTTCAAGGACAAGCAGCTCGTCGCCGGCGGCGCCCAGAGCGCCCTCCAGACTGACTTCCCCTCCTCCGTCGAGCAGGTCTTCGGCCCCCAGCCCAAGGCGGGCATGGTCTACGAGGGCGACTTCGTCGGCGGCGTCGCCAAGGACCAGTTCGGCAAGCAGCTCGGCAAGGACGCCAAGTTCTTCCCGTTCCCCGCCGTCGACGGCGGCAAGGCGCCGGTCGTCAGCGGCGGCGACGCGGCCGTCGTCCTCAAGCAGGGCAAGAACAACAAGGCCGGCATGAAGCTGCTCGAATTCCTGGCCGGCCCCGAGGCCGCCGCGATCTGGGCCGGCGCCGGCGGCTTCCTGTCCCCGAACTCCAAGGTCGACCTCGCCGCGTACGGCGACGACACCACCCGCGGCACCGCCGCCTCGCTCGTCGCGGCCGGCGACTCGGTCCGCTTCGACATGTCGGACCAGGCGCCCGCCGCGTTCGGCGGCACCAAGGGCGCGGGGGAGTGGAAGCTCCTCCAGGACTTCCTGCGCGACCCCTCCGACCCGCAAGGTACGGCCGCCAAGCTCGAGGCCGAGGCCGCCAAGGCCTACGGGAACTGAGGCCGCCGTCCCATGTCCGACATGCTGACCGCCCGCGCCGCGGTGGACCCGCGGCGCCGGGCCCTCAGAAGGAAACGACTCCTCGCGGTCGCCTTCGTCCTCCCCGCCCTGCTGCTGCTCGGCGCCCTGGTCGTCTACCCGGTCGTCTTCTCCTTCGGCCGCAGCCTCTTCGACGCCAGCGGCACCCGCTTCGTCGGCGCCGGGAACTACGCGGAGATCATCCGCGACCCGGCCACCCTCAAGGCCGTCCGCAACAGCGCCATCTGGGTCGTCGTCGCCCCGACCCTGCTGACCGGACTCGGGCTGGTGCTCGCCGTCCTCACCGAGAAGGTGCGCTGGGCCACCGCCTTCAAGCTGGTGCTCTTCCTGCCGATGGCCGTGTCGTTCCTCGCCGCGGGCATCATCTTCCGGCTCGCCTACGAACAGGACCCCGGCAAGGGCGTGCTCAACGCCGTCGTCGTCGGCGTGCACGACACCTTCGAGGACAAGGCCGCCTACCCCACCGCTCGGGCCCGCGAGGGCCGGGGCCTGACGGGCACCGCCGGAGGCCCGTACAGCACCGAGCGGACCGTCCGCCCCGGCGCCACGCTCACCCTCGGCCTCGTCGGAGTGGCACCCGAGGCGATACCCGCCGGCGCGAAGGCGGCGGCCGCGGCCCCGCCCGCCGGGCCCGGCGCGGCCGGCATCGGCGGAGCCGTCTACCTC
>NZ_WTFF01000327.1 GCF_019400985.1 Streptomyces bambusae
ACCGGGATGGCCGCGGCGGTTGGGACAGTCGCGGCGACCGGGGCGACCGGGGTGGCTGGGAGGAGCGGGGGGACCGGGGTGGCCGCGGCGACCGGGGCAACCGGGATGGCTGGGGCGACCGGGATGGCCGCGGCGGTTGGGACAGTCGCGGTGACCGGGGCGATCTGGGCAGCCGGGGCGGCAGGGGCGACCGGGGCGACCGGGGTGGCTGGGAGGACCGGGGGGACCGGGATGGCTGGGGCAGGCGCGGCGACCGGCGCGGGCATCAGGGCCGGCTCCGGCCCGCCCGCGCCCCCGCCCGCGCCCCCGTCCATGCCCGCGATCCCGCCCGCGATCGCGCCCGTACTGCTGCGGTCCGTGCTCGTATCCATGGCTTGTTCCCCCCGATCGCGCCTTGGCGCGCACTGTAGTGGACAGGATCGTTCGAATCCGGAAGGTCCGCGTCGAGCGGCCCGTAACCGAGCGCAGAACGGCCGGAATCCCGACAGCCGCTGACCGGCTGGTGCGGTCACGGCTCTAGACCGCGTGCATGTCCCGCAGCAGCGCCGCCGTGCACTGTTCCGTCAGGTCCTCGGCGTACGGCGGCAGCGGGCGCCCGCCCCGTACGTGGCGGCGGACCAGGGACATCGGCAGGTCGACCAGGGCCAGGGTGAGGCGTTCGCGGGCGGGGTCGTCGGTGGCGCCGAGGGCCTCGGCGAGGGCGGCGACGGCGGCGAACAGGCGGGTGTTGCCGCTCTCGGCCCGGGCCGTGTGTTCCGCCGACCACTCCGCGCGCCCGAAGTCCCGCGCGCCGTAGAGCAGTACGGCGGCCTCCTCCGGGTGCGCGCGGCTCCACGCCACGACGTACCGGGCCGTCGCGCAGGCCGCCCGGACCGGGTCGGGGTCGCTGCCGAGGGCGGCGGTGCAGCCCTCCTGGAAGTGCTCCGTCGTGCGCAGCCACACCTCGGCGAGCAGTGCCGTACGGCCGGCGAAGCGGTGGTAGACGGAGCCGCTGGGCGCGCCGACGGCCTGGGCGACCGCCGCCATGGTCACGGCGGCCGGTCCGCCGTCGGCGGCGAGGCGGACGGCGGCGTCGAGGAGTTGGCCGGTGTCGAAACGGGGTGGTCGCGCCATGGATGAGAAGCTACCCTCCCTGTATTAGAGGCCTCTCTCTAAAACAGTCGAGCGAGGGGAGGACGCATGGGCGTCCACAACGTGCACGAGCGCCTGATCGCCGCCGACGAGGGCCGGGTGGGAGCCCTCGTCGACACCCTGGCCAGCGGGGACGGCGACCTGCTGTGGCCCGGCGAGGACTGGTCGCACATGGAGTTCGACCGTCCGCTCGGGCCCGGCGCGGTCGGCGGGCACGGGCCGGTGCGCTACACCGTGACCGGGTACGCGCCCGGGCAGTGGGTCCGCTTCGGGTTCACCAGGCCGCGCGGTTTCCACGGCTTCCACGAGGTCGCCGTCCTGCCCGTCGCCGCGGACCGCACCCTGCTGCAGCACACGCTCACGATGACGACGAGCGGACTGTCCCGGATCACCTGGCCGCTGGCCTGGCGGCCCCTGCACGACGCCTGCCTGGAGGACGCGCTGGACCGTGCCGAGCGCGCCTGCACAGGCACGGTGGCCCGCCCGGCCCGCTGGTCGCCGTACGTGCGCTTCCTCCATGGCCTGGCCGCCCGGGCCGGCGCGTGACGGGCGTCACGTCCGGGCGGTGTCACGGCCGCCCGGGCCGTCTCGTCCCGTGGGTGTAGCGAGATCGAACCGACGCGATCGAAGCGACGCGAGATCGAACCCACGCGAGATCGCCCCGACGGCAGAGGAGCCCACCATGGACGCCCGACTGAGCATGTCCGACTTCATGACCGCAGGCCCGCTCATGAAGCACGTCATCGCGGCCGGCAAGTCGCTCAAGGACTCGCCGCTCCCGGCCGCGACGCAGGAACTGGTGGCGATCCGCGCCAGCCAGATCAACGGGTGCAGCGGGTGCATCGACATGCACACCAAGGAGGCCGCCGCGGCCGGCGAGACCTCGGTGCGCCTGAACCTCGTCGCCGTCTGGCGGGACGCCACGGTCTTCACCGAGGCCGAGCGCGCCGCACTGGAGCTGACCGAACAGGGCACCCGCATCGCGGACGGGGCCGGCGGGGTCCCGGACGAGGTCTGGGAGAGGGCCGCGCAGCACTACGACCAGGAGCAGCTCGTCGCCCTGGTGTCCCTGATCGCCCTGATGAACGCCTTCAACCGGCTGAACGTCATTACCCGGCAGCCGGCCGGCGACTACCAGCCCGGCCAGTTCCACTGATCCACCCCCGCTGACCGGTTCCGCCGACCCAGGTCCACCGGCCCAGGTCCACCGGCCCAGGTCCACCGGCCCAGGTCCGCCGACCCGGACCTACCGACCAGGATCCACCAGCGGCAGCAGTTCCGGCAGGTGGCCGTCCGAGGCGCGGGCGGCCGCCTGGCGTTCCGCCGGGACCTCCCCGTACAGCGTCGTGCGCGGCCTCGCCGGCCGGCCTGCGGCCTCCGCGACGGCCACCAGGTCCTGGACCGACTTGTACGAGCCGTACGACGAGCCCGCCATCCGCGAGATCGTCTCCTCCATCAGCGTCCCGCCCAGGTCGTTCGCCCCGGACCGCAGCATCTCGGCCGCGCCCTGCGCACCCAGCTTGACCCAGCTGGTCTGGATGTTCGGGATGTGCGGGTGGAGCAGCAGCCGGGCCATCGCCGTGACCGCGCGGTTGTCGCGGACCGTGGGTCCCGGCCGGGCGATGCCCGCCAGGTAGACGGGGGCGTTGGTGTGGATGAAGGGCAGGGTCACGAACTCCGTGAACCCCGCCACGCCGTTGGACACCGCGGTCTGCTGGATCCGCGCCAGCGTCCGGAAGTGCCCCAGCCAGTGCCGCGGCTGGTCCACGTGCCCGTACATCATGGTCGAGGAGGACCGGATGCCCAGCTCGTGGGCGGTGGTGACGACCTCGATCCAGTCGGCGGCCGGCAGTTTGCCCTTGGTGAGCACCCAGCGCACCTCGTCGTCGAGGATCTCCGCGGCCGTGCCCGGGATGGAGTCCAGCCCGGCCTCCTTGGCCGCGGTCAGCCAGTCCCGTACGGACATCCCGGTCCGGGTCGCCCCGTTGACGACCTCCATCGGCGAGAAGGCGTGCACGTGCATGCCCGGCACCCGCTCCTTGACCGCCCGCGCGATGTCGAAGTACGCCGTGCCCGGCAGGTCGGGGTGGATGCCGCCCTGCATGCACACCTCGACCGCGCCCACGTCCCAGGCCTGGGCGGCCCGGTCGGCGACCTGCTCCAGGGAGAGGGTGTACGCGTCGGCGTCGGTGCGCCGCTGGGCGAAGGCGCAGAACCGGCAGCCGGTGTAACAGACGTTGGTGAAGTTGATGTTGCGGGTGACGATGTACGTGACCTCGTCCCCGACCACCGACCTGCGCACGTCGTCGGCGATCCGGCAGAGCGCGTCCAGCGCCGGCCCGTCGGCGTGCAGCAGCGCCAGCGCCTCGGCGTCGGTGAGCCTCGTCGGGTCGTCGGCGGCCACCGCCAGCGCGGCCCGTACGTCCGTGTCGATCCGCTCCGGCGCCATACCGGGGGCGGCGGCCTCGCGCAGGGCCTCCCAGTCGCCGTAGACGTGGTCGAAGTCCTCGCGGCGGTCCCCGGTACGGCCCTCGGTGTCGATGGTGCGGTGCAGGTCGGTGCGGCCGCTCTCGGCGAACGCCTCGTCGGGCTCCTGCCAGGGCAGCCCCTTCACCTCGGCGTCCGGGTTCGCCAGACCGGTCTCGGGGTCGGCGAGCGCCCGTACGTGCGGCAGCAGGCGCGGGTCCAGCCACGGCTCGCCCCGCTGTACGAACTCCGGGTACACGCACAGCCGTTCGCGCAAGCGGAACCCGGCGGCGGCGGACTGCTCGGCCAGCCGCTCGATCTGCGGCCACGGCCGCTCGGGGTTGACGTGGTCGATCGTGAGCGGGGAGACCCCGCCCCAGTCGTCGATGCCGGCGCCGATCAGCCGGACGTACTCCCCGTCCACCAGGTTCGGCGGCGCCTGGAGGCAGGCGGCCGGGCCCAGGATGTGCCGGGCCACGGCGACCGTCGCGACGAGCTCGTCCAGCTCGGCGTCGGGCATCCCGCGCATCGCCGTGTCCGGCTTGGCGCGGAAGTTCTGGATGATCAGCTCCTGGATGCCGTGGTACGCGCGGGAGACGCGGCGCAGCGCGAAGAGGGACTCGGCCCGCTCCTCGTAGGTCTCGCCGATGCCGATGAGCAGTCCGGAGGTGAAGGGGACGGAGGAGCGTCCGGCGTCCTCCAGGACGCGCAGCCGCACGGCCGGCTCCTTGTCCGGGGAGCCGTGGTGCGGCTGGCCCGGCTGCGACCACAGCCGCTCGGCCGTCGTCTCCAGCATCATCCCCATGGACGGTGCGACCGGCTTGAGCCGCTGGAAGTCCGCCCAGGACATGACGCCCGGGTTGAGGTGGGGGAGCAGCCCGGTCTCCTCCAGGATCCGGATCGACATGGCGCGCACGTAGGCCAGCGTGTCGTCGTAGCCGTGGGCGTCGAGCCACTCGCGGGCCTCGGGCCAGCGGTCCTCCGGCTTGTCGCCGAGGGTGATCAGGGCCTCCTTGCAGCCCGCCTCGGCGCCCCGGCGGGCGATGTCGAGCACCTCGTCCGGGGACAGGTACATCCCGTGGCCGGCGCGGCGCAGTTTGCCGGGGACGGTGGCGAAGGTGCAGTAGTGGCACTTGTCCCGGCACAGCCGGGTCAGCGGGATGAAGACGCTCTTCGAGTACGTGATCACCCCGGGCCGGCCGGCCGCCGCCAGGCCCGCGTCCCGTACCCGGGCGGCGGAGGCAGCCAGGTCCTCCAGGTCCGCGCCGCGCGCCCGGAGCAGCACGGCGGCCTCGGCAACGTCGAGGGCCACGCCGTCGCGGGCGCGCTTGAGCGCGCGGCGCATGGCGTTGGCGGTCGGTGCGGAGGCGGCGGCAGCGGCGTTGCCCGGAGAGGTCATGGGGCGAGCATACGATCCGTTGATCGGGGCGCGGCGCGATCCGCCACCCGGGGCGCGGGGCACGGTGCGGGGCACGGTGCGGGGCAGGGTGCGAGGCGCGGTGCAGGGCCGGTCATCGCATCAGCTCACCGGCGTTGACCAGCAAGGACTGGCCGGTTATCGCCCGTGCGCGGTCGGAGGCGAGGAAGGCGACGGCGTCGGCGACGTCCCCGTCGGTGGCGAGCTCCGGCAGCGCCATCCGCCCGGTGAGCCGGGCCGTGACCTCCTCCTCGGAGACGTTCTCGCTGTGCGCGGTGAAGGTGACGAAGGCCTGCACGGGCGGGCCCCACATCCAGCCGGGCAGCACGGTGTTGACCCGGATCCGGTGCGGGCCGAGCTCGCGGGCCATGGAGTACATGGCGGAGGTCAGTGCCCCCTTGGAGGCGGCGTAGGCGGCCTGCTGCACCTCGTTCGGCGCGGCGACGGAGGACTGGGTGCCGATGATGACCACGGAGCCGCCGCGCTCCTTCAGCGCCGGAACGCAGGCCCGGGTCATGCGCAGCGTGCCCAGGAGGTTCACGTCGAGGATCTGCTGCCAGGTCCCGAAGTCGGCGTCCTGGAGCCCGCCGAAGTACGAGTCCCAGGCGGCGACGTGCACGACGGCGTCGATCCGCCCGAACCGCTCGACGGCGAGGGCCGCGAGGGCCTGGCACTGGGTCTCGTCGCGGATGTCAGCGGGCCGGTGGGCGGTGTGGCTGCCGTCGGGGTCGATCTCGGCGGCGGTCTTGGCCAGATTCGCCTCGGTGCGGGCCCCGAGGACGGCGTTCCCGCCGTCGCGGACGACGGCGGCGGCGACCTGGTGGCCGAGGCCGGCGCCGACCCCGGAGACGATGACGGTCTTCCCTTGCAGCAGCATGCGCGTTCGCCTCCCGGGCGGCGGGACTGTTGCCTGACTGTCCGATTGCTGTCCGACTGCTCGTCCGACTGCTGTTGCCGATTGCCTGACGAGGCGTCAGATTAGGTCCGGTGCGGCGCGGAGGGAAGGGGGGCGGCGGCGTCTTCGCGATGCGCCCCCCGCGGACACGGTGCGCCCCGCGCGGCCCTGTCGCGCCCTCGCGACCGCAGCCCGCAGCGCCGTGTTCAGGCCGCCCGGCGGCCGAATCGCCGCCGGTCCGTAAACGTCGGACCGAGCAAGATCACCGCATCGGGGGACTCCGGTGGCGTCGGAGGGTGTAACGGGCGTGGCAGGCCGTTACTGTTCCCGGGGATTCGGTCGGATTCCCGGATATACGCCCCCATTTCTTCCTCTTTCACCGGTGACGTGCGCAGCTACGCCGGTCACCACCCCCTGCCGAAGGAGAGCCCGTCGATGACCGTTGACAGCAGCCCCGAGACGCAACTGGATCCCCCGCCGCTGACCAGCCTGGGCACGGCCGCTGCCCGCAACCTCGCCACCACCACCAAGTCCGCCCCGCAGATGCAGGAGATCACCTCCCGCTGGCTGCTCAAGACCCTCCCCTGGGTCGAGACCAAGGGCGGCGCCTACCGGGTGAACCGCCGCCTGACCTACACGGTCGGAGACGGCCGGATCGAGTTCATCCAGGACGGGGCCACGGTCCGGGTCATCCCCCGCGAGCTCAACGAACTCGCCCTGCTGCGCGGCTTCGACGACATGGAGGTCCTGAACGCCATCGCCGGCCGGTGCGTCCAGCGCGACTTCCGCGCCGGCGAGGTCCTGGTGGAGCGCGGCACCCCCGCCGTCGGCATCCACCTGATCGCCCACGGCCGCGTCAGCCAGACCGGCGAGGGCAAGTACGGCGACGAGGTCGCCGTCTCCGTCCTCGCCGACGGCGACCGGTTCGGCGAGCAGGCCCTGCTCGACGGTCAGGGCACCTGGGACTACACCGCCACCGCCGAGACCGCCGGCACCCTGCTCACCCTCTCCCGCTCCGACTTCGACGCCGTCCTGGCCTCGGCGCCGAGCCTGCGCACCCACATCGACCGGTTCACCGCGCTGCCGCAGCAGCGGCAGAACCGCCACGGCGAGGCCGAGATCGCGATGTCGGCCGGCCACACCGGCGAGCCGGACCTGCCCGGCACCTTCGTGGACTACGAGCTCAACCCGCGCGAGTACGAGCTCTCCCTCGCGCAGACGGTGCTGCGCGTCCACACGAGGGTCGCCGACCTCTACAACGGGCCGATGAACCAGACGGAGGAGCAGCTCAGGCTCACCATCGAGGCGCTGCGCGAGCGCCAGGAGCACGAGCTGATCAACAACCGCGAGTTCGGCCTCCTCCACAACGCCGACTTCAAGCAGCGGATCCAGACCCACTCCGGCCCGCCCACCCCCGACGACCTGGACGAGCTGCTCTGCCGCCGCCGCGGCACCAAGCTCATCCTCGCCCACCCGAAGACGATCGCGGCGATCGGCCGCGAGTTCAACGCCCGCGGGCTCTACCCGGACCACGTCGACCTGGGCGGCCAGTCCGTACCGGCCTGGCGCGGCGTCCCGATCCTCCCGTGCAACAAGATCCCCATCAGCAAGGAGAACACCAGCTCCATCATCGCCATGCGCACCGGCGAGGAGAACCAGGGCGTCATCGGCCTGCACCAGACCGGTCTGCCGGAGGAGTACCAGCCGGGCCTGTCGGTGCGGTTCATGGGCATCGACGAGAAGTCGATCATCTCCTACCTGGTCACGACCTACTACTCCGCCGCCGTCCTGGTGCCCGACGCGCTCGGCGTGCTGGAGAACGTACAGATCGCCCGCCGGCGCGACTGAGGCGTCGCTCAAGGGCCCACGGCCAGGGCCGCCCGCGCCCGGCGGTTCCGGCCGGCCCGGACCCTTCCGGGCCGGCCGGGAACGCCCGGGACCCGGGACGGTCCCACCACCTCACCAAGGAGACACGGATGTCCGACCCCGGGCCCTCCCCCCTGCACCCGAGCCTGCCCGCCGCCGCGGCCCCCGCCCTCGCGCCCCCCGCCCTCGCGCCCCCCGCCCTCGCGCCCCCCGCCATCGCGCCCCACGGAACCGGCACCGCCGACGCC
>NZ_WTFF01000328.1 GCF_019400985.1 Streptomyces bambusae
GCCGGCGCGCCGCGCCCGGCCTCGGGCGCCACGGGCTTCGCCCGGGCCCGCCCTGCCGGGCCTGGACGCCGGGCCGCGGCCCGGCCTCGCATGCCGCACCGCGCCGACATGGCTCGGCCGATCGAATCGTTGGACCGTCCACCCCTTCAGGAGGAAACATGCAGATCGCCATCGTGCTGTACGACCGCTTCACCGCCCTCGACGCCGTAGGGCCCTACGAGACCCTCGGCCGGCTCCCCGACTCCGAGGTCGTCTTCGTCGCCGAGCGGCCCGGCCCCGTACGCAACGACACCGGCTCGCTCGCGCTCGTCGCCGACAAGGCGCTCGCCGACGTCCCGCGCCCCGACATCGTGCTGGTGCCCGGCGGGCCCGGGCAGTCCGACCAGATGGAGAACGAGGTCCTCCTCGACTGGCTGCGTACCGCCGACGCGACCAGTACCTGGACCACCTCCGTCTGCACAGGCTCCCTGCTCCTCGCCGCCGCAGGCCTGCTGCGCGGACGCCGGGCCACCTCGCACTGGCTCGCCCTCGACCAGCTCCCGAAGTACGGCGCGCAGCCCACCGGCGAGCGGGTCGTCTTCGACGGGAAGTACGTCATCGCCGCCGGGGTGTCCTCCGGCATCGACATGGGCCTGGCCCTGCTCGGCCGGATCGGCGGCGACGGCCTGGCACAGTCGGTGCAGCTGCTGACCGAGTACGACCCCCAGCCCCCGTACGACGCCGGCTCACCGCAGAAGGCCCCGGCCGAAATCGTGGCGGAATGGCGCGCCAAGTCCCGCTTCATCCTGGAGTAGGGGCGGTCGGCCCCGGGCCACGCGCCCGGGGCCGCTCCCGGGCGCGGAGCCCGAGCGGGTCAGGCGGTCTTGGGCGCGGCGCGCATGCCGACGTAGACGCACGGAGTGCCGTTGGTCAGGGTGGAGAAGACCACGGGCGTGTAGTCCCCGCCGAGGCCGAAGCCGGCGGCGAAGACTGTCGGTGAGACCGGGATCATGTCCGCTTTCAGCGGCTCGCCCTGGTCGACATCGGGATCGAGGACGAGATGGTCGGCGGGCTCCTGCGGAACACCATCGGCATGGACAGGTTGCGGGCCGCGCTCGCCCAAGCGACCGGCAGGCTGCCGCGCGACAACGGTCATCTGGCGATGCTCGACAACTCCTACTCCTACCTGCGCCAGTTCACCCCGGACGTGCTGAAGGCCGTCGAGTTCACCGGCGGTACGGGCGCCGAGACTCTCATGGAGGCCGTGACGGTCCTGAAGAAGCTGAACGCGGACGGGGCCCGGAAGGTCCCCGACGGTGCGCCGACGGACTTCGTGCCCTGTTCAGTCGACGACCGCGCGGGCGATGAAGAAGTACTTCGCCGGCCGCGGCCTGTCGACGTACCTGCTGTACGCGCACGAAGGCGCGATCCGCCACCGTCACCTGCCGCGCAGACCGAGCAGGCGTGGTGGTGCCTGACGCTGCTGACCAACTCGGTGGTGACCTGGACGACGGAGTATTACGGGCTGGCCATCGCGCAGATGCGGGCCGAGGGCCGCGCCGTTGACGACGAACTGCTGGCGCACATCTCCCCGGCCCACAGCGAGAACGTGAACTTCTTCGGCACGATCAACGTCGAGGTCGACGCCGAGCTCGCCAAGCTCGACCCGGCCGGTTACCAGCCGCTGCGGCCCCCACCGACCGGACCAGCCCTGAAACGATGGCCGAGTCGGGTGCCAGGGCCAACCACCGAATACTGGTGGACGGCATACTGCACGTGGTGTGCCGGAGCGTGTGAGGCGGCCCGGCAGAGCTCAAGGTCCTGGCGCCCTTCTGCTCTACGTGCCGGAGCTCGCCACCCCACTCGCGTCGACGGTGAACTGTCCGTTCGCGGCGCCGTTGAAGGTGCCGTTCTTGATCCACTCGATCAGTGACGCCTTGAGGGTGGAGTGGGGGCCGGCCCAGGGTTCGCCGGGGCGCCCGCCGTAGGGCGTGCCGGATGCCGGGGTGCAGCGCGGGCCGGAGCAGCCTTCGTGCAGGAGGGCGTGGCTTGCGCACTGGACCTCCAGCAGCACCTTGTTCGTCAACGATGCCGGGAGGGCGCCGTAGATGGCGGACGCATTGGCGAAGGGAGTGAGCGTGTCCTCGACGCCGTGGATGACCAGCGTGGGTGTGGTCAGCTGTCCCGCGACGGTGGTGTTCCAGCCGTAACTGGAAAACACCGGCGAGCGGACGAGGCCGGTCGGGTTGCCGGGGTCACTGCCTCCCCACTCGCGCCCCACGGTCTCCTCCTCCAGCAGCTGCGAGCGGAACCGCTCCTGGCTGCCGGGCACGACGTGGCCGGTGCAGGCGGCTTCGCGCGCAGGCGAGGTCATGCGCCAGGTTCCGGTCACGGAGCTGAAGACGTGCAGCGGGAAAGTCGCGAAGCCGCCCGGCGGAGGTGTCTCCTCGGTCGGTCCGCCGAAGAAGCTCGACAGGAACACGGCACGGTTGACCTTGGCGATGTAGCCGGAGCTTCCGGGGAGGAGCGGGTTCGGGTTGGCCGCGTACAGGGTGCGCGCGACGTGCTGCCCACCGGCCGAGTAGCCGATCAGGGTGACCTTGCCGTCCGTGGGCCTGGCGCGCGTGATGGCGTCGTCGATGACCTGGCGGATGTCGCGTACGAAGGTGTCGACGCGGGCGAAGCGGACGTTGCTCGAATGCGGGCGCCGCTGCCCGCCGAGCGGATTCGTCAGGAGGTGCGTCCCCTGCTGGTCGAGGGGGAAGGCGATCGCGACGTGTGTGCGATCGCATCCCTCGGGGTGCGCGCAGGTGCCGTCCGCCTCGTAGGGCCTGAGGCTCGCGTTTCCGGGATCGTCCAGGCCGTTCTCGAAGTGCGTCGAGCGGCCGTAGCCGATCAGGCTCGGGGCGAAGCTGTCGATTCCCGCCTGCGCGAGCGCCTTCTGCACACTGAGCTCGCCGCCGTCAGGGGAGGGGTGTCGCAGGTCGAACGTCGCCGGTCCGGTCTGGGTGCGGCCGTGGACCAGTACCGCGGCCCTGTTGGGCACCCCTGGGCATGCGCCGTTCTCGTACACCGGCCGGACGCGTTGCACCTGGATCCGTGCCGGGCGGCGGTCGAACTGGGGGTCCGGCATGAGGCCGGGCGGCACCCTGAACCTCAGAAAGTGATTGCTGACGGCGACGCCGGTCGGTACCTCGTCGCATTGCTGGACCGACGGCTTGGTGGCGGCCATCGACGTTGTGCCGGAGCCGACGGCGCCCATGATCAGGCACAGGCATAGCACGAGCCCCCGCTTCCGGGCCCGGGACCAGCGGAGCCACTTGGTGCTCAGGATCCCGGCCCGCCATCCCCGTCGGTTCTGCGACCTCGGACTCCGGCTCGCCCACCCGTCCGGCGGACGCTCATGGCTCTCTGGTCTGGCGTACATTGCATCTCCCGCCTGGGCTGCTGCTCTCGGTCCGGGTACGGCCGCTCTCGGGCTGGGTCCGCCTGTCATCTGGTGGGCCCTGGGCAGCATCCTTCGGTGGGTTGTGGCGCCCTGCCAGGCAGGCTCGGCCGAACGGACTGCGGACCCGCACGATCGGACCGAGAGTGTGGTGGATGGAAACGCAGTGTCGGCAAACGACCGTCTGCCGACACTCGCCTTGCTGCGGGCCGGCGTCGACCGCGACAACATCCACGTCGACACCGCGAGCGGCGCGAAGGCATCCCGCCCGAAGCTCGACCTCGTCATGCAGCTGCTGCGCGAGGGCGACACGCTGAAAGTCACCCGGCTCGACCGGCTCTCCCGCTTCGTGCTGCACCTGGTGACCCTCGGCGCCGAGCTGCGCGAGCACGGCATCGGGCTGCACGTCATCGAGCAGGGGATTGACACCTCCACGATGGAGGGCCGGGCGATGTTCGGGATGCTGTCCGTGCTCGCCGAGCTCCAGCGCGAGCTGATCGTGGCGAACACCAACGACGGGCTCGCTTCCGCATCACGGGCCCGCGGCCGGGTCGGCGGGCGCCGGCCCAAGCTCACCGCGGACCAGGCCGCGCTCGCCCAGCAGCTCTACGATGCCCGCGAGAGGATCGTCCAGCGATCGCCGACCTGTTCGGCGTGCCGAGGTCAACGGTGTACGGACACCTCGACAAGGACAAGACCATGCCGCGTCAGCCGAAGAAGACCGCCGCCACGAAGCCGTGAACGCCACTGGCGGGTGACACAGCTACCGACTGCATCGTTCCAGGTCAGCGATATCCGTTGTTATTGCGGCCGTTACTACGGCGACCCCCACACCGGCCGTCGAAGGACTGTAGTTCCCAGCCCTTGTCAGCGACCATCGAGCTCCACGATCTCGATGGACGCGCCGGCAGGGCGGAGAATCGGGCTTCGCCCATCTGTCAGGACGCAGCTTCTTCAGCGGAAGACCAGGCCCCTGAAGGCATTGCGGATACGGGTCAACGGCTCGCGGTTGTGGGTGTAGCAGCCGAAGCGGGTGTGGGCCATGCCTAGGCTAGGCCCCCGGCACTGTCCATTCGAAGCGCGGAGCGCGCCGCTCCAGGAACGCGGCGACGCCCTCCGCCGTGTCGCCGCTTCCGCGTGCCTGCTCCGCCCAGTACGCGTCCCGGTCCGTCCGCCCGCCCACGAACTCCTTCGCCGCCGCCTGGGTCAGCTGGGAGCGCGAGACCAGGGTCCGGGCGAACTCTGCCACCCGCTTGTCCAGTTCGCCGGCCGGCAGCAGCTCGTCCACCAGCCCCACCCGCAGCGCCCGCTCCGCGTCGATCAGGTCCGCCGAGAACAGCAGGTGCTTGGCCGCGGCCGGGCCGACCAGTGCCGCCAGCCGCCGGGTCGAGGAGGCCGCGTAGACGATGCCCAGCTTCGCCGGGGTCACCCCGAACGAGGCGCCCTCCTCCGCGAAGCGCAGGTCGCACGCCGCGGCGAGCTGGCTGCCGCCGCCCACGCAGTACCCGCGGATCGCCGCCAGGACCGGCTTCGGGAACGCGGCCAGCGCCTCCTCCGCCGCCACCGCCAGACGCTGCGGGTCCTCGTCCCCGGTCAGCGAGGAGATGTCGGCGCCGGCGCAGAACGTCGCCCCGGCCCCGGTCAGCACCAGCACCCGGACCTCCGGGTCGGCCGCCAGGCCGGCCAGCAGCCCGGGCAGGTC
Source organism: Streptomyces bambusae (assembly GCF_019400985.1). Lineage (GTDB taxonomy): Bacteria > Actinomycetota > Actinomycetes > Streptomycetales > Streptomycetaceae > Streptomyces > Streptomyces bambusae_A. The sequence goes on from NZ_WTFF01000328.1 coordinate 5,127, forward strand.
CCGCCACATCGCGGCGGTCATCGCGTTGCGCTTGGCCGGGTGGGAGATGACGATCGTGGCCACGCCGTCGGTGACGGAGTGCATCAGCTGCGCTTCCATGCCGCGAATCCTATGATCAAAGGAACTGCTCGGGGGCGCTGGGAGGAGGCGCGCTCATGGGCGCTGAGGACCGAGCCCGTGCCGACGGGGCCGAGCCGAAGCCGCAGGCGCGGAGCAAGGAGCACCGCAAGCTGGGCCGCAGCTACGCGCTGCTGGTGCTGCTCGGCGTGATCCTCGTCCTGGCGGGCCTGGTCGGCCTGGTCTACACCGGGTTCGCGACCCTGACCACGATGTTCCTGTTCGGCTGGCTGCTGCTGATCGGCGGTGTGGTGGGCCTGGTGCACGCGATCCAGTCGCGGAGGACGAACTACTTCTGGCTCGCCGTGATCGTGGCCGCCGTCAACATCGCCGCCGGGTTCGTGGTCCTGCGCCGCCCGGAGGCCGGCGCCGAGGCGCTGACGATGTTCGCCGCCCTGCTGTTCCTCACCGGCGGCGTGTTCCGGCTGGCCGGCTCCGTGGTGGTGCGCGGGCCGCACTTCGGGCTGGCCCTCGTCCAGGGCGCCTTCGGCGTGCTGCTGGGCATCCTGATCCTCGCCGAGTGGCCGGGCAACAGCCTGTACGTGATCGGTACGTTCGTCTCGCTCGCGCTGCTCTTCGACGGGCTGAGCCTCATCGCCCTCGGCACGGGCGCCCGCCGCATCCTGGGGACGGCCGGCGGCCCGGACGCGGGCGCGCGGGACACCACCTCGGAGACCCCGGAGGATCAGGAACGGTCCAACAACTGACCCTGTCATACGCCACCGGTCAAAAGGCGTCCGATAGGCGCTGACTTATGGTCAGCCGGCCGGTCCGGACCAGCAGCTTCCCCACCCTTGACACGTGGAGACGATCGAGCGTGAAGACGGGGGCCGGAAGATGGACGTCAGCGGGAGTACCCCACCCGTGCAGGGCCGCGGGCCGGGTGCCCCGGTCGCCCCCGTCGCCCCCTCGGCGTACGAGGGAGCGTGGCGGTTCACCGCACCCGCGACAGAAGAATCCGTTCCGCAGGCCCGCCGGGCCGTGCGCGAGCTGCTGGCCCGGCAAGGCGTACCGGCCCACCCGGACCTCGTCCACGCCCTGCTGCTGATCGTCTCCGAGCTGGTCACCAACTCGGTGCGGCACGCGGCCCTGCTCTCGCCGCAGGTGGCCGTGGAGGTCGCGATCGGCCGGGACTGGGTACGGGTGGCCGTCGAGGACGACCACCCGTACCGCCCGAAGGCGCTGGAGGCGGACTTCGGCCAGACCGGCGGCCGGGGCCTGCTGCTCGTTCGTGAGATCACCCGGGAGGCCGGCGGGGTGTGCGACGTGGAACACACCTCCACCGGCGGCAAGGTGATCTGGGCGGCCCTGCCACTGGCCCACCCGAACTGACCGCCTCGGCCGAGCCGGCCGAAACGGAGCCGGCCGAAACGGAGGCGGCCGAAGCGGAGGCGGCAGAAACGATCGGGCCGCGTCGCCGAACGGGGCGGCCCACCGCCCGGCCGAGCCGGCCTACCAGCCCGTGCCCTCGCCGGTCAGTTCCCGGATCGCCGGCCGGGCCGCGTCCAGCACGGTCATGAACCACGCCGAGAAGGGAACCTCGTCGTGCAGCTTGGCCAGCTCCTCCGCCGTCACGAACGCCGTGTCCCCGATCTCCGCCGGATCGGGCCGCAGCCGGGCCTGCGCGAGTCCCACGAACAGGTGGTTGTACTCCTGCTCGACCAGACCCGAATCCGGGTCCGGGTGGTTGTAGCGGACGGTCCCGGCCTCGGCGAGGAGCGACGGGGACAGCCCCAGCTCCTCGTAGGTGCGCCGGGCAGCGGCGGCGAAGGGGGACTCCCCGGGGTACGGGTGCCCGCAGCAGGTGTTCGACCAGACACCGGGGGAGTGGTACTTGCCCAGCGCACGCTGCTGGATCAGCAGCCGGCCCTGCTCGTCGAAGAGGAACACCGAGAAGGCCCGGTGCAGCTGCCCGGGGGCCTGATGAGCGGAGAGCTTCTCCGCGGTGCCGATCGTGTTGCCGGACTCGTCGACCAGTTCGAGCATGATCGGTTCCTGAGTTCCGGTGCCGTTGGGCGCGCTGTTCGCGGCGGTGGCTGGTGTGGTCGGCATAACCATCCTTCGCTTCGGACTACGGCCTTCAGTCTGCCGTACAAAAGCGGCTTGTCCCCACTTCGGCGATCTAGGCATGTCCGCCCGCGTGCGCATGCTATGGCTCGGGGGCGCACCGGCGTGCACCACGCTGCGCACAGGCGGTGACACGGGAGGTGACGCGGGAGGGACGCGGGAGTGACGCGGGCGGTGATCGGTACCGGCACCCTGGCAGCAGGGCGTTTGTCGAACGTGTCTACGATCACCGATGATGATCGCCCCCGAGCTGCCTTCGCTCGGAGTCACCTCACGTCATCTCGGCGTCATCGGCTTATCGGGCCGTAAACGGGTGGTGAACCCCCGCTTCCATTCATCCGATAGCCTCTGCCGACGTGCCGCCCGCCCCCACGGGGCGCCCGTTCCAAGGAGTGAGTCCGTCTGCCGACCGTCATCCTCACCGGCCAGCCGGTCCCCGGATCACCGCTCGAAGGCGACCTGCGCTCACTCGGCTTCGACGTCCGGCCCGCCGCCGGCCCCGCCGACACCGCCGCGGTCCTGGCCTCCGTACCCGCCGGCCAGCGGGTGGCCGTCGTCGACAGCGGCTTCGTGGGCCACGTGCACGCGCTGCGCCTCGCGCTGACCGACCCCCGCTTCGACGCCTGCGCCGTGACCGGGGCCCTGTCCGTGCAGCCGGCCGCCCGGGGCGCCCTGGACAAGGCCGCCGCCACCGCCCAGGCG
>NZ_WTFF01000329.1 GCF_019400985.1 Streptomyces bambusae
CCCCCCCCCCCCCGGACCCCGCCCCCCCGGCCCCCGGCCTGCACGCACCGCCGGCGTCGCACCGTCGGCGATGCGCCGCCGGTGCGGTCGGCCTGATACGCCGCCGGGCGCCGATACAGCCGACACAGGCGCCGATCCCTCGGCGCCCGTAAGCGCGGATCCGCGCGTGCCGGTGCGAACGGGTGCCCGGAGCCGCTACGACGGCCTCGGACGCGGGGCCGGGCAGTGCTCCGCCACGCACGGCATGCCCGGGCCCGGGCGGCAGCCCGGTTCCCCGTGGCGCCCGGGCTCCCGCAGAGCCCCCCGCACGGTTCAGTCGCGGTCGCGGCGGCGGTCCCGTTCCTCGACCGCCGCGTTGTACGCCGCCACCTGGGCCCGGCGGGCCACCCGCTCCACCGGGCGCAGCGCCTGCGCCCGCGCCCCGATCTCCGACGCGGACACCGCGCCGCCGTGGCCCCGCTCGTACGCCAGGGACACCATCAGGCCGACCCGCTGCGCCAGCTCCAGCACCCGGACCGCCCGCGGCGGGTACCCCGGCGCCAGGACCTCGCGGCCCGCCTCCGCCCGGGCCCGGTACGCGGACAGCGCCGCCTCCGCCACCGGCCCCGACGCCGCCACGTCCAGCCGCGTCAGCACGGTCGTCGCCTCCCGCAGCGCCTCCGCCAGCTCCCGCTCCGCCTCGCCGAGCGACGGTACGTCGGCCGGCGGCGCCTCCCGTACCGGCAGGCAGTGCCACACCACCGAGACGTGGACGTCACCCGCCGGCCCGGCCTCCGCCACCTCCGGCACCAGCCCCAGCGCGGCACCCACGCAGACCACCGCCTCCTCCGCGTCCAACGCCCGCGCGTTGAACTCCGGCGGACCGCTCAGCCCCAGCGGATGCCCCGGCGCCGGCAGCGCGACCCGCAGCCCCGTCGCGCCCAGCGCCCGCAGTCGGCCCAGCGCCAGCGTCAGACCCACCGGACCCGGTTCGCCCGGCAGCCCCGCCACCCGGTGCACCGCGTCCTCGCCCACGATCGACAGCGCGGCCTCGTCGGGCGAGACGAGACCGGCGAGCAGAGCGTTCCCCCAGGCGGCCAAGCGCCCTGAACGTGGTTCGACAAGCATTCCCCCACCCTACGCAGCCCGCCCGGGCCGGGCCCCGGCCCCGGACCGCGCGCCGAGTGGCGTAGGTTTGCCTGGGGCTGCGTCCACAGGCGCACAGAGAACCGTGACTGCAAGGGGTGACAACACGCTCATGAGCGATGTTCTGGAGCTGGTGGACGTATCCGTGGTCCGCGAGGGCCGGGCACTGGTGGACCAGGCCTCCTGGTCGGTCAAGGAAGGGGAGCGCTGGGTCATCCTCGGCCCCAACGGCGCCGGCAAGACCACCCTGCTCAACGTCGCCTCCAGCTACCTGTTCCCCACCAAGGGCACCGCCACCATCCTCGGCAGCACCCTGGGCAAGCCCGGCACCGACGTCTTCGAGCTGCGCCCCCGCATCGGCGTGGCCGGCATCGCCATGGCCGACAAGCTCCCCAAGCGGCAGACCGTCCTGGAGACCGTCCTCACCGCCGCCTACGGCATGACCGCCACCTGGCAGGAGGAGTACGAGGAGGTCGACGAGCAGCGCGCCCGCGCCTTCCTCGACCGCCTCGGCATGACCGACCTCCTCGACCGGAAGTTCGGCACGCTCTCCGAGGGCGAGCGCAAGCGCACCCTGATCGCCCGCGCCCTGATGACCGACCCCGAGCTGCTGCTCCTCGACGAGCCCGCCGCCGGCCTCGACCTCGGCGGCCGCGAGGACCTCGTACGCCGTCTCGGCCGCCTGGCCAGCGACCCGCTCGCCCCCTCCATGGCCATGGTCACCCACCACGTCGAGGAGATCGCCCCCGGCTTCACCCACGTCCTGATGATCCGCCAGGGCAAGGTCGTCACCGCCGGCCCCATCGACCTCGAACTGACCTCCCGCAACCTCTCCGTCTGCTTCGGTCTCCCGCTCGTCGTCGCCCGCAACGACAACGACCGCTGGACCGCCCAGGGCCTGCCCCTGCGCTGACCCCGCACCGCACCCTGTCCGGACCGCCGCCGCCGGACCTACCATGACCACGTGGACATCGACGCATGGGTGTGGTGGCTCATCGGCGCGGTCGGACTGGGCATTCCCCTCGTCCTCACCGCCATGCCGGAGTTCGGCATGTTCGCCGTCGGCGCGGTCGCGGCCGCCGTCACGGCGGCCCTCGGCGGGGGAGTGGTCGCCCAGGTCCTCGTCTTCACGGTCGTCTCGGTCGCACTCATCGCCGTGGTCCGGCCGATCGCCAACCGCCACCGCGACCAGCGGCCCCAACACCGCACCGGCATCGACGCGTTGAGAGGCCGGACCGCCGTCGTCCTGGAGCGGGTCGACGGCAGCGGCGGCCGAATCAAGCTCGCGGGCGAGATCTGGTCCGCCCGCGCCCTCGACGCCGGCACCAGCTTCGAACCCGGCCAGCAGGTCGACGTCGTCGAGATCGACGGGGCGACCGCGGTCGTCATGTGACGTGACGACCGCCGTCGTCATGTGACGCCCCGGCCAGGACGGATGACATGACGTCATACAGTCGTCAGGCAGGGTAAACAGCCGACTCGCGGCCCCGGGGTCTGCGAGACTTCCGATGAGCGGGGCAGCACGGACAGCAGCCGGAAGGGCACGGGGAACGCATGCAACCGATCATCATCGTCCTGATCATCCTGGTGGTCCTGGTCTTCATCGCACTGGTCAAGACGATCCAGGTGATCCCTCAGGCCAGCGCCGCCATCGTCGAGCGGTTCGGCCGCTACACCCGCACCCTCAACGCGGGCCTCAACATCGTCGTCCCGTTCATCGACTCCATCCGCAACCGGATCGACCTCCGCGAACAGGTCGTCCCCTTCCCGCCGCAGCCGGTCATCACCCAGGACAACCTGGTCGTCAACATCGACACCGTCATCTACTACCAGGTGACCGACGCCCGCGCCGCGACGTACGAGGTCGCCAGCTACATCCAGGCCATCGAGCAGCTCACCGTCACCACCCTCCGCAACATCATCGGCGGCATGGACCTGGAGCGCACCCTCACCTCCCGCGAGGAGATCAACGCGGCCCTGCGCGGCGTCCTCGACGAGGCCACCGGCAAGTGGGGCATCCGCGTCAACCGCGTCGAGCTCAAGGCCATCGAGCCGCCGACCTCCATCCAGGACTCGATGGAGAAGCAGATGCGCGCCGACCGCGACAAGCGCGCCGCCATCCTCCAGGCCGAAGGTGTCCGCCAGTCGGAGATCCTGCGCGCCGAAGGCGAGAAGCAGTCCTCCATCCTGCGCGCCGAAGGTGACGCCAAGGCCGCCGCACTGCGCGCCGAGGGCGAGGCACAGGCCATCCGCACGGTCTTCGAGTCCATCCACGCCGGCGACCCGGACCAGAAGCTGCTCTCCTACCAGTACCTCCAGATGCTCCCGAAGATCGCCGAGGGCGACGCCAACAAGCTCTGGATCGTGCCCAGCGAGATCGGCGACGCCCTCAAGGGCCTGTCCGGCGCCATCGGCAACTTCGGCCCGATGAGCGGCGGTTCGATCGGCCAGCAGCGCCAGGAGCCGCCCGCCGCAGAGCGCCGCGAGCAGCCCCCGATCGACTGAGGCCGACGGACCTCCTGCATGATCGGTGAGGCCCCTCGACCTTCATGGCGGGGAGGCGTCTCACTGATCCGAAGGAGATGGCCTTGTCCATCTGGGAAGCACTCGCGGTCTTCGCCGCCGGCATCGGCGCCGGCACCATCAACACCATCGTCGGCTCCGGCACCCTCATCACCTTCCCGGTGCTGCTCGCCACCGGCCTGCCGCCGGTGACCGCCAACGTGTCCAACACCCTGGGCCTGGTGCCCGGATCCCTCAGCGGAGCCTTCGGCTACCGCCAGGAGCTCCGGGGCCAGGGCCGGCGCATCCTGCGCCTCGGCGCCACCACCCTCGTCGGCGGCCTGGCCGGCGCCGTCCTGCTGCTCACACTGCCGTCGGACTCGTTCGACACCATCGTCCCGGTCCTCGTCGGCCTCGCCCTGGTCCTCGTCGTCACCCAGCCCCTGCTCGCCAAGGCCCTGCGCGAGCGGCGGCTGAAGGCCGGCTCCGACGCCGCCGCCCCCCACGGCGACGGAGGACCGGTGCTCCACGCCGGCATGCTCCTCGCCAGCGCGTACGGCGGCTACTTCGGCGCCGCACAGGGCATCCTCTACGTCGGCCTGATGGGCGTCTTCCTGAACGAGGACCTCCAGCGCGTCAACGCCGTCAAGAACGTCCTCGCCGCCCTCGTCAACGGCGTCGCGGCCGTCGTCTTCCTCTTCGTCGCCGACTTCGACTGGACGGCCGTCCTGCTCATCGCCGTCGGCTCCACGCTCGGCGGCCAGCTCGGCGCCAGGATAGGCCGCCGCCTCCCGCCGGCCGCCCTGCGCGCGGTCATCGTCGTCGTCGGCATCGTCGCGATCGTCCAACTCACGCTGCGCTGAGGCCCGTACGCAGGCCCGTACGCAGGCTCGTACGCGGCCGCCGTACGCGGGCCCGCAGCCGGAGCCGGAGCCGGCGCCCCGAACCCGGTCCCCGGCCCCTTACGCGCCGACGGCCCGCCCCCGCACCGGGGACGGGCCGTCGCGCCGTCGTCGTCACACGCTCCCTACGCCGAGGGCGCCAGCCACTCCGGCAGCGCCGCGCGCTGCCCCGCACCCAGCCCGAACAGCATCGCGTCCGTCGGCGACGGCACGAACGGCTTGCGCAGCAGCGGCATCCCCGCCTCCTCCGGAGTCCGGTCCGCCTTGCGGTGGTTGTCCTCGGCGCACGAGGCCACCGTGTTCAGCCAGCTGTCCCCACCGCCCTGCGCCTTGGGCACCACGTGGTCCACGGTCGTCGCCCGCCGCCCGCAGTACGCGCACCTGTGCTGGTCCCGGACCAGCACCCCCCTCCTCGACCACGGCGCGTGTCTTCGGAAGGGCACCCGTACGTACCGGCAGAGCCTGATCACCCGGGGCATCGGAAGATCCACGCTGGCACCGCGCACACGGAGTTCGGGATGCGAGGCCTCGACGACGGCCTTGTCCTGGAGCACCAGCACCACAGCCCGGTTCAGCGTCACCGTCGACAGCGGCTCGAAGCTCGCGTTCAGCACCAGCGTGTCCCGCATCTCGCCCACCTCCCGTGTGCAGGCCCGCGACCACCCTGGCAGCAGGGCCCGGAACCACTCTGGACGCGGGCGCCACGCGGGACAACGCAATAAAAATGCCCGGTCCTGGTCACCTTTAGACCAGGACCGGGCAAACGCCGGGCGAACGTCAGCCCGCGGCCGGAACCTCGTACTCCGCAATGAGGTGTGCGCGGCCCAGGGTGTGGAAGCGCAAATGGAATCCGACGGCGGCGGCAGAGGCGTCCGCGTCCGGTCCCAGCTTCGGCTGGTCCACCGCGTAGACGGTGAACACGTACCGGTGCCGCTCCCCGGCCGGCGGCGCGGCCCCGCCGAAGTTCTTGTCGCCATAGTCGTTGCGCACGTGCACCGCGCCCGCCGGCAGGCCCTCGAACTTCCCGCTGCCCGCGCCGGCCGGCAGCTCCGTGACCGACGCCGGCAGGTCGAACAGCACCCAGTGCCAGAACCCGCTGCCCGTCGGCGCGTCCGGGTCGAAGCACGTCACCGCGAAGCTCTTCGTCCCCTCCGGGAAGCCCTCCCACCGCAGGTGCGGCGAGACGTCCCCGCCGGCCTTGGCCTGCCCGGGACCCAGCTCCCCGCCGTGCTCGATGTCGTCACTGGACACCGTGAACTCGTGCACCGGCGGATGAAACGCGTGGGGGAGAGGCGCCCTGCCCTGCTCAACCACAACCAGACCTCCTTGTCGGACCGGACTGCTGTCCTTGCGGAGCCTACGGGCAGAGCAGGCCGATCACCGGAACCCAGAACCAGTTGCTCAGAACCAGTTGCGCTGCGAGCCCACCGAGGCGATCCACTGGTTCAGGTACCCCGCCCAGTCGGTCCCCTGGAACGACTGGAGCCCGACCTGGAAGCAGCGGTAGGTGTCGCTGCCCTCGCTGAAGAGCCCCGCCTTCTTGTCCATCTCCAGGACGACGTCCATCTCGCGGCCGTCCGCGACGAAGGTCAGCTCGACCTGGTTCAGCCCGTGGTACTGCTGCGGCGGCAGGAACTCGATCTCCTGGTAGAAGGGCAGCGTCTGCCGCGTACCGCGGATGTGGCCGCGCTCCATGTCGGCACTGCGGAAGCGGAAGCCGAGCTGCCCGAACGCGTCCAGGATCGCCTGCTGCGCCGGCAGCGGGTGCACGTTGATCGGGTCCAGGTCGCCGGCGTCGATCGCGCGGGCGATCTCCAGCTCGGTGCTCACCCCGATGTGCATCCCGTGCAGCTGGTGGCCCGCGAAGTGGGTCACCGGGGTCTCCCACGGGATCTCGAGGTGGAACGGCACCTCGTGCACCGCACCCGCCTGCACCTGGAAGGCACCGCCGAGCCGCTGCTTGGTGAAGACGATGTCCTGCTTGACCTCCTGGTCGCCGCCCTCCACCTCGACCCGGGCCTGCAGGCCGACGTTCAGGCCCTCGATCTGCTGCTCGACGTTGCCGCCCTGGATACGGACGACACCCTGGACGATCCCGCCCGGCACCACGTTCGGCTCGGTGATGATCGTGTCCACCGAAGCCCCACCGGCGCCGAGGGCCGCGAACAGCTTCTTGAACCCCATGCTCGTACTCCCCTTGTGTGATGACTCAGCTGCTTGTACGACGGCTGAGCCGGGCTGGGACTGCCCAGCCTCGTGCGACTACCTCTACTTACGCGGAACCTTAGGCCCCGGTTGCAGCCGCCCACCGTCCACTACGCTCGACCGGATGAGCGCGCGTCCCGACCGTACGCCCCTGCCCCGCGACTTCTACGACCGCCCGGTCCTCGCAGTGGCCCCCGACCTCCTCGGCCGCACCCTGGTCCGCCGGACTCCGGACGGCCCGATCGAGCTGCGCATCACCGAGGTCGAGGCGTACGAGGGCGAGGCCGACCCGGGCTCGCACGCCTACCGGGGCCGCACCGCCCGGAACGCGTCGATGTTCGGCCCGCCCGGCCACGCGTACGTCTACTTCATCTATGGCATGTGGTTCAGCCTCAACGTGGTGTGCGGCCCGCCCGGCCATGCGAGCGGCGTACTGGTGCGGGCCGGGGAGATCACCGTGGGCGCGGACCTGGCCCGCAAACGTCGAATCTCGGCCAGAAGGGATGCGGAACTCGCCAAAGGCCCGGCGCGCCTCGCGGCCGCCCTGGACATCGACCGCTCCCTCGACGGCACCGACCTCTGCGCCGGCCCGACCGCCCCCCTGTCCCTCCTGGCAGGCACCCCCACCCCGGCCGACCAGGTCAGTGTCGGTCCGCGCACGGGAGTGGGCGGCGACGGCGCCCACCATCCCTACCGCTACTGGATCACCCACGACCCGACGGTGAGCCCCTACCGGGCCCACGCGCCACGCCGCCGCTCAACTTGACTCGCCCATGGCGGACCCCTAACGTAGCCCGAGCCGCTGGAAACGGGTCACTGCTGTCAGCAGTCCCGGAGCGGTCAACCACTACCTACGGATCACCCTGGCGGGGATCAATTCGGCATGCCCGAATTCAGTAGCCGCCGGCTCGATTATGAGTCGCCCGGGAAATCCGCTAACGTAGTGAACACGCCGAAAGGCAAAAGGCCACTCCAACGGCCAACCGGATTCAAATCCAAACCGGAAACGGAACGGAAATGAATGTGGTAGAGTTGGAAACGAAGGAAGCGCCCGGAGGGCCCGGAAACGGGAACGAAGGAAGCGTCCGCACCTTGAGAACTCAACAGCGTGCCAAAAATCAACGCCAGATATGTTGATACCCCGTCTCTTCGGAGACGAGGTTCCTTTGAAAAGTCCTTCAGGTCCTTCGGGGCCGGGAGGC
>NZ_WTFF01000033.1 GCF_019400985.1 Streptomyces bambusae
GGCTCGCGGGCCGGGCGGACAGGGGGCGCTGGCGGGCGGACCGGACACGGCGCGCGGGCCGGGCGAACCGGACACAGCGCGCGGGCGGGTCCGGCCGGTCCGGCGACCGCCGTCGGGCGACCCCTCTCTCAGGCGACCGTCAGGACGATCTTGCCCGTGGTGCGGCCCCGCGCGCCGATCTCGTGCGCCTTCGCCGCCTCGGCCAGCGGCAGCACCGTCTCCACCAGCGGCTTCAGCTCGCCCCGCGCCACCAGGGCCGCGATCTCGCGCAGGCCCAGGTGGTCCGGCTCGACCAGCACCCAGTCCGCCCGCAGCCCGTCCCGCGGCGCGGGGACGCTGTCCGGGCCGGGCAGCGTGATCAGCCGGCCACCGGCGCGGAGCACGTCCAGGGATCGCTCGGCGGTCTCCCCGCCGAGCCCGTCCAGCACGACGTCGATGTCGGACACGACGTCCTCGAAGCGCACCGCGCGGTAGTCGACCACCTCGTCGGCGCCCAGCTCCCGCAGCAGGTCGTGCTTGGCAGCGCTGGCGGTGCCGATGACGTACGCGCCGCGGGCCTTGGCGATCTGCACGGCGAAGTGGCCGACGCCGCCGGCCGCCGCGTGCACCAGCACCCGCTCACCGGGGCGCACGTCGGCCGCGTCCACCAGGGCCTGCCAGGCGGTCAGCGCGGCCAGCGGCAGCGCCGCGGCCTCCACGTGGGTCAGGGACTCCGGCTTGGGCGCGAGGTGCCGGGCCGGGGCCACCACGTACTCGGCGTAGCCGCCCGCCTGCCGCGGGAAGAGTGGCATCCCGAAGACCTCGTCGCCGGGCCGGAACACCGTCACGCCGGGACCGACGGCCTCCACCGTGCCGGACACGTCCCAGCCGAGCACCGGGACCGGGCCCCACTCGATCAGGGCGCCGTTCTCCCGGACCTTCCAGTCCACCGGGTTCACCCCGGCCGCGTGCACCTTGACCAGGACCTCGTTCAGCCCCGGCTCCGGGCGCTCGACCTCCCGCTCGACCAGGGTCTCGGGTCCGCCCCACTGCTCCACGACCACCGCACGCATGCTGTCCGCCTCGTTCTCGTCTCGATCTGTTCGGCGCCGGGCGTCTCCCGGCGCGACGCAGTCCACGATCCGGCAGCGCCACCGCCCGTGGTGTTGGCCGGATGGCCACTATGTGACAGGATCTGGCCATGAGCGAGATGCGGATGACGGGACCGGGACCAGGACCGGGACCGGGACCGGGACCGGGACCGGGACCGGGACCGGGATCCGGCGGCGACCGGGACGGGGCGGCGCCCGGCGCCGGGCTTGGCGGCCGTGCCGTGCCCGGCAGCACCGCACCCGGCACCGCCGAAGCCCCCGCCGAGCCCGGCACCGCCGCACCGGCCGGCACCGCCGAAGCCCCGGCCGAGCCCCCGGTCGAAGCCCCGGCAGCGCCTCCCGCAGGCCGCCTGCACCGCATCGCCGTGCTCGCCCTCCCCGGCGTGCCCCCCTTCGAGCTCGGCATGCCCTCCCGGGTCTTCGGCAGCGCCATGGACGCCGAGGGCCGCCCGCTGTACGAGGTCACCGTCTGCACCGCAGACGGCGCCCCCGTGCTCACCGACGCCGGCTTCACCGTGCAGCCCGCGGCCGGCCCCGAGGCCATGGCCGCCGCCGACACCGTCATCGTGCCGCCCACCCACGCCATGCCCGAGCTGGGCCGCGGCGGCCCGCTGCCCCCCGAGGTCACCGCCGCCATCGCCGGCATCCGGCCCGGCACCCGCCTGGTGTCCATCTGCACCGGCTCCTACGTGCTGGCCGCGGCCGGACTGCTCGACGGCCGGCCCGCCACCACCCACTGGCACCTGGCCCCGGAGTTCCGCCGCACCTACCCCACGGTCAAGGTCGACGAGGAGGTCCTCTTCGTCGACGACGGCGACGTCCTGACCTCGGCGGGCGTGGCCGCCGGCGTGGACCTGTGCCTGCACATGATCCGCCGCGACCACGGCGCCGCCGTCGCCAACCGGGCCGCGCGGATCTGCGTCGTACCGCCGTGGCGCGACGGCGGCCAGGCCCAGTACATCGACCGCCCCGTCCCCGAGCCGACCGTCGCCACCACCACCGCGACGCGCGCCTGGGCCCTGGAGCGCCTGGACACCCCGCTCTCCCTCGCCGAGCTGGCCGACCACGCCCGGATGAGCCTGCGCACCTTCACCCGGCGCTTCCGCGACGAGGTCGGCATGACGCCGGTCCAGTGGCTCACCGCCCAGCGCCTGGAGCTCGCACGGCAGTTGCTGGAGACCACCGACCTGCCCGTCGACCTCGTCGCGCACCGGGCCGGCTTCGGCTCGGCGGGCTCCCTGCGCCAGCACATGCGGGCCGCGTTCGGCGTCTCGCCGATCGCCTACCGCCGTACCTTCCAGCCCGCCGCGGCATGACCTCTCGGGTAATCGCCCCGACGGGCGCGGCGCGGCACGATCGTCCTCGTACGGAGTCCGACTCCCCGAGGAGCGAAGAGACATGACGGCTTATGCCATCGGCCACATACGCCCCGAAACGATGAACGAGGACATCCTCCGCTACATCGAGACCATCCAGTCCACCCTGGACCCCTTCGGCGGCCGCTTCCTCGTCCACGGCGCGCAGGTCGAGGTGGTGGAGGGCCCCTGGCCCGGCACGGTCGTGGTGATCGGCTTCCCCGGCATCGCCGCCGCCCGCGCCTGGTACGCCTCCGAGGCCTACCAGGCCCTGATCCCGCTGCGCACCCGCCACATGGAGGGCGAGGTCGTCCTGGTCGAGGGCGTCCCGGCCGACTACGACCCGGCCAGGACGGCGGCGGCCCTGCGCGCCGGGGCCGGCCTCTGACGCTGCGCGCCGGGCTGCGTACCCGTCCGGGTACGAAAGGCGCAAGGCTGAACGGGCGCGGTGCCCCGGTGCGGGGCGGCCGCTGCCCGCCCCGGCCGTCACCGCCCCGGACAGGGGCCCGGCGCCGGCCGGCGGGGTGCGAGCATGGGCGCATGGCTACTCATCTCATCACCGGTGCCGGCTCCGGCATCGGCGCCGCCGTCGCCGCCCGCCTGCACGCCCGCGGCGACGACCTGATCCTCCTCGCCCGCGACGCCGCCCGCGGCAAGGAGCTCACCGCCCGCTACCCCGGCTCGCGCGCCCTCGTCGCCGACCTCGCCGACCCCGACCGGATCTCCTGGGCCTTCTCCCACCAGGCCCTGCCCGAGCGGCTCGACTCCCTGCTGCACGTCGCCGGCATCGTGGACCTCGGACCCGTGGCCGAGCTGCGCCCCAAGACCTGGCACCAGCAGCTCAACGTGAACCTGATCGCCCCCGCCGAGATCACCCGCCTCCTGCTGCCCACCCTGCGGGCCTCCCAGGGCCAGGTCGTCTTCGTGAACTCCGGCGCCGGCCTGAACGCCCACCCCGACTGGAGCGCGTACGCCGCCTCCAAGCACGGGCTCAAGGCCCTCGCCGACTCCCTGCGCGGCGAGGAGCGGGCCAACGGCGTGCGCGTCACCTCCGTCTACCCGGGCCGCACCGCCACGCCCATGCAGGCCAAGGTGCACTCCCAGGAGGGCAAGGACTACGATCCCGCGGCCTGGATCGACCCCGAGTCCGTGGCCACGACCATCGTCATGGCCGTCGACCTGCCGCGGGACGCCGAGGTGAACGACCTGACCGTCCGGCCGGGCCGATGACGGCCACCGGAGTCGGCTCCCTGCCGGGCGGCGACGCCCGCGAGGCGGCCAGGACGGTCACCGGGACCTTCGAGGACTTCGCGTACCTGCCCGAGCTGCCCGCCCGGGGCCCCGGCGCCGACATGATCGGGCGCTCCCTCGGCCTGCTCGTGGACCTGTACGCGCACGTCGAGCCGAGCGGCTGGCGGGTCAGCGACCGGCCCGGCCGGGACACCAAACGGTCCCGCTCCTGGCTCGGGGAGGACCTCGACGCCCTGGAGGAGTTCACCCAGGGCTACGAGGGCCGGCTGAAGGTCCAGGCCGTCGGCCCGTGGACGCTCGCCGCCGCCCTGGAGCTGCGCGGCGGCGAGGCCGTTCTCCAGGACGCCGGCGCCTGCCGCGACCTCGCCGGGTCCCTCGCCGAGGGACTGCGGGCGCACCTGGCCGACGTACGCAAGCGGGTGCCGGGCGCCGAGATCGTGCTCCAGTTCGACGAGCCCTCGCTGACGGCCGTCCTGCGCGGGCGGGTGCGCAGTGCCAGCGGCTACCGGACCTACCGGGCCGTGGACCGGCAGGTCGTCGAGGGGGCACTGCGGGACCTGTTCGCGGTCCACGACGGGGACGTGGTCGTCCACTCGTGCGCCCCCGAGGTGCCGTTCGCGCTGCTGCGGCGGGCCGGCGCGGCGGGCGTCTCGTTCGATTTCTCGCTGCTCACCGAGCGCGAGGACGACGCCATCGGCGAGTCCGTCGAGGGTGGCCTGAAACTCTTCGCCGGAGTGGTGCCGGGCACCGACGTCGCGTTGTCAGACCCTGCGGGTAGCGTCATGGGTGTCAGGAAGCTTTGGCGCAGGCTGGGGCTGGCCCCGGGGACTCTCGCCGAGTCCGTCGTGGTCACTCCGTCGTGCGGTCTGGCGGGCGCCTCGCCCGCTTACGCCCGTGCGGTTCAGGCCCACTGCGTCAGGGCGGCGAGGTCGCTCGCCGACAACCCTGAGTGACGGACCGACGGGGCCACGGGAGGACACGGCATGGCAGCCGAACAGCAGGAGACGGTACCGGCGCAGGTGCGTGAGCAGCACCAGTTGCTGGCCGAGCAGGTCGAGGAGCACCGCTTCCGGTACTACGTCAGCGACCAGCCGGTCATCAGCGACGCCGAGTTCGACAAGCTGCTGCGCTCCCTGGAGGCACTGGAGGAGCAGTACGCGGAGCTGCGCACGCCCGACTCGCCCACCCAGAAGGTGGCCGGGGCGTACGAGACGGATTTCGCCTCCGTCGAGCACCGCGAGCGCATGATGTCCCTGGACAACGCGTTCGACGACGAGGAGCTGGCCGCCTGGGCCGAACGGGTGGCGCGGGACGCCGGCACCGCCGACTACCACTACCTGTGCGAGCTGAAGGTGGACGGCCTCGCCGTCAACCTCACCTACGAGCACGGGCGCCTGACCCGGGCCGCCACCCGCGGCGACGGCCGCACCGGCGAGGACATCACGCCCAACGTGCGCACCATCGCCGAGATCCCCGACCGCCTCAAGGGCGACCGGATCCCGGCCCTGGTGGAGATCCGCGGCGAGGTCTTCTTCCCGATGGAGAAGTTCGAGGAGCTCAACGCCCGCCTGGTCGAGGCGGGCGACAAGCCCTTCGCCAACCCGCGCAACGCGGCGGCGGGATCGCTGCGCCAGAAGGACCCCAAGGTCACCGCGACCCGCCCGCTGCACATGGTGGTGCACGGCATCGGCGCCCGCGAGGGCCTGGAGATCGCGAGCCTGTCGCAGGCGTACGACCTGCTGCACGAGTGGGGCCTGCCCACCGCCAGACACAACAAGGTGGTCGCCGGCCTGGACGAAGTCCGGGAGTTCATCGCGTACTTCGGCGAGCACCGGCACTCCGTCGAGCACGAGATCGACGGCGTCGTGGTCAAGCTGGACGAGATCCGGCTCCAGGGCCGGCTCGGCTCCACCGCCCGCGCCCCGCGCTGGGCCATCGCGTGGAAGTACGCGCCGGAGGAGGTCAACAGCAGGCTGATCGATATCAAGGTCGGCGTCGGCCGCACCGGGCGGGTCACCCCGTACGCCCAGGTGGAGCCGGTGAAGGTGGCCGGCTCCGAGGTCGAGTTCGCCACCCTGCACAACCAGGACGTGGTCAAGGCCAAGGGCGTGCTCATCGGCGACACCGTCGTGCTGCGCAAGGCCGGCGACGTGATCCCCGAGATCCTCGGCCCGGTGGTGGACCTGCGCGACGGCACCGAGCGGGAGTTCGTGATGCCCGCCGAGTGCCCCGAGTGCGGCACGCCGCTGCGCCCGATGAAGGAGGGCGACATCGACCTGCGCTGCCCCAACGGGCAGACCTGCCCGGCGCAGCTGCGCGAGCGGCTGTTCTACCTGGGCGGCCGGCAGTGCCTGGACATCGAGAACTTCGGCGCGGTGGCCGCGGCCGCCCTCACCCGGCCGCTGGAGCCGGCCGAGCCGCCGATGCGCGACGAGGGCGACCTCTTCGACCTGACGGTCGAGCAGCTGCTGCCCATCAAGGCGTACGTGCTGGACCCCGACAGCGGGCTGCCCAAGCGGGACCCGAAGACGGGCGAGGAGAAGATCGTCACGGTCTTCGCCAACCAGAAGGGCGAGCCGAAGAAGAACACCCTGGCGATGCTGGCGAACATCGAGGCCGCCAAGGACCGCCCGCTGGCCCGCGTCATCAACGGCCTGTCGATCCGCCACGTCGGCCCGGTCGCCGCCGAGGCGCTGGCCCGCGAGTTCCGTTCCGTCGAGCGGATCGAGCAGGCCACCGAGGAGGAGCTGGCCGCCACCGACGGGGTCGGCCCGATCATCGCCGCCTCCCTCAAGGAGTGGTTCGCGGTCGACTGGCACCAGGAGATCCTGCGCAAGTGGCGGGCGGCCGGCGTCCGGATGGAGGAGGAGGGCTCCGGCGAGGAGGAGGGTCCGCGCCCGCTGGAGGGCCTGACCGTCGTCGTCACCGGCACGCTGCAGAACCACACCCGGGACGGCGCCAAGGAGGCTCTGCAGAGCCGCGGCGCGAAGGTCACCGGGTCGGTGTCGAAGAAGACCTCGTTCGTCGTGGTCGGCGACAACCCCGGCTCCAAGTACGACAAGGCCGTGCAGCTGAAGCTGGCGATCCTCGACGACGCGGGCTTCGAGGTGCTGCTGGAGCAGGGCCCGGACGCGGCGCGCGAAGCCGCCCTTCCGGTGGAGGGCGCCGCGCCCGGCGGGGAGTGACGGGCGGTGGGGAGTGACGGCCGGCGGGAAGTGACGGGCGGCGGGGAGTGACGCCCGTCGGGAAGTGACGGCCGACGGGAAGTGACGGCCGACGGGAAGTGGCGGCCGGCGGGAAGTGACGGCCGGTCACCCGTCCGAGCCGGCCCGGGGAAGGAGGTGACGGCGAGCGGGAGCGAGGCGTGTGGCCGCACGGGCGGGCGCACGCCGGGTGCGAGAGGCCGTCGTGAACGGCTGGTTGAGGGCTAGCCGCAGGGCCGTGACCTGTCGGATCATCGGACGGGTGACGTGGGGGGCCCGGTCCGAACTCACCCGTTCGGCGGATACCGTACTGATGAGGATGGCTGGGTCGCATTCGGGCAACCGCCGCCGACCGCTGCCCCTGGGAGCCTCCTGCGGCCTACTGTTGAGGGGTGCGCCTGTCGTGCACGGCTGCGTGGTGCGATTCCAGCCGTGATGGCATGACATCGGGGCCATCGCGTGACATCGGCATCGCCGGCTGTGAGAGGGACGGGTATGGAACCCACCGAAAGCGCCGACCCGTCACCTGAATTCGGCGGGGACGCACCGTCCGTGCGGACGGGGAGGTTCGGTGTCCTGGGTGCCAGGACACCCGAGACGCACCCGCTGGACGCCGGCGCGCCCGCGGCCGGACCCGGGTGGCGTACCGCGCTGCCCTTCGCCACCATGGGACTGGCCTTCGTCCTCCTCGCCCTCGGCCTCGTCCGCGCCCTGACCGACCGTCAAGCCCTGTTCCCCGGCGGCACCGCCGGCTGGGCGCTGGCCCTGCTCACCGGCATCATCGTCGGCCACCTCGTCGCGCTCGGCCGGGACCGCTGGTGGGGCGGCACCGGCTCGGGCGCCGCCCTCACCCTCGGCGTCCTGCTCCTGTACGGCTGGATCCCCGCCGGCCTGGTCTCCCTGGCCGTGGTCTCCCTCGTCGGCGCCGCCCGCCGGCACCGCTGGCGCCAGGGCCTGCTGCACGGCTCCGTCGACATCCTCGGCATCGGCGCGGGCGCCCTCGTCCTCGCCGCCTTCGGCCAGACCCCCACCGTCGAGGCGCCCTGGCGGCCGACCGACTGGACCCCGTCCGCGGCGCCCGAGGTGCTGCTGGTCGCCGTCGCCTACCTGCTCGTCACCCGCGCACTGCTGTGGTTCGCGCTGTCCCCGCGCGGCGGCGGCCTGCCCACCGTCGCCCGGACGGCCCTGCTGCGCCAGGGCCTGGTGGCCATCGCCCTGCTCGGCATCGCCCCGCTGATCTGCGTCGTCGCCGTCACCCTGCCTGTCCTGCTGCCGCTGTTCGCGGTCCCGCTCATCGCCCTCGACTCCACCCTGTGGATCGCCCGCGCCCGCGCCGAGGAGCAGCTGCGCGACCCGCTGACCGGCCTGCCCAACCGGCAGTGGCTGCTGGAACGCGCCTGGACCGCCCTGGACGAGGCTGAACGTTTGGGCACCCGGTCAGCTCTTGTGCTGATCGACCTGGACCGCTTCCGCGCCGTCAACGACACACTCGGCCATCTGGCGGGCGACCGGCTCCTCCTCCAGATCGCCGAGCGCCTGCGTCAGGCCCTCCCCGAGGACGCCGAGGCCGCCCGCCTGGGCGGCGACGAGTTCGCCGTCCTCCTGCCCGTCGCCGACTCCCAGACCAGCGCCCAGCGGGTCGCCCGCCACCTCGTCGCCGAGCTCAGCTCCCCGCTCGACCTCGACGGCCTCACCCTCGTCCTGGAGGCCAGCGCGGGCCTGGCCGTCTTCCCCGACCACGCCCTCGACGCCGAGGGCCTGCTGCGCCGCGCCGACGTCGCCATGTACCAGGCCAAGCGCGACCGCACCGGCGTCGAGGTCTACGAGTCCAAGCGCGACAGCAACACCCCCGACCGCCTCGGCCTGCTCGGCGACCTGCGCCGCGCCCTCGACGCGGGCGAGGTCGAGCTGCACTACCAGCCCAAGGTCCGCTTCGACGGCCAGGTGGCCGGCCTGGAGGCCCTGGTCCGCTGGGTGCACCCCGAGCGCGGCCGGGTCCCCCCGGACGAGTTCATCGCCATCGCCGAGACCTCCGGGCTGATGCCGCACCTGACCGAGTACGTCCTGGAGACCGCGCTGGCCCAGGTCGCCCGCTGGCGCGCCCAGGGCCTGAAGGTCCCGGTCGCCGTCAACGTCTCCCCGCGCGACGTGCACACCCCCGGCTTCGCCGGCGCCGTCGCCGCCCGCCTCGCCCGGCACGGCGTACCGGCGGGCGCCCTCCAGCTGGAGATAACCGAGCACGTCCTCCTGGAAGACCCCCAGCGCGCCGCCGACACCATGGCCGGCCTGACCGGGCACGGCGTGAAGATGTCCCTGGACGACTTCGGCACCGGCTACTCCTCCCTGGTCCACCTGCGCCGCCTGCCCGTCAGCGAGCTGAAGATCGACCGCTCGTTCGTGGCCCGGCTGGCGGTCGACGCCCAGGACGCGGAGATCGTCCGCTGCACGGTCGACCTCGCCCACTCGCTCGGCCTGCTGGTCGTCGCCGAGGGCGTCGAGGACGACGAGACCTGGGAGCACCTGCGCGTCCTCGGCTGCGACGCCGTCCAGGGCTGGCTCGTCGCCGCCGCCATGCCCCCGCAGGAGGCCACGGCCTGGCTCCTGGCCCGCGGCGAACGAGGCTGGCGCCGCCCGGCGGACATCACGGCAGAACTGTCGGACACCCCGGCGTCCTGACCCTCCCGCTGCGCGGGGCCCTTCCCCTCCCCGCCCCTTCCCGTAACCGGGGGCATCGCCCCGGACCCCGCCTTCGGGGGCTCCGCCCCCGGACCCCCGCGCCTCAAACGCCGGCGGGGCTGGATATGGGCGCACCTATCCAGCCCGCGCGGCGTTTGAGCGCACGGGCGCGAAGCGCACGTATAGGGGGGTCCGGGGGCGGAGCCCCCGGTTACGGGAAGGGGCGGGGAGGGGAAAGACCCCGCGCAGCGGCCACCACCAGCAGCAGCGCCGACCCCCCAGCCTTAACCGTTTCGGCACCCAGGGGCCGAGCCCCATAGGATTGGCCCCGAAACTACACACTCACCCCAGAGGATCGCTGCATGCCTGGCATCACGCGCGAGGAGGTCGCCCACCTCGCTCGGCTGGCGCGTCTGGAACTCGCCGACGAAGAGCTTGAGCACTTCGCCGGACAGCTCGACGACATCATCGGCGCGGTCGCCCGCGTCGCCGAGGTCGCCGACCAAGACGTACCGCCGACCTCCCACCCGCTGCCGCTGACCAACGTCATGCGCGCGGACGAGGTCCGACCGTCGCTCACCCCCGAGCAGGCGCTCTCCGGCGCCCCGGCACAGGAGCAGCAGCGTTTCAAGGTGCCGCAGATCCTGGGGGAGGACTAACACGTCATGACCGACATCATCAAGCTCACCGCCGCCGAGATCGCCGAGAAGATCGCCGCCGGCGACCTCACGGCCGTCGAGGTCACCGAGGCCCACCTCGCCCGCATCGAGGCCGTGGACGAGAAGGTCCACGCCTTCCTGTACGTGGACCGCGAGGGCGCCCTCGCCCAGGCCCGCGCCGTCGACGCCAAGCGCGCCGCCGGCGAGAAGCTGGGCCCGCTGGCCGGCGTACCGCTCGCGCTGAAGGACATCTTCACCACCAAGGGCGTGCCCACCACGGTCGGCTCCAAGATCCTCGAAGGCTGGATCCCGCCCTACGACGCCACCCTGACGCGCAAGCTCAAGGAAGCGGACGTCGTCATCCTCGGCAAGACCAACATGGACGAGTTCGCCATGGGGTCCTCCACCGAGAACAGCGCGTACGGCCCCACCGGCAACCCCTGGGACCTCACCCGTATCCCCGGCGGCTCCGGCGGCGGCTCCTCCGCGTCCCTCGCGGCGTACGAGGCCCCCCTCGCGATCGGCACCGACACCGGCGGTTCCATCCGCCAGCCGGCCGCCGTCACCGCGACCGTCGGCGTGAAGCCCACCTACGGCGGGGTCTCCCGCTACGGCATGGTGGCCTTCTCCTCCTCCCTCGACCAGGGCGGCCCGTGCGCCCGTACGGTCCTGGACGCGGCCCTGCTGCACGAGGTCATCGCCGGCCACGACCCGCTGGACTCCACCTCCATCGACGCCCCGGTCCCGCCGGTCGTCGAGGCCGCCCGCAACGGCTCGGTGGCCGGCATGCGCGTCGGCATCGTCAAGCAGTTCCGCGGCGAGGGCTACCAGGCCGGCGTCATGCAGCGCTTCGACGAGTCCGTCGAGCTCCTCAAGGAGCTGGGCGCCGAGATCGTCGAGCTGGACTGCCCGTCCTTCGACCTGGCGCTGGCCGCGTACTACCTGATCGCGCCGTCGGAGTGCTCCTCCAACCTCGCCCGCTTCGACGCCATGCGCTACGGCCTGCGCGTCGGCGACGACGGCACCAAGTCCGCCGAGGACGTCACGGCCCTGACCCGCGAGGCCGGCTTCGGCCCCGAGGTCAAGCGCCGCATCATGCTCGGCACGTACGCGCTCAGCTCCGGCTACTACGACGCGTACTACGGCTCCGCCCAGAAGGTCCGCACCCTCATCACCCGCGACTTCGAGAAGGCCTTCGAGCAGGTCGACGTGATCGTCTCCCCGACGACCCCGACCACCGCCTTCCCGATCGGCGAGCGCGCCGACGACCCGATGGCGATGTACCTCGCGGACCTGTGCACCATCCCGACCAACCTGGCCGGCAACGCCGCCATGTCGCTGCCCTGCGGCCTCGCGCCGGAGGACGGCCTGCCGGTCGGTCTGCAGATCATCGCCCCGGCGATGAAGGACGACCGCCTGTACAAGGTCGGTGCCGCCGTCGAGGCCGCCTTCGTCGAGCGCTGGGGCCACCCGCTGCTTGAGGAGGCACCGTCGCTGTGAGCGCACTGACCAAGGCCAAGGGCTTCAAGAAGTCCAAGACCGGTACGTACCTGTCGATCGGCACCACCGCCTTCGGTGCCATCAGCGTGATCAAGCAGGCCCGCAAGGCCCGCTCCGAGCACGACACGCTGCAACTGGTCGACGCCGTTGTGTCCGCCGCCGCGATCGTCACCGGCCTCGCCATCCTGTACCGGGAGCTGAAGCGCCTGGGCGACGACGACGTCCTGCTGGGCTGAGAGGGAAAGTTTCACCGTGACCGTCACTGAACTCCTGTCGTACGACGCGGCCCTCGCGGCGTACGACCCCGTCATGGGCCTCGAGGTCCATGTCGAGCTCGGCACCAGGACCAAGATGTTCTGCGGCTGCTCCACCGAGCTGGGCGCCGAGCCCAACTCGCAGACCTGCCCGACCTGTCTCGGCCTGCCGGGCTCCCTGCCGGTCGTCAACGCGATCGGCGTCGAGTCCGCCATCAAGATCGGCCTCGCGCTCAACTGCGAGATCGCCGAGTGGTGCCGCTTCGCCCGGAAGAACTACTTCTATCCGGACATGCCGAAGAACTTCCAGACCTCCCAGTACGACGAGCCGATCGCCTTCAACGGCTACCTGGACGTCCAGCTGGAGGACGGCGAGGTCTTCCGCGTCGAGATCGAGCGCGCCCACATGGAGGAGGACACCGGCAAGTCGACCCACGTGGGCGGCGCGACGGGCCGCATCCACGGCGCCTCGCACTCCCTCCTGGACTACAACCGCGCCGGCATCCCGCTGATCGAGATCGTCACCAAGCCGATCGTCGGCGCCGGCGAGCGCGCTCCCGAGGTCGCCAAGGCGTACGTCGCCGAACTGCGCGAGCTCATCAAGGCGCTCGGTGTCTCCGAGGCCCGCATGGAGATGGGCCAGATGCGGTGCGACGTGAACCTCTCGCTGATGCCGAAGGGCTCCGAGAAGTTCGGTACGCGCAGCGAGACGAAGAACGTCAACTCCCTGCGCTCGGTGGAGCGTGCCGCCCGCTTCGAGATCCAGCGGCACGCCGCGGTCCTCCAGTCCGGCGGCACGATCATCCAGGAGACCCGCCACTTCCACGAGGACGACGGTTCCACGACGTCGGGCCGCGTGAAGGAGGAGGCGGAGGACTACCGCTACTTCCCGGAGCCGGACCTGGTGCCGGTGGCCCCCTCGCGCGACTGGGTCGAGGAGCTGCGGGCCACGCTGCCCGAGCTGCCGCGCGTACGCCGCAACCGGCTGCGCGAGGACTGGGGCATCAACGAGCACGACATGCAGTCGATCCTCAACGCCGGTGCCGTGGACCTGATCGTCGCCACCATCGAGGCCGGCGCCGACTCGGCCGCCGCCCGCAAGTGGTGGATGGGCGAGCTGGCCCGCAACGCCAACGAGCAGGGCAAGGGCCTCGACGAGCTGCCCATGACCCCGGCCGACGTGGCCCGGGTCGCCGCGCTCGTCGCGGAGGGCTCCCTCAACGACAAGCTGGCGCGCCAGGTCATCGAGGGCGTCCTCGCGGGCGAGGGCACCCCGGACGAGGTCGTCGACAAGCGCGGCCTGAAGGTCGTCTCGGACGAGGGCGCGCTGGGCGCGGCCGTGGACGAGGCCATCGCCGCCAACGCCGGCATCGCGGACAAGATCCGCGGCGGCA
Organism: Streptomyces bambusae; assembly: GCF_019400985.1. Taxonomy (GTDB): domain Bacteria; phylum Actinomycetota; class Actinomycetes; order Streptomycetales; family Streptomycetaceae; genus Streptomyces; species Streptomyces bambusae_A. Next base: position 13,384 of record NZ_WTFF01000033.1, read on the forward strand.
AGGTCGCCGCGGTCGGCGCCCTGGTCGGCGCGGTCATGAAGACCACCCGAGGCCAGGCCGACGCAGCCCGCGTCAAGGAACTCATCCTGGAGAAACTGGGCGTCTCGGAGTAACCCGAGCCCTGGCCGACACAGCACGACGGCCCCGCACCCGGATCGTTTCCGGGTGCGGGGCCGTCGTCGTACCGGCGCCGGCTCGGAGCCGTCGGCTCAGGGCCGTCGGCTCAGGGCAGTCTGCTCAGGGCCGTCCGCTCACAACCAGCCGCGCTGGGCCGCCTTGAGCCCGGCCTCGAACCGGCTGGTCGCGTTGAGGCGTTCCATGAGCGCCGCCATCTGCCGCCGTACCGTCCGCAGGGAGACACCCAGCCGCTTGCCGGCCGCCTCGTCGGTCATCCCCGCCGCCAGGAGCTTCAGCAACTCCTGCTCCCCGGCGGTGATGCCGTCCTCCGGCGTCTGCGGGCGGGCCGCGCCGAGCGGGACGGCCGTCTCCCAGGTCTGCTCGAACAGAGCGACGAGCGAGGCCACGATGCCCGGGGACGTCGTGCACAGTGCGCCGAGCCGGGAGTTCGCCGGGTCGATCGGGACCAGCGCGGTCTCCCGGTCGAAGACCAGCATCCGGGGCGGCAGGACGGGACTGGTGCGCACCTGCCCGCCGAGCTCCGTCGTCCACTGGGCGTAGGCGAGCGTCGCCGCGTCGTTCCTGGCGCTGTCCTGGTAGACCACCCGCATGTCGACGTGCCGGGCCATGGCCTCCTCGTCCAGCGGCCGGGAGGCGTCCAGGCTCGCCCGGGACTGGGCACCCCCGGGCATGATCGCGAGGCACTCCCGGGTCAGTCCCCGGGTGAGCACCTCCAGCCGGGACTGGATGGCGTCGAGGCCGACGAGCCGCTCCGCGCCGTCCGCCCGTGTGTTCGGCCGCAGGTCGGCGAACTCGGCCACAGCACGGGCCGCGGCCGCTCTGCTCAATGCGAGTTCCTGCTGCCTACGGGCGAGGTCCTGCTCCTGGCGCCGGAGGATCTGTTCGAGACCGGCCTCCGGGCTGACGACCCGGAGCGCGCCCGGCGTGTCCCGGGAGCCGGTGAGCAGCCCCAGATCGACCAGTTGGTCCAGTCCGTCCCGTACCTGGAACTCCGTCAGGCCGAGTCGTTCCCCCAACTCGGCCACTCCGCCGCCCTGTTCGGCCAGCAGCTCCCGGTACACCGCAGCTGCCTGGGCGGTCAGCCCCAATGCCTGCAACAACGTTCTCAGCCCCCCAGCTGTGACACTCCCCGAAGGTCGGTCGGCCCCCGGGCGATTTGATCTTAATGCCCGTTCGGAGGTGGTCGGGGAACGGCACCAAGGTGCCAGGCCCATTGGTGACAGGCGTATCCCCTTCCATGCGTCGCCGCAGGTCAGCAAGATATTGATCACCGGGACGGCGGGGCAGGAGCCCCACCCCAGGCCAGGGCCGAAAGGCCGGACCGGCGCAGCGCGCACCACTCTTCCACTACCGTTCGTGCATGTCCCAGGGGGGGATCTCCATGTCTCGTCGCGCTCACTTCGCTGCTGCCGCCGGCCTCGCCGCTCTCCTGTCCGCCGGCGTCGCCGCCGTCGCTCCCGCCGCCCTCGGCAGCGGCTCCACAGTCATCGGCTGGGACTCGGTCCGGGCCGCGAGCCCCAAGGTGATCGGCTGGGACACGCCGCAGGCCGCCGGCTCCGGGGTCCCGCTGCGCGTCATCGGCTGGGACTGACCCGATGCGGATGATCCACGCCTGCCTGACCTCCACGGACAGCGGCCTGCCCACCGCGACGGCCGTTCCCCTCGTCCACGACCTGGTGTGGGCACACGCCAGGCCCTCCGACGGGCTGGAACACCTCCGGGCCCGGCCCGCCCCGTACGGCGGTCTCGACGTCGTGCTCTTCGTCCGCGCCCGGTCCGACGGGACGGCACGGAACCAGATGCGCGCCCTGCTGGGCCGCGTGGCAGGTCCCGCCGCCACCCACGGATTCGCCATCCACCTCGCCTGATCCACCGAACTTCCGACTTCCGCCTCGTTCGAGGCATCGACCGACCGGCACCCGGCCCCGCGTGATCGCTCCCGCCGCGCCCGCTGCCCGTCCTCCTCTTCTCGACCTTCCGGCACCGGCCGTTCCTCCGGCCTGCCCGCACACCACTGGAGAACACCCATGTCCCGCGCTCTGCGCCGTACGTCCGCCACCGCCCTGCTCGCGGCCGGCCTGGCCTCCGTCGTGCTGACCACGACCGTCCCGGCGAACGCCGCCGAGACGCCCGTGGCGCCGTCCATCGCCACCCAGGCGGACCAGGGCACCATCACCTCGTTCACCCCGACCGTCCCCAACCCGACGACCGCCACCCGGGCCCAGCTCGACGCGGCGGCCTCCGCCGGCCGGAAGAAGGCCTCCCCCTTCCTGGCCGCTCCGCAGAGCCTGGCAGCCGATTCGAGCGTGGCCGGCCCGATCAGCCGCGCCGAGGTCATCGCCCGGGCCCGGACGTGGGTGGACGCGGGAGTGCCGTACAGCATGACCAGCTACCGCTCCGACGCGAACGGCCGCTACCGCACGGACTGCTCCGGCTTCGTCTCCATGGCCTGGCACCTCTCCTCGTCCTCGGCCAACAACTACGGCGAGACCACCGGCACCCTCCTGGAGTTCACCTCCTCGATCTCCAAGGAGTCCCTCAAGCCCGGTGACGTCCTGCTCAACCCCGACCCGGGCGCCAGCGGCCACGTCGTCATCTTCAACGGCTGGGCGAACGCCGAGCACACCCGCTACGACGCCTACGAGCAGGCCGGCAGCGTCGGCGCGGTCCACCGAGAGATCCCCTACCCGTACTGGTCCGGGCACGGCACCTTCAGCCCCCGCCGCTACGACAACATCATCGACGACGCCCCGCCGGCGGTTTCCGGCGCGGCCCGGACGGTCGGCGCGGACTTCAACGGTGACGGCAAGGCGGACATCGCCGGTATCGACGCCAACAACAACTTGAAGCTGTACACGGGTGACGGCGCGGGCCACGTTTCCGGCGGCAGCAACATGCTGGGCGACAACGGCCTGTGGAAGAACTTCAAGTCCCTCGCCGCGGGCGACTTCAACGGCGACGGCAAGCAGGACATCGCCGGTATCGACGCCTACAACAACATGAAGCTGTACACGGGCGACGGCGCCGGCCACGTCGGTGGCGGCAGCAACATGCTGGGCGACAACGGCCTGTGGGCCAACTTCAAGTCGATCACCGCCGGTGACTTCAACGCCGACGGCAAGCAGGACATCGCGGGCATCGACGCGAACAACAACCTGAAGCTGTACACCGGTGACGGCGCCGGCCACCTGGGCGGCGGCTCGGACATGCTCGGCAACAACGGCCTGTGGGTGAACTTCAAGGGCATCACGGCGGGCGACTTCAACGCCGACGGCAAGCAGGACATCGCCGGTATCGACGCGAACAACAACCTGAAGCTGTACACCGGTGACGGCGCCGGCCACCTGGGCGGCGGCTCGGACATGCTCGGCAACAACGGCCTGTGGAAGGGCTTCCGTTCCCTGCTCTCCGCCGACTTCAACGGTGACGGCAAGCGCGACATCGCCGGTATCGACGCCTACAACAACATGAAGATGTACGAGGGCGACAACGCGGGTCACGTCTCGGGCGGCATCAACATGCTCGGCAACAACGGTCTCTGGGCGGGCTTCTAGAGCAACGCCCCGCTCCCTTCCAACCGCGCTGTCCCTCACCCAGAAACGAGCACATCCAGCCGTGAGCAAGAACAAGAAGGTCCTGTCGGCCGCCGTCGTCGGCCTGGCCTCCCTCTCCTCCCTCCTCCTCGCCACCACCGGCGCGGACGCCGCCTCCGTCACCACGTGGGACAAGGTCGCCCAGTGCGAGAGCGGCGGCAACTGGAGCATCAACACCGGCAACGGCTACTACGGCGGCCTGCAGTTCTCCGCCTCGACCTGGACCGGCTTCGGCGGCGGTGCGTACGCCTCCCGCGCCGACCTGGCCACCAAGAAGCAGCAGATCCTCATAGCCGAGAAGGTCCTCGCCGTGCAGGGCCAGGGCGCCTGGCCGAACTGCGGCCCCGCCGCCGGACTGGGCGCCGACCACGCCGACCCGTACCCGGCGACCCCCGACCCGCTGCCGACGAAGCCGATGGCGCGGACGGTGGCCGGTGACTTCAACCGCGACGGCAAGACGGACATCGCCGGTATCGACGCCTACAACAATCTGAAGCTGTACACGGGTGACGGCGCGGGGCATGTCTCCGGCGGTAGCAACATGCTGGGTGACAACGGCCTGTGGAAGAACTTCAAGGCCCTTGTGGCTGTCAACTACAACAGGATCGGCTCGGACATCGCCGGAATCGATGCCAACAACAATCTCAAGCTGTACATCAACCAGCCCGTCGGCAACGGCATTCTTTACCCCGGTGACAACTACATGCTCGGGAACACGGGACTCTGGGCAAACTTCAAGTCCATCGCCTCGGGCGACTTCAACAGCGACGGTAACCCGGACATCGTGGGAATTGACGCCTACGACAATCTGAAAATGTACAAGGGTGATGGCCTTTACGTCTCTGGCGGCACCGACATGTTGGGCAGCACCGGCCTCTGGAAGAACTTCAAGGCCATCACCGCCGGTGACTTCAACGGTGACGGCAAGCAGGACATCGCGGGCATCGACGCCAACAACAACCTGAAGCTCTACACGGGCGACGGCGCCGGCCACGTCTCCGGCGGCAGCAACATGCTCGGCAGCAACGGCCTGTGGGCCGGCTTCCGCTCCCTCATGGCCGGTGACTTCAACGGTGACGGCAAGCAGGACATCGCCGGTATCGACGCCAACGACAACATGAAGATGTACACGGGCGACGGCGCCGGCCACGTCTCGGGCGGCATCGACATGCTCGGCAGCAACGGCCTGTGGGCCGGCTTCTGATGGCTGGCACCCACCGCCGCCGCCGCGCCCTCGTCACGGGCGCGGCGGCGCTCGCCCTGGCCCTCGCCGCCCCAGTCACCGTCACCGCGGCCGCACAGCCCGCCGCGGCGGAGGGAAGCGGCGTTCAGCTGACCAAGGCGCCCCGGGACCACCAGCTGTTCCCCCGCGACCGGGTCTCCGGCAACGCCGTCGTCCCGATCGCCGGCAGCGTGACTCGCACCGGTACGACGGCCGTCCGCCTGGACGTCCTGCGGGACGGCACCCAGGTCTCCAGCAGCAGCGTTCCCGTCGGCGGAGCGGGCGCGACGTTCTCGTTCGCGCCGGAGATCCACGCGAGCCTGAACAGCTACACCTTCCGCCTCTACGCCGTCTCCGGGTCCACCGCCACGCTCCAGGCCACGTGGAGCGACATCGTGGCCGGAGACGTGTTCGTGGTGAACGGCCAGTCCAACGCCACAGCCCGCAAGCAGTTCCCGTCCAACCCGGACAACCCCTCCGACACCTCCAACTCCAGCAACGGCGACCGGTCGCCCTGGGTCCGGACGTTTGGCTCCTCCACGAGCGACCCGGCCGCAGCCGTCCAGGACGACACGTGGCGGACCGCGGAGGGCGACGGGTACCAGGCCCCGGGCGCGGTCGGCCAGTACGCGCTGCGCCTGGGCCGCCAGGTGGTGAACACCTACGGCATCCCGGTCGCCGTGCTCCAGGGCGGGCACGAAGCGACGCCGATCGGCTTCTTCCAGCGCAACGACGCGAACCCGGCGGCCGCCGACACCAACTACGGCCGCCTCCTGGGCCGCGCGCAGCGCGCCGGCGTCCAGCAGCAGGTCCGCGGGATCTTCTGGTACCAGGGAGAGTCCGACAACAACGACGTCGCGGCCCAGACCGCCGGCTTCCGCTCGCTCCTGGACGACTGGAAGAGCGACTACCCCGGCCTCCAGCACGTCTACGCCCACCAGATCCGCAACGGCTGCCTCGATGCCGGAGGCCGGCAGCAGAACTCGTACGAGGAGCGCGAGGCCCAGCGCCGGTACGCCGACCTCCCCGGAGTCACCGTCCTGTCCACCACGGGCCTGAACGGTCAGGGCCCCGACAACTGCCACTTCTACTACGCCGGCGGCTACCGTGACCTCGCCGACCGCGACTTCGTCGCCGTGGCCCGCGACTACTACGGCGGCAGCACGACGGCGAGCACCGCACCCGACCCCGCCCGGGCGTGGTTCTCGAACGCCGACCGCACCGAGATCACCATCGCCCTGCGCCGGCCCTCGGACGCACTGGTCGCCGGCTGTGGTCCGGTGACCGACTTCCTCGTCAACGGCAGCCCGGTGTCCGTGGCCGCCGTCGCCGTCCGCCCCGGGTTCGTCCACCTGCGGCTGACCGGACCGGCGACAGGCGCGACCGGCGTCAGCTACGTCGGCCACGACGGAGCCGGCCCCTGGATCACCAACAGCAACGGCATGGGCCTCCTGGCCTTCTACGACCTCCCGCTTCCGGCGGGCCAGGCCGTTGCCTTCCCGACGCCCCTCACCACGTGCCCCACCCCGCCGAAGCCGCGTCCGACGGCACGGACGGTCGGTGCGGACTTCAACGGTGACGGCAAGCAGGACATCGCCGGTATCGATGCGAACAGCAACATGAAGTTGTACGTGGGTGACGGCGCGGGCCACGTTTCCGGTGGCAGCGACATGCTGGGCAGCACCGGCCTGTGGGCGAACTTCAAGGCGATCACGGCCGGTGACTTCAACGGTGACGGCAAGCAGGACATCGCGGGCATCGACGCGAACAGCAACATGAAGTTGTACGTGGGTGACGGCGCGGGCCACGTTTCCGGTGGCAGCGACATGCTGGGCAGCACCGGCCTGTGGGCGAACTTCAAGGCGATCACGGCGGGCGACTTCAACGGTGACGGCAAGCAGGACATCGCCGGCATCGACGCCGACAACAATCTGAAGTTGTACGTGGGTGACGGCGCGGGCCACGTCTCCGGTGGCAGCGACATGCTGGGCAGCACCGGCCTGTGGGCGAACTTCAAGGCGATCACGGCCGGTGACTTCAACGGTGACGGCAAGCAGGACATCGCGGGCATCGACGCGAACAGCAATCTGAAGCTGTACGTCGGTGACGGTGCCGGCCACCTGTCCGGCGGCAGCGACATGCTCGGCAGCACCGGTCTGTGGAAGGGCTTCCGTTCCCTGCTGTCAGGCGATTTCAACGGTGACGGCATGCGTGACATCGCCGGTATCGACGCCAACGACAACATGAGGATGTACGAGGGCGACAACGCCGGCCGTGTCTCCGGCGGCACGGACATGCTCGGCAGTACGGGCCTCTGGTCCGGCTTCTGACCGGCGCCCCGGCCCACACCATGCGGCCCCGCACCCGGAAACGGGCGCGGGGCCGCATGGCGTTCCGGGAGGGGCCGCTGACCTGGCCAAACATCGACGCTCGGCGCTGGAGATGTCGGTCTCCTCGTATAGCCTCCTCGGAAATCTTGGGGGTGGGGATGACGAGCGGTGACGGCAGCAAAGACTTGGAGATGGATCCGGTCGCTGTGCAGAACATCCAGGACGGCCTGCGGTCTGCGATCGGGGAGTTGCGTGAGTTCGGCACGGAGGCCTCGGCGGTGGCCGGGTCCGGCATGAGCGGGCTGGCGCTGACGGGTATGGAGGCCGGTCATCCGGCGGTGGCCTCGGCCTTGGAGGGCTTCTGCGAACGCTGGGACATGGGTGTGGCCAGCCTCGTCATCAGCACCAGCGCCCTGGCCAACCGCCTGGGTATTGCGGCCGGTTCGTTGTGGGAGGAGGACCAGTACCGCGAGGGCACGTTCAAGGTGCTGCTCAATGCCGGTATCGGCAACCCCTACGCGTCGGAGGACGAGATCGAGAAGAAGTCCATGGACGCGATCCTGTCGGATCACGCGCTCAAGCGGGAGACGCCGGAGCAGGCCCGTCAGGCCAGGGAGGATTTCGACCGCACCTGGGCCGCCACCAAACACAGTCTGCTCAACGAGGGCTACGGCGGCAGCCTGTTGGAAAATCTTGCCGAAGTGCAGGGAGTGGACCGCGAGGAGCTCGATCGCGTACGCAACCCCCAAGGCACAGAACAGCAGGGCGGTGCACAAGGTAGTGATCACCGCGGTGCTCAGGGGGGCAGTTTCTGATGGGTGGTGGGAACTGGCTGGAGCGAGGTGCGGCCCTGACGGGCGACGCCGTCGAATGGTTCGGTGACAAGACCGCTGACGCGCTGGAGGACGTCGGCTGGCAGGAGGGCGCCAACGCGGTCCGCAACACGGCGAACTCCGTGGCGAACGGTCTGGGCGCCGACGTCGGGGAGGTCGAACTCGGCCAGAGTGATGACCCCAGGCAGCTGATCCACGGAAGTGCGGCCGCCCTGCGGACGACCGCTGGGCACCTGCGTGATTTCCACGCGGCCTTCACCCACACCGGGGAAGGCCTGAGGAAGCTCGGCACGGACGGCATCTCGGGGGAGACGGCTGACGCCTTCCGGGACTCCGTCCAGGAGAAGGCCCCACGCTGGTTCGCGGCCGCGACCGCCTTCGAGACGGCGGCCGGCACGGTCGGCCGGTTCGCCGACACGGTGACATGGGCACAGAACCAGGCGAAGGAAGCGATCGAGGAGTACAAGACCGCGGTCAAGCTGTCGGAGAACGCCCGCAGCGCCTACAACACGTGGGTCAAGGACTACGAGTCAGCTGTGAAGAGTCGGCAGGATCCGCTGCCGGCCCGCCCGGCGGGTTTCACCGATCCGGGTGAAGGACCCCGACGAGTTCGGCGGGAAGCTCGTCCCGGAAGCCGTCGGCTCGAAGGGAGCCGGCATGCTGGCGGGCAGCGCCCGAGGCGCCGCCACGGCCGCCCGCCTTGCCGACGACCTGGCACACACGCCCAAGACGCCGAACGCCCCGAGAGGCCCGAAGGACCCGGACGCGCCGTCGGCCGCCGACGAGCTGCGCCACGACCCGCACGACAGGTCCCGTGAATCCGACTGCAAGACCTGCCGGGAAGACCCCGTCGACGTCGCCACGGGCCGGATGACGCTCCCCCAGACCGACCTGGTCCTCCCCGGCTCCCTGCCGCTGGTGTTCAGCCGGACGTTCGAGTCGTCGTACCGTCTTGGCCGATGGTTCGGACCCACCTGGGCCTGCACCGTCGACCAGCGGCTGGAGTTCGACGACGAGGGCGTGGTCCTCGTCAGCGAGGACGGCAGCCTGCTCGGCTATCCCCACCCCTCGCCCGACGCCCCCGTACTGCCACGCCTGGGCCGCAGCTGGCCGCTGGAGCAGCAGGACGACGGCGGCTACACGGTCACCGATCCCGACACCGGCCAGGTCCGGCACTTCACCGAGGACGGCCTGCTCACCCAGCTCGACGACCGCAACGGCGCCTGGATCGCCTTCACGTACGACGCAGCAGGCGCCCCTGCCGCCATCTCCCACAGCGGCGGTTACGAGGTCCGCCTTACGACGTCCGAAGGCCGAATAACCGGCCTCGCCCTGACCGACGGCACCCAGGTGCTGCGCTACGGCTACACCGACGGCCACCTCACCGAGGTCACCAACTCCTCCGGCCGCCCGCTCCGTTTCGGCTACGACGAGCTGGGCCGGATCACCTCCTGGACCGACACCAACGACCGCCACTTCGACTACGTCTACGACGACCGGCACCGCTGCATCGCCCAGTCCGGCACCAACGGCCACCTCAACGTCCGCTTCACCTACGAGCCGGGCCGCACCACCCTCACCGACTCCCTCGGCCACACCACGCAGTTCCTGGTCAACGACCGCGCCCAGATCACCGCGGAGATCGATCCCACCGGCGCGACGACCCGCTTCGAGCACGACCGCCGCAACCGGCTCCTGGTGCGCACCGACCCGCTGGGCCACACCATCCGCTTCACGTACGACGAGGCGGGCCGGCTGACCGGCGTGACCCGCCCGGACGGCCGCGTATCGCGGGCGGAGTACAACGCACTCGGCCTGCCGGTGAAGCTGATCGCCCCGGACGGCAGGGCGACCCGCCAGACCTACGACGACCACGGCAACCTCACCTCGGTCACCGACCCGTCCGGCGCCACGACCCACTTCGGGTACGACACCCGCGGCCACCTCGCCTCAGTGACGGACGCCCTGGGCAACACCACCACGGTCCGCTGCGACCCGGCAGGCCAGGTCGCCTCGGCGACCGACCCCCTGGGCGGGACAACGACGTACGCCCGCGACGCCTTCGGCCGCCCGATCGCCATCACGGACCCCCTGGGCCACACCACGCACGTCACCTGGAGCGTCGAAGGCCGCCTCCTGCACCGCGTGAACGCCGACGACACCGAGGAGTCCTGGACCTACGACGGCGAGGGCAACTGCCTGACCCACACGGACGCGATCGGCGGAGTCACACACTTCGAGTACGGCGACTTCGACCTCCTCACCGCCCGCACCGGGCCCGACGGAGCGCGCTACACGTTCACGCACGACATGGAACTCCGCCTGACGGGGGTCACCAACCCACAAGGACTCACCTGGAACTATGCCTACGACGAGGCGGGCCGACTGGCGTCGGAGACGGACTTCGACGACCGAACCCTCACATACGGGTACGACGCTTCCGGGCGCCTGACCTCACGCACCAACGCCGCCGGCCAGACCACGGCGTACGAGCACAACACACTCGGACAGGTAGTCCGCAAGGACGCGGCAGGCCTGGTCACCACCTACGAGTACGACATCTTCGACGCCCTCGCGACGGCATCCTCGCAGGAGGCCACGGTCACCTGGTTCCGTGACGCCACGGGCAGACTCCTCTCGGAGACGGTGAACGGCCGCACCCTCACCTACGGCTACGACACCCTGGGGCGCCGCACCAGCCGCACGACGCCCCGCGGCGCCGAGTCCCACTGGACGTACGACGCGGCAGGGCGGCACGGCGCCCTCACCACCGAGGGCCGCACCCTGACCTTCGAACGCGACGCTGCGGGGCAGGAGCTGACCCGTACGCTGAACCCGTCGCTCACCCTGACCCACGAGTACGACGTGATGGGCCGCCGCGCCGCCCAGTCGGTCGTCGGGCAGGACGGCCGCACCCTCCAGCGGCGGGGCTACAGCTACCGAGCCGACGGCTGTCTGACCGGCATCGACGACTCCCTCGCCGGCCCGCGCACCTTCACCCTGGACGCCGCGGCCCGCGTCACTGCCGTTGAGGCCTCCTCCTGGTCGGAGCGCTACGCCTACGACGACGCCGGAAACCAGACCGCCGCCTCTTGGCCGACACGGCACCTCGGCGCGGAGGCCCAGGGCGACCGCGCCTACACCGGCACGTGCATCACCCGCGCGGGAACGATCCGCTACGAACACGACACACTGGGCCGCGTCACGCTCCGCCAGAAGACCCGTCTCTCACGCAAGCCCGACACGTGGCGCTACGAGTGGAACACCGAAGACCAGCTGGTCGGGGTGACCACCCCGGACGGCACCCGCTGGCGCTACCGATACGACCCCCTGGGCCGCCGGACAGCCAAGCAGCGCCTGTCGCAGACCGGCACGGTCGTCGAGGAGACCCTCTTCACCTGGGACGGCACAACCCTCTGCGAGCAAACCAGCGGCGCGGTCACCCTCACCTGGACCCATCAGGGCCTCCACCCCGTCACTCAGACGGAGCACATGGCCCAGGACGAGGTTGACGATCGCTTCTTCACGATCGTCACGGACCTGGTGGGCACCCCCACCCATCTCCTCGCCGAAGACGGCACCACGGCGTGGCACACCCGCACCACGCTCTGGGGCACCACAACCTGGAACCGCGACGCAACGGCCTACACCCCACTCCGATTCCCGGGCCAGTACTACGACCCCGAATCAGGCCTCCACCACAACTACTTCCGCACCTACGACCCCGAAACCGCCCGCTACCTCACCCCCGACCCCCTCGGCCTCACCCCAGCACCCAACCCGACCACTTACATCCACAACCCCCACACCTGGTCCGATCCCCTGGGCCTGGCCCCCGAGGGCTGCCCCCAAATCGCCGAAGGAAAGCTCGACTATCTCTTCAACAAGGACATCAAGGCCGATGATCACAACTCGCCAAGAGCCAAGCAGAACGCAGAGCAGCTGAAGAGCATCGGGTTTCACGACACGCCATCCTCGCGCGACTATGTTCGCCAGCATCTCGAAGGCGCCACAAGAAATGGCTTCGAGGACATCTACACGGATCAGTGGGGCACCTTCGGCAAGACCCGCTCCGTCCTCGCAGGCCCCTGGGGCATGCGAGAGGCCGAGGCAATGTGGCAATTGATGCCGGATGGCACAGTGCGTCTCACCACGGTGATATTCAAGGGTGGAAAATGGTGGACCAATATAGCAGAATAGGAGTAGCGACGTTACAGCTCGCACCGAAATAGTCAAGTTGGAGGTTCCGTGACTTTCGCTACACCAGAGCCGCAGCAGTTTCCCGAGGTGTTCGGTGTTGCCCCGATCGCCGTGGGTGACTATCAGCGCAAACTAGATTTTTCCGAAGTGGTCGATGGGGAACTCGAATTTTCCTACGATGTTGTAGGTCGGTCCATCGCCGTATCCTGGCATCCGACTGCAGGAGGCGGCCATTTCAGCACCTTTCGTGAGGGGGCGACGCTCCTTCGCATCGTGGACAGCCCCGAGTCGTCCAAGCTGGTCATGGAATTCAGCACCCAGGACACAGTAGGGAACCTTGAGGTTCAAATCTTTCCCCATGTGTCCATTTCGGAACGCACCCTGATCTGCTGAGGTTCTGTAAGAAATCGGCGTGAGAGTGGGGGAGTGGGTCACGTTGGCCAGGCTGGATGGTCACGGCCGGTGTGTTGAGGGGGGCGGGTCAGTTCGCGCGGTTTGCTGCCCAGCCGCTTCCAGCTCTTCTGACCGTTCTTCGAGCTCACCCCGTTTGTCCGCGACCTCTTACTCAAGGAGGGTGATGCGGCGACTTGGTCTGGCGTGGTTCGAGTCCCGCTGGGGTTGAAGTAATGAACGTGATTATCAGCAGCCTGATCGGGCAAAGCCGTCGCGTCGTCTTTTCGGGACCTCTGGGTGAGGCTTGGGGGACGTGGCGAGGTGATGAGCCTCCGCAACTTGGCCCGGCGAATGTGGAATTGGATATTCCGGATGTGATCGAGAAGTGGACGGCGGTGGACGTTGCCGAGTCGCTGGAAGGGTCGCTCGGTGCGCCCCTGGCAGTATGTGGAACTGTGGAATCCATTAGCGATGATGGAGTCGCTGCAATCCGCGTGGCATCCGACATCGTGCTAGTAGAGCTTGGCCCGCCCACCCCCTCGCCACACCAAAGGATCACGTTCCGCGTCCCCCGGATCGATCTCTATCCCTATTCGCTTTGAGGGGGCTTTTGAGGCAGAAGGAATACCCTCGATTCGCCAGCGGTGATCGCTGCTCACTGAGGTGATCGGTCACCCTGGAAGCCTTTACTATCGATAGATCCACAACCTGAACAGTCGACATTGCAGCCCTGGCGCGGGCAAACAACACTCACATCCCGTGGCCCGCAGCATTCACACCCCCTTACTGAGGCAGGAAACGCCGTGACGGTAAAGCCCGACCAGCTACTCGACCTGATTCGGCGGCTCACGGATCCATCCGCCGAGCGCCGCACCCGAGCAGCGGACGAGGCAACGGACTGGGCAGAGCACCTGGGGCCAGCTGAGGGGAAACTCGTCACGGGAGTACTCGCCACCGCCGCTGCGTGTGAGCATGACCCGGCCTGCTTGGAGGCGCAACTGAACGCAATCATCCAACTGGGAAGATTCGCAGACAGCGAGACAGTTGGCGTTCTGTGCACCATTAAGACATCCGAGATCCCTGAAACTCTTTCCGAGCATCTCGACGCCGTCCTGAATGATTGAATAAAGTACAGGAGAAGATCACATGGATCCGATGGAAGGCGCGGAGATCAGGGAATGGACTGCGGCGGTCGGGGGTGGGGTCGGCTATCTTGATTTCCTTGCGCAGCGAGTGGGGATGGCCGAGTGGGTAGCGATGTCGCGTGTCTTCCTCCCTTCCTTTATGGAGGTCGACGGGTGTGTCCTGTGGGATCGTGCCTATGACCCGACAACTTCCGGCAGTGGACGTCGCAGCTATGAGGGGACGCGACTGCCATCGAAGGCGTGCTGAACCAGTTCAGGCTGTGGCAGTACATCGAATTCGACTCCGCCTCAACCGCCCTGGCGCTGGCCGAGGACATCGCGGCCTGCTGGCGGCTGGCGCTCGCGCGGGCGTTTCCTGGGCGTGCCTTCGATGTGGCGGTCGCCGACACAGTTGACGGCCCCGTCGTGGGGTTCGTCGCCGTGCGCGGCGCCGGGTCCTGAGGGCCGCAGTGGGGACCTGGGAAGCTGTGCTCGGCTCGGACGGTGCTTTCGCCCCGTCCTGGCTGCGGGACAAAACGGTGGTCCCGGTGCCTGCGGGCGTACAGCTCGACGCAGCACTCGCCCAACGGATCACGGCCGGATGCCGCGCGGTCGGGGCACCGTACGTCCTTGCCACATACCTCGCCGGCACGACGTCCACTTTGTCCACCCACGTGGAGGGAATGGACATCCATCCGCCATTCATGCTGTGCACGCCGGACCTGCAAGGAGCCGTTTTCTTTCCCGAATCGGGCTACGCATTGATCGCGGGAACGGCCGCATTCATGGCGGCGGCGACGTCGACCCGGCGAGTGCGGCGGCGCGACAAGTGGCGCTGCTGGACGCGTTCGCCGACGGGTCCTGCGGCGCACCGGACTTCGCACACGGCTGGTGGGAAGCCCGTCGTGCTTCCCAGGCGAACGGCGAACGGGTCCAGGGGGCACTCGGCGATCTCTTCGACCAGGTGTTCATGATCCTTGAGGACTACGAGGTCGATCCCGCATTCGCCGAACCCGGGGATCTCGACGATGCCGGACTCAAGGCCGCCGTGCGCGCGGCCTGGGAAGCGTTCCGGGCGTCCGAAGACCGGCACCGTGCCGACGCCCGGCGTGGGCGGGGTCCTTCGTCAGCGGGCTGAGGTGAGGAATGTGGTCCAGGTGGTCGGGGACACTGTGAGGACCGGGCCGTCGGTGTTCTTCGAGTCGCGGATGTGGATGGCCGTGGGGTGCGCGGCGACCTCGACGCAGTCGCCGCCGGAGTCCCCGCTGTAGCTCGACTTCCGCCAGTCGTAGGCGACTTCGACGCAGGCGCCACCCTCGCTGCCGCTGTAGCTCGACTTGAACCAGGTCAGTGCGCCGGTCATGACTCTCCTAGCAGGTCGTCCAGCAGACCCTTGCTTCTCTCTACGGAGAGGGCCTGAGAACGCAGCATCCCATACTTGAGTTGGAGAATATGGACCTCGTCGGGGTCGTCCTGGAGGTAGCTCACCCGCTGGCCTTCCAGGTAGGCGAGTGTTTCGTGCTCAGGGGTCTGGAGCAGGATCATCGGGCCGTCGAGGGCGTGGTGCGCCCCGACGGCCGTCGGCATGACCTGGAAGCCGAGATACGGAAGTTCGGCCGCTTCACGTAGGTGTCGCAACTGTCCTCGGAGCACCTCCTGGCCGCCGACGGGACGGTGAAGTACCGCTTCCTCGATGATCACGTGCATGAACGGCGGCCACGGCTTGCGATTGAGGATTGCCTGGCGGTCCAGTCGTGCCCGGAGCCGCTGTTCTGTCTCCTCGGCAGTGAGGGGCGGGTAGACGCAACCGATGACAGCCGCCGCGTAGTCCTGGGTCTGGAGCAGCCCCGGCACCACTTGCGTCTCGTACCAAAGAAGACTCAAGGCCTCCTGCTCGTGCTCGATGTAATTCCGCACGAACGCCGGATACCGCTCCCGCACCGGCACCTTCGCCAGCGAGGCCGTCAGCGACCCGCCCGTTGCCATGAGTTCGTCCAGCTGGGCCGCCAGCTTCGGCTGGAGTAGCCGGCGGCCCTGCTCGATGGACGCGATCGTCTCGGCGTCGATGTTGAGCTGCTCGGCCAGCCGCTCCTGCGTGTAGCCGGCGTTCTTGCGGAGGTGGCCCTGCAGGGCGCCGATGACTTGCCAAGTGGCATTGCGCTGCGGCCTGTTCGTTTGACGCATGGACGTGCAATGCCCCGAAACGACCCGCCCGACGCACTTTCCACCCGTACATCGCCCGTACAAATTGCGTGGTACGGGCGGCGTACGGGTCCACGGGCTCCCGCTCAGTGCACCGGGAGGAACGCCAGTCGGGCCCGCTTCGCCGGCAGGTGGACCTCCGGGAGGTCGATTTCCGGGAGGTCGATCTCCGGGCCCAGGGTGAAGCCCGTGCGTTCCAGGCGGGCGATGGCCTTGGCGTTGGAGGCGTCCGGTTCGGCCACGATGCGGTGGGTGCCGGGGAGGGTGGTGACGTAGGCGAGGAAGGTGTTCACCAGGGTGCCGCTGAAGCCGGGTTCGGGTGTCCCGTCCGCCGTCGGGCCGATCAGCAGGTGGACGCCTACGTCGCCGGGCCGGACCTCGTAGCACTCGCTGACCCGGTCCTCCGCGCAGTCGTACGTCTGGAAGAGGGCGACCGGGTGCCCGTCGCGGCGGGCGAGGAAGGCGTGGTGGGTGTCGCGGCGGTCGACGTCCTCGTAGATCTCCTGGACCAGCTCGCGGCTCGCCTCCGCCATGCCCCAGAAGCGCGCCCGTTCCTGGACGACCCAGGAGTGGATCAGCGCGGAGTCGGCGGCCGGGTCGACGGGGGTGATGGTGATGGTGCCGAAGCCGTCGACGCCGCGGGCGAAGACGGGCTGTCTGACGGAGGTGCCGGTGTCGGTCATGCGGATTCCTTTGTGAGCTTGGTCCAGTCCGTGACGACGGGGACGAGTTCGCCCCGCGCCCAGAGCGGGAGTTGGTCGAGGTGGTGGGCGGTGCCGGTGACGCCGTCGGCGCCGAGGGGGACCACCCAGAGGCTGTCCTCGCGGCGGGCGAGGTCCCAGACGTAGCGGGCGGCCGAGCCGCGGGCGGCGAGGTCGGTGACCCCGGGGACCGAGGAGGAGGCGTTGACGCAGTCGTGGTCGCCGGCCAGGCCCGGCCAGGCGGCCCCGGGGTCCGGGAGGGCCTGCCAGGGCGCGAGGCGGTGGGACGCGGACCACGGGGTGTCGTGCGGCTGGCCCGCGATGTCCTCCAGGGCTCCGCGCAGGTGGCCGGTGCGGTCGAGCCGGGGGAGGAGGGGGGTGGTCAGCAGGCCCTCCAGTGCGTAGCCGATGCGCGGCAGCAGGTGGAGCCAGGGGTGGAAGACCTCCGGGCCGGCCGGCGGGTCGGTGAGTTCCTTGAACTCCGCGTCGCCGGCGAGGCGGCGGGCGAACGCGGTGCGCAGCGCGGCGAAGGCGGCCGCGTCGGTGCTGTCGGCCTCCATGCGCCGGTCCCAGGCCAGGAGGCGGCGGCGGAGGTTCTCCGCGGCGGGGGTGAGGCCGGAGAGGGTGGCCAGGAGGGCGAGGACGGGGGCGGCGGAGGCGAGGTGGTTGTCGTTGTGGACGGCGGCCATGTCAGGGGCGGACCAGTCGGCCGAGCCGCTGAGCAGTTCGCGGATGCGGTCGGCCCGGTGCGGCGGGGCGAACTCGACGCCCAGGGGCGAGGCGATGCCGCGGGCGTTGGCCATGACGGCGAAGCCCTGCACCGGCTCGGCGGGCATGTCGGCCCAGCCCTGCCAGGCGTACGCGGGGTCCCAGGCGGGGACGGGGCGCAGCCGGTTGGTGCGGTGACGGACCGGGACGGCGCCCGCGACCCGGTGCAGCAGGCCGCCGGCGGTGTCGGCGGCGTGGACGACGTTGACGGGCTCCACCCAGGCGTCGACGGCGCGGTCGATGTCGGCGACGGTACGGGCGCGCAGGAGGGCGGGCAGGGCGGCGAACCCGAGGTCGGCGCGGACCCGGGGCGGGTAGCGCAGGCTGAGGGTCTGCTCGGGGGTGTCGACGATCACCGGGCCGCGGTCGGTCTCCAGGATCTCTACCTCTATCTCTACCTCTACCTCTGCCTCCGTCTCTGCCGCCTCCGTCTCTGCCGCCTCCGCCTCCACGTCCGTAGCGTTGGCGGCGACCGTGATGGTCTCGGTGTGCCGGTGGACGGGGTGCCATGCGCCGTCGGGGCCGAGGGCGTGGACCGTGCCGTCGGGGTCGCGGCGGAGCTGCTCGACGTAGAGGTCCTGGTAGTCGGCCATGGCGTTGGTGATGGCCCAGGCGGCGGTGCCGGTGTGGCCGAAGTGGCCGAGCCCCGGGACGCCGGGGACGGCGAGGCCGACGACGTCGTACTCGGGGCAGGCCAGGCGGATCTGCTGGTAGACGCCCGGGTCCTCGATGAAGCGGTGCGGGTCGCCGGCGATGATCGCCGCTCCGGTGGAGGTCCGGTCACCGGGTACGAGCCAGCCGTTGCTGCCGGCGGTGCCGGGGCCGTCGGTGGCGAAGAGGGTGAGGGCCTCGTCGCCGAGGGCGCGGCCGACGCGGTCGCGCCACATCTTGGTGGGGAAGCCGGCGAAGAGGATGTGGGTGGAGAGCCAGATGCCGAGCGGGAACCAGGGCTGCCAGGGGGCGGGTTCGAGTCCGGTCGCGGCGAACCGCGGGTCGCGCGCGGCGTCTTCGGCGAGGCCGGCGCCGACTCCGGCGGCGTACGCGCGGACCCAGGCGGCGGTGTCGGCGTCGAGGGCCTCGTAGCAGCGGCGGGCGGTGTCGTCGAGGCGGACCTGGCGGGCGAAGCGGTCCCAGGGGACGGCGTCCGGGCCGAGGAAGGAGGCGGTGGAGCCGAGTGCGCGGTGGCGCTCGACCTCCAGCTGCCAGGCGCGGTCGCGGGCGGTGACGTGGCCCTGGGCGTAGGCGAGGGTGAGGTGGTCGGCGGCGCGGAGGTGGGGGACGCCGTAGGCGTCGCGGTGGACTTCGAAGTCCTGGCGGTCCCCGTGGACCCGGGTGCTGCTGCTCACGGTGCTCCCCATGCGCTTAGGTTAGGCTGACCTAACTATATGCATGCGGAAGGGGAGACCGATGGCGGGCGGCAAGGGCTGGGAGGGAGTGGTCCTCAAGCTCCTGAGGGGCAAGGACTTCACCTTCACGGTGACGGGGGCGCAGGACGTGACGGAGCACTTCCGGCGCGTGCACCTGTCGGACGGCGGCCTGCTGGCGGCGGCGGGGGATTCGCTGCACCCGACGATGTGGGTGCGGCTGTGGTTCGAGAACGGGGGCAAGCCCCACCAGCGCGCGTACACCCTGGTCGATCCGGACCCGGTGGCCGGCACCTTTTCGCTGGAGTTCGCCCTGCACGACGGCGTCGCGAGCCGGTGGGCGCTGGCCGCCGCGCCGGGCGACACCATCGAGGCCACCGTCCAGGGGACGGGCTTCGAGCGGCCCTCGCCGGAGCCCGAGCTGCTGCTGGTGATCGGGGACCCGGCGTCGCTGCCGGCGATCAACTCGCTGCTGGACGCGTACCCGCAGACCCCGGCCACGGTCTGGTTCGAGACGCAGCACGCCTCGGACGAGCTGCTCCCGCTGCGCGCCGACTCCGCACGGCACGACGTACGCAGGGTCGCCCGCGCCGACGGCTCGCTGGTCGAACAGGTCAAGGCCCAGCTGCCGGAGCTGGTCGCGGACCCGGCGACGGCGTACGTCTGGCTGGCCTGCGACACGGCGACGACGCGGACGCTGACGGGCTACCTGCGCAAGGAGCTGGGGTTGCCGAAGCAGCGGGTGAACTCGCTGGGGTACTGGCGGGCGGCGTAGCCCAGGCGGATTGGCGCGGCCTGGTCACCGCCTCCCGGTTGCCGCCTCCCGCCTTCCGGCCAATGCGTCCTGTGCCGTGTCCCGTGCCGGGGGTCGCGCCCGTCGCGGCCGCCGCCCGGCGGGGCTGCGGTAGCGACGGCGGCTGTGGTTGCGGCTACGCGCCGACCGTGCCGTCGATGCCTTCGCGGAGGAGGTCGGCGTGGCCGTTGTGGCGGGCGTACTCGTGGATCAGGTGGAGGACGACCAGCCGGAGCGACACGTCGGCCTCCCAGCCGGCGGCGTAGCCCGTGACGTCCAGGGACTCCGCGTCGGCCTCGATACGGCGGGCGTGGGCGACCTCGGCCTCCCAGGCGGCGAAGGCCTCGGCGCGGGTGGAGCCGGAGGCGTCGTAGGCCGCCTGGAAGTCCGAGGTGTGGGACCACACGTGCGGGAGGTCCTCGCCGCCGATGACGCGGCGGAACCAGTGGCGTTCGACCTCGGCCATGTGCCGGACGAGGCCGAGCAGCGACAGGGTGGACGGCGGCATGGACCGCTGCCGCAGCTCGTCGTCGCTCAGGTCGCGGCACTTCATGGCGAGGGTGGCCCGGTGGTAGTCGAGGAACGCGCGCAGCGTCTCGCGCTGGCCGCCCGTCAGCGGGGGGCCGATACGGTCATCCATGACCATGATCATGCCAGGGCTGCCCGGCGGGGCGGGGTGACGGCGGCCGGGGCCGGCCGACTCTGGCGGGGCCCGCCGGGGCCCGGCCGCTGCGGTCGCGTACGGCCCCGGTCCTTCCGGGCTGCTCGTCCGCCGCGGCTGCGTCCGCCCCGGCTCCGTGCCCCGTCCGGCTCCGGCTTCCGCGGCCCCTGGCCCGGTTTTCGCGGCTGCGCCGCAGGCGTCGGGCGGGGCTGGGGGCGGCTCCTGACCGGGCGTGGGTGCGCAGCTCCCGAC
>NZ_WTFF01000330.1 GCF_019400985.1 Streptomyces bambusae
GGGCCGTCCGGGCCGTCCGGGCCGTCCGGGCCGTCCGGGCCGTCCGGGCCGTCCGGGCCGTCCGGGCCGTCCGGGCCGTCCGGGCCGTCCGGGCCGTCCGGGCCGTCCGGGCCGTCCGGGCCGTCCGGACCGTCCGGGCCGTCCGGACCGTCTGGACCGGCGCATTCCGGCCACCGGGCCGACGTACGCTCTCGTTCGTGGAACAGACGCCGACCCCGATCCGGGTGCTCCTCGCCGACGACCAGGCCCTCCTGCGCAGCGCCTTCAAGGTGCTCGTCGACTCCGAGCCCGACATGGAGGTCGTGGGGGAGGCCTCCGACGGCGCCCAGGCCTACGAGCTGGCCCGGCGGCACCGCCCCGACGTCGTCCTCATGGACATCCGGATGCCCGGTACCGACGGGCTGGCCGCGACCCGGACGATCAGCGCCGATCCCGAGCTGGCCGGAGTACGCGTGGTGATGCTGACGACCTTCGAGGTGGACGAGTACGTCGTCCAGGCGCTGCGGGCCGGGGCCTCCGGGTTCCTCGGCAAGGGCGCCGAGCCCGAGGAGCTGCTGAACGCCATCCGGATCGCCGCCGCCGGCGACGCACTGCTGTCCCCGGCCGCCACCAAGGGCCTGATCGCCACCTTCCTCGCCCAGGGCGGCGGCGCCGGCCCCGCCGCCGGCCCGGTCGCCGGCGGACCGCACGCCGAACGGCTGGCCACGCTGACCGGGCGGGAGCGCGAGGTGCTCGTCCACGTCGCCGGCGGCATGTCCAACGACGAGATCGGCGTCCGGCTGGAGGTCAGCCCGCTCACCGTCAAGACGCACGTGAACCGGGCCATGGCCAAGCTCGGCGCCCGCGACCGGGCGCAATTGGTGGTCATCGCGTACGAATCCGGACTGGTCCGCCCCCGGGCGGAGTAGGCGGGCGGCCGCGCCCGTACTGCGAACGCGGTATGCCCCGCCCCAGGACGCGACCTGGGGGCGACTCGCCGGCGCGGCCGGGTGCGGTGGGATGGCGGGACCACCGCTTTCAGCCCACGAGAGAGATCCGCCCATGTCCTGGCTGTCCAGATTCAGCCTCGCCCAACGCGCCCTGGTCGGCCTCGTGTCGATCATCGCGCTCGCGTTCGGCGTCATAGCCGTCCCCCAGCTCAAGCAGCAGCTACTGCCGTCCCTGGAACTCCCGATGGTGTCCGTGCTCGCGCCGTACCAGGGCGCCTCGCCCGACGTCGTCGAGAAGCAGGTCGTCGAACCGATCGAGGCCGCGCTGAAGGGCGTGGACGGCATCACGGGCGTCACCTCCACCGCCTCCGAGGGCAACGCGCTCATCCGCGCCGGCTTCGACTTCGGCAGCGCCGACACCAAGCAGCTCGTCGCCGACGTGCAGCAGGCCGTGGGCCGCGCCCGTGCCAAGCTGCCGGCCGGCGTCGACCCGCAGGTCGTGGCCGGCTCCACCGACGACATGCCGACCGTCGTCCTCGCCGTCACCTCCGACAAGGACCAGCAGGCCCTCGCCGACCAGCTCCGGGCCACCGTCGTACCCGCCCTGGAGGACATCGAGGGCGTCGGCCGGGTCAGCGTCGACGGCGTGCAGGAGCTCCAGGTCGCCGTCACGCCCGACCCCGCCAAGCTCGCCGCGGCCGGCCTCGACACCCTCAAGCTGGGGGAGGCGCTCAAGGCGGGCGGCGCGACCGTGCCGGCCGGCTCCTTCGACGAGGAGGGCCGCAATCGCACGATCCGGGTCGGCAGCGGCTGGACCTCCCTGGCCCAGATCCAGGACCTGCGCATCGCCGCCGGCCCCGGCCGGCCGGCCGTACGCCTGGGCGACGTGGCGCGGGTGGAGCAGCGGCCCGCCACGCCGGTCTCCCTCACCCGCACCAACGGCAGGCCCAGCCTGGCCGTCGTCCTGACCATGGACAAGGACGGCAGCGCCGTCGCCATCTCCGACGCCGTCGGGGAGAAGCTGCCGCAGCTGCGCGCCGACCTCGGCTCCGGCGCCTCGCTGACCGTCGTCAGCGACCAGGGTCCGGCCGTCGCCACCGCCGTCTCCAGCCTCACCACCGAGGGCCTGCTCGGCCTGCTCTTCGCGGTGATCGTGATCCTGGTCTTCCTGGCCTCGCTGCGCTCGACGCTGGTCACCGCGGTCTCCATCCCGCTGTCCGTCGTCCTCGCGCTGATCGTGCTGTGGACCCGCGACCTGTCGTTGAACATGCTCACCCTCGGCGCCCTCACCATCGCCGTCGGCCGGGTCGTGGACGACTCGATCGTGGTCCTGGAGAACATCAAGCGCCACCTCGGTTACGGCGAGGAGCGGGAGGCCGCGATCCTCGCGGCGGTCAAGGAGGTCGCCGGCGCGGTCACCTCGTCCACGCTCACCACGGTCGCCGTCTTCCTGCCGATCGGCCTGGTCGGCGGCATGGTGGGCGAGCTGTTCGGCTCCTTCTCGCTGACGGTCACCGCCGCCCTGCTGGCCTCGCTGCTGGTGTCGCTGACGGTGGTACCGGTGCTGTCGTACTGGTTCCTGCGCGCCCCGAAGGGCACCTCCGCCGACCCGGCCGAGGCCCGCCGGCTCGCCGAGGAGAAGGAGTCCCGCAGCCGGCTCCAGCGCCTCTACGTCCGGGTGCTGCGCTTCGCCACCCGCCGCCGGCTGACCAGCGTGGCCGTCGCGGTCGTGGTGCTGCTCGGCACGTTCGGCATGGCGCCGCTGCTGAAGACCAACTTCTTCGACCCGGGCGAGCAGAAGGTGCTCACCCTCAAGCAGGAGCTGGCCCCGGGCACCTCGCTGAGCGCCTCCGACGCGGCCGCCCGCAAGGTCGAGGCGGTCCTGGAGAAGGCGGCCGGGGTCAAGGACTACCAGGTCACCGTCGGCTCCTCCGGCTTCCTCGCGGCCTTCGGCGGCGGTACGGGCTCCAACCAGGCCTCGTACCAGATCACCCTGGACGACTCGGCCTCCGCCGAGGCCACCCGCGAGCGCATCGAGGCGGACCTCGCGGCGCTCGACGGGATCGGCGAGACCAACGTCGTGGTCGGCGCCTCCTTCGGCAACCAGGACCTCAGCGTGGTCGTCAAGGCCGGCGACCCGAAGGTGCTGGCCGAGGCGGCGGAGAAGGTCCGGGCGGAGGTCGCGGAGCTGAAGGACGTCACCAACGTCCGCAGCGACCTGTCCCAGTCCGTGCCGCGGATCTCGGTCACCGCCACGCCGAAGGCCGCGGAGCTGGGCCTGACCCAGGCGGCGCTCGGCGGGATCGTCGCCCAGTCGGTGTACGGCATGCCGGCCGGCAAGGCGGTCCTGGACGACGCCGAGCGGGACCTGCTGATCACCTCCGACCGGCCCGCCCGGACCCTGGCGGAGCTCCGGGCGCTGCCGGTGGGCCCGGTCCGGCTCGGCGACGTCGCCGAGGTCAAGGAGGTGCCCGGCCCGGTCGCCGCGACCCGTATCGACGGCGCCCGCGCCGCGACGATCACGGCGAAGCCGATGGGCGACAACACGGGTGCGGTCAGCTCGGCCCTGCAGACGAAGCTGAAGTCCGTCGACCTGCCCGCCGGGGCGACCGCCACCATCGGCGGGGTCAGCTCGGACCAGGACGAGGCCTTCGCCTCGCTGGGCCTGGCCATGCTGGCGGCAATCGCGATCGTCTTCATGCTGCTCGTCGCGACGTTCAGGTCGCTGGTGCAGCCGCTGATCCTGCTCGTGTCCGTCCCGTTCGCGGCGACGGGCGCGCTCGGCCTGCTGATCGTCACGGGCACGCCGATGGGCGTGCCGGCGATGATCGGCCTGCTGATGCTCATCGGCATCGTGGTGACCAACGCGATCGTCCTGATCGACCTGGTCAACCAGTACCGGGCGCAGGGCCTCGGCGTGGTCGAGGCGGTCGTCGAGGGCGGCCGGCACCGGCTGCGCCCGATCCTGATGACGGCCCTGGCGACGATCTTCGCCCTGCTCCCGATGGCGCTCGGCGTCACGGGCGAGGGCGGCTTCATCTCGCAGCCGCTGGCTGTGGTCGTGATCGGCGGGCTGGTGTCGTCCACGGCTCTGACGCTGCTGCTGGTGCCGACGCTGTACACGATGGTCGAGCTCCGCAAGGAGCGCCGGAGGGCCAAGCGCTCGGCAAGGCTCCGGGTGGTCCCGGCCCCGGCCCCGGAAAACCAGACCCCGGCCGGGGTCTGACCCCCGGCCTGGGCCCGGACCCCAGCCAAGGCCCGGACCCCATCCTGGGTCCGGGCCCAGGCGGGCCGGCGCGCCGTTGGGCTGCGGGCTGCGGGAAGCGTGCGGGCCGTCGGTGGCTCGTCGCGCAGTTCCCCGCGCCCCTGGGGGGTGGGCGTTGTGTGGCGTCTGCGGGGTGTGTGTGGCTGGTCGCGCAGTTCCCCGCGCCCCTGGGGGGTGGGCGTTGTGTGGCGTCTGCGGGGTGTGTGTGGCTTGTCGCGCAGTTCCCCGCGCCCCTGAGGGGTGCTGCACGAGGCGCCCCCGTCAGGCGCGCGGGGAACTGCGCGAGCAACCGGGCACGGTGTGGAGGCGGACGCCGGCGGATCTGGCCCCGTCAGGGGCGCGGGGAACTGCGCGAGCAACCGGGCACGGTGTGGAGGCGGACGCCGGCGGATCTGGCCCCGTCAGGGGCGCGGGGAACTGCGCGAGCAACCCGGCACGGTCCGAGGACGGCCGAGCGGCAGATCGTCCCCTGCCCGGAAACGCCCGGAGGGCGCCCCCACCGGGGGCGCCCTCCGGGCGTTTCTCCGCCGCCCCTACGGGAGCGCGAGCATGCGTTCCAGGGCGAGCTTTGCGAAGCTCTCGGTCTCCTTGTCGACCTGGATCTGGTTCACCAGGGTGCCCTCGGCCAGGGACTCCAGGGTCCAGACCAGGTGGGGCAGGTCGATGCGGTTCATCGTCGAGCAGAAGCAGACCGTCTTGTCGAGGAAGACGACCTGCTTGTCCTCCGCGGCGAATCGGTTCGCCAGGCGCTTGACGAGGTTCAGCTCCGTGCCGATGGCCCACTTCGAGCCGGCCGGGGCCGCCTCCAGGGTCTTGATGATGTACTCCGTCGAGCCGACGTAGTCCGCGGCCGCCACGACCTCGTGCTTGCACTCCGGGTGGACGAGGACGTTCACGCCCGGGATGCGCTCGCGCACGTCCTCGACCGAGTCCAGCGAGAAGCGGCCGTGCACCGAGCAGTGGCCCCGCCACAGGATCATCTTCGCGTCGCGCAGCTGCTCGGCGGTCAGGCCGCCGCCCGGCTTGTGCGGGTTGTAGACGACGCAGTCGTCCAGCGACATGCCCATGTCCCGCACCGCGGTGTTGCGGCCCAGGTGCTGGTCCGGCAGGAAGAGCACCTTCTCGCCCTGCTCGAACGCCCAGTCCAGGGCCTTCTTCGCGTTGGACGACGTACAGATCGTGCCGCCGTGCTTGCCGGTGAAGGCCTTGATGTCGGCGGAGGAGTTCATGTACGAGACGGGCACCGTGACCCCGGCTATGCCGGCCTCGGTCAGCACGTCCCAGCACTCGGCGACCTGCTCGGCGGTGGCCATGTCGGCCATCGAGCAGCCGGCGGCCAGGTCAGGCAGGACCACCTTCTGGTCGTCGCCGGTCAGGATGTCGGCCGACTCCGCCATGAAGTGGACGCCGCAGAAGACGATGTACTCGGCCTCCGGCTTGGCCGCCGCGTCCCGCGCCAGCTTGAAGGAGTCGCCGGTGACGTCCGCGAACTCGATGACCTCGTCGCGCTGGTAGTGGTGGCCGAGGATGAAGACCTTGTCCCCGAGCTTCTCCTTGGCCGCGCGGGCGCGGGCCACCAGGTCCGGGTCGGACGGCGAGGGCAGGTCGCCGGGGCACTCCACACCGCGCTCGCTCCTGGGGTCGGCTTCGCGGCCGAGCAGCAGCAGGGCGAGGGGCGTCGGCTGGACGTCCAAAGGCTGGGCGGTGGTCACGACACGCACCCTTTCTGTTCCGCGACTACGAGACTTCGGTCCTGGGCGGTCCTGGTCGTCCAGGAACTGCCGACTTCTCGACTTCTCGTCTATTTGACGCTATCTATCATAGCTGGTTCGTGTCAGTTTGACGATGGCCGATCGTGTCGATGTGACGAATTCGCCGCCGCCTCGTCGGCTGCTCCACCGCCCCGCCCCGGTGTGCGAGCATGAATATCTGAAACACGCGTCAGGCCCGGAATGAATCCGCGGCCGCGTCGGTTGCAGCCGACGGCAAGAGTCCGACGTTTCCCTGCCCCGGCGGGGAGCCGCCCCACTTTCGGGAGTGAATGCAGATGTCCGTTCAGGACGAGAAGACCACTGTGAGCGACGGCATCCTCCTGTCCGACGCCGCCGCTGCCAAGGTCAAGGCCCTGCTGGAGCAGGAGGGCCGGGACGACCTGGCGCTGCGTGTCGCGGTTCAGCCCGGTGGCTGCTCCGGCCTGCGCTACCAGCTCTTCTTCGACGAGCGCTCGCTCGACGGTGACGTCGTCAAGGACTTCGACGGCGTCAAGGTCGTCACCGACCGGATGAGCGCCCCGTACCTGGGCGGCGCCTCGATCGACTTCGTCGACACCATCGAGAAGCAGGGCTTCACCATCGACAACCCGAACGCCACGGGCTCCTGCGCCTGCGGCGACTCCTTCAGCTAAGCCTCAAGCCTGGGGGAGCCCCCGACGACGAGGGGCCCGCGCCGGACGACATGTCCGGCGCGGGCCCCTCGCGCGTTCCGGCACCCGCCGCGCGCTCGCCCGTCGGCGCTCGCGCGGCACCCGCCCCGCTACTGCCGCGGCAGTTCCTTGCCCGTCTTGGCGTCGATGACCTTGCGGTCGCCCAGCGGCTGGTCCAGCGTCACCGTCAGGGCCATCTCCTGGGCGATCAGGATGCAGGCCCGGCCCGGCTCCCGCGGCGTGTCAGTGATCTTGACGATGACCGACTGCGGGCTCTGCCGCGCCTCGATCGCGTAGTCGCTGCACACGCCGCCCCAGAAGTTGACCGTCAGCTTCCGGTCGCTCTCGGCGTACGAGAACCCGGGCACGGTCCCGGGGCCCGAGCCGGGGTCCGGCTGCCCCGGGCCCGGCTGCTCGGCCGCCGCCGGCTGGACCACCGTGTGGGACGGCCCGCCGTCCTTGCCCGCCACCTCGAACAGCCACGCCGGCACCAGGCCGCGGACCCCGTCCACGGTCCCCGGGGCAAGCCCCAGCACGGCGCCGCGCACCTGCTCGGTCCGCGGCGGCTTCATCGGGCGCGGCTCCGGGTTGCACGGCAGCGGGTCGCCGGGCTTGACCGGGGTGTCCGGGTCCAGCGGCACCGAGGTCGCGCAGCCGCTCGGCTCCGGGGTGCGCACCGGACTCGTCCGCGCGTTCAGCCGCTTGAGGGCCTCCTCGGCCCCGACCACCGACCGGTCGGCGGCCTTGACCGGGGCCTTCAGCTCGCCGCTGCCGCCGACCACGACCCCGTCGGCGCCCACGTTCACCTTGGTCGACCAGCCCTGCGTGGGCATCCCGCCGATCACCGGGTCGGCCGAGACGACCCGTACCGCGCCCTGCGTCAGCCGGGCGTCCAGCTTCGCGTCGCTCTGCCCGGCCGCCGCCAGCACCGGGCCCGCGGCCGTCTTCGCGGCGGCCTCCGAGACCGCCTTGCCCGGGTCGCCCTCCGGGGGCGCGACCGGGCCGCAGCTGTCCTTGCCCTTCTTGCAGTTGTCCCCGCCGCCCTGCTGGAAGTGGGTGTACGTCCAGCTGCCGGGCGCCGCGCGGTTCACCGTCAGCCGGGGCCCCGAGGAGTCCCGGACCTCGCCCGCCTGCCACACCTCGCCCGCGAGCCGCGGCTCGCCCTGGATGCCGAGCGCCGACGCGAGCCGGGCCACCTCCTCCCGGGTCACCTCGCCGTCCGCCTTGAAGCCCGGCGCGGCCGACGGCCCCTGGGGCAGCGGCCCGGACGCCTCGTACGTGACCCCGCCGCCGGACGGGTCCGGCTCGCCGGGGG
>NZ_WTFF01000331.1 GCF_019400985.1 Streptomyces bambusae
GGCGCCGGCGCCCGCGCCGGCGGCCGGTTCGCGGTCCGCCCGGACCGCGTGCGGGGCCTCCGGCCGCTCGACGTCCTGGGCCTCGGCCCGTACCTCCGGCCCCGCCGGGTCGCCCTGCGCGGCCGGCAGCGGGGCGAGCGCGGCCAGGCCGGCGCCGGCGAAGTAGAGCCAAGCGGTCACCGTGTGGTCCTCCCGGTCCGGTGTGAAAGGTGGTCCCGGGTGAAGAAACGATCAAGAGCCCGGTTCGACACGCATCGGGCTGTCCCTCGGAGCGGCCGCGGGCGGGAGGGCGGTCACCGGTGCGTGGCGTCAGCCGGTGTCGAGGCCGTCGATCAGACGGCCCAGGAACCGGGTGAAGGTGGCGTCGGGAGTGACGGGGCGTCCGGGAGCGGCGAGGGCTTCGGCGAGTTGCGGGTGGTGGCCGTCGGCGGCGACGGCGGCGAGGTAGCGGGCCTCGGCCGCGGACCGGTCCGGTGATCGTGAGACCGCGGCCTGCGCGATCTCATGGGCGACGTGACCGGCCACGAATGCGGTGAGCTGGGCGAAGACCTCCAGCTTCGCCGCGCCGTCCAGCCCGGTGGGCCGCAGGACGGCGAGCACGTGCTCCAGGAAGGCCAGGGTGTTGGGTCCCGGAACGCGACGGGTGGTCAAGGCGGCGGGCAGCCAGGGGTGGCGCAGCATGTGGGTGCGCTGCAGGTGGGCCACGGTCTTCAGGTCGGTACGCCAGTCGCCGCTGGGCGGGTCCGTGACGGTGAGTTCGCCGCTGACGTGGTCGACCATCAGTTCCAGCAGCGTCTCCTTGTCGGGGGCGTAGCTGTAGAGCGACATGACGCCCGCTCCGACTTCGGCGGCCACTCGCCGCATGGTGACCACGTCGAGTCCTTCCGCGTCCGCCAGAGCGACGGCTGCCGCGGTGATCGCCTCCCGGCTGAAGGTGGGTCTGCGGCCCCTGCGGGGCTCGGTGGGGCGCAGCCAGAGCTGTTCGGGGTCGACTGCGCCGCCGCCGGACCTTCCGTCACTGGACACAGCCTCGCGCTCCTTCCCTGGCCCCTGGTTGTCGAGGGGCTGTTGCACAGGCCATCCAAGCATCCTCTATTCTCGTACATCGTACGAGAATGAGAGAAGTCAGAGGAGGGGAACGATGTCATCACGCATGCCCGACGCCGTTGTCAGGCCGGGCTGGGTGCCACCCGCCGGAAAGCCGCCGCTGTCCTCCCGGATGATGCGGGCGACCTGGCGAGGCCTGCCGGCGAAACGGCACGAGGTCGGATGGGAGCCGGGGCTGGTGGTGCCGGCCGCCGACGGCAGCCCGTTGATCACCGACCACTACTTTCCGCGCACCCAGGGCGACTTCCCCACCCTCCTGGTCCGCTCGCCCTACGGCCGAGGCCTGCCGTGGTCGCCCCAGTTCGGCCTGCTCTTCGCCGAACAGGGCTTCCACGTGGTCCTGCAGAGCTGCCGCGGCACCGGCGGCTCGGGCGGCGTGTTCGACCTGTGGCGCAACGAGGCCGCCGACGGACAGGCCACCGTGTCGTGGCTACGCGGGCAACCCTGGTTCGACGGAACGCTGGGGACCGTCGGCCCCAGCTATATGGGCTACGTGCAATGGGCCCTCGCCCTGGACCCGCCCCCGGAACTGAAGGCCATGGTGGTGCAGGTAGGGCTGCACGATCCCCACGCCGCATTCCACGCGGACGGTGCGCTCCGCCTGGAGAACGCCCTCGTCGTGGGCCTGGGCATGACCTACCAGCACCAGGGCACGGCGCCGTTCCTCAGGGCGGTACTGCGCCTTCAGCGCCGCCTGCGCGAGGTCACCATGGCGCAGCCCCTGCGTGGGTCGTACAGATCAGGCCTCGGCGGCGAACTGCCGTGGCTGGACGGCGCGATGACACACCCGGACCCCGAGGACCCCTACTGGCACGGCGCGTCGATGGCGGAGTCGGCGGAGCGGCTCCGCGTGCCCACAGCCCTGATCACCGGATGGCACGACGTGCTGGTCGACCAGACCTTCGAGCAGTACGAGCGGCTGCGCCGGGGCGGATGCGATACCGCCCTGCTCGTCGGTCCCTGGACCCACACGTCCGCCCTGCAGCGAGGATGGCCGGAGCTGTTCGCCGAAAGCCTCGCGTGGCTGCGCGCCCACCTGCACGCTGATCCCTCCGGCCTGCGTCCCACCGCGGTGCATGTGCACGTCGGCGGCGAAAACACCTGGCGGGACCTCGACGACTGGCCGCCGGCCGCGGCTGCCACCTCGTGGTACCCCGTCCCCGGCGGGCATCTCACCCAGCAGGCCCCCGCGGACTCCGACTCCGCGCCCGTGGCGGCGTTCCGCTACGACCCGGCCGACCCCACCCCCTCCCTCGGCGGCCCACTGCTCTCCCGGACCGCCGGTCCCCGGGACAACGCCGCCCTGGAGGCCCGGGACGACGTCCTGACCTTCACCGGCCCACCGCTGACCGAGCCCCTGGACGTCCTGGGCCCCGTCTCCGCACGGCTGACCATCTCCACGGACACCGGACATGCCGACGTCTTCACCCGGCTGTGCGACGTGGACCCGCAGGGCCGCTCCGTCAACATCTGTGACGGGTTCGGCCGGCTGCGGCCGGCCGGACACGCGTCCTCGCAGGTCACTGTGCCGATGAGTGCCACCGCCCACCGCTTCCCCGTCGGCCACCGCATACGCTGGCAGATCAGCGCAGGCGCCCACCCGCGCTACGCCCGCAATCCCGGCACCGGCGAGTCGCCGGTGGACGCCACCGCCTTCACACCGGTGCGCGTCACGCTCCACACGGACTCGGCACTGGTACTTCCCACCGGCCGCCCTGGGCTCGCGTAGTCCGTCAGCCCTCCGGGAAACGGTCGACGAGCCGGGCCGCCCCCGGCCCGGCTCACTCCCCCGCGCTCACTCCCCCACGCACCCCGCGGGCCCGGCCGGGCCGGGCCGTCAAGGGGCTGTGCACATAGCGGCCGACCTGCCTTCCAGCGGTGTCGCGGCCGTGTCCGGATGGGTTAGGAAGGTGGTGGAACGTCCGTGGTGTGCATCTTCCCGGACGCCGAACCCACCTCTTCCCGAAGGGACTTCACCATGCGTACCCACCTTGTCCGTACCGCCGTCGTGGCCCTCGCGGCCGCCGCCACCGTCGTCGTGGCCGGCACGCCTTCCTCCGCCGCCACCGAGGTGCCCTGGAGCGCCTCCCACGGGACGGCGTCGGCGAGCGGCACCCGGTGGACCGAGCGGCCCGCCGGTTCCACGTCCACCGTGCTCGTGGTCAAGGGCGAGCTGAGGAACACGGGCAGCGGCTGCTACGCGGTGTGGTCGCAGTTCACCTTCGACTTCATGCCGCGTCCCGCGCGCAAGCACGCGTCGCTGTGCGGCCCGGGCGCCGTGCCCGTCGAGTTCAGCACGGCGTACTCCGCGCTGACCACCGGGTCGGTCTTCATCTGCAAGGGGGACACGCTCCAGGACTGTGGCGAGCGCCGGACCCTCACGTCCTGGCCCGTCCAGGCGGCCGCCACCGCGGTCAACTGAGTCCCGGCGCCAGGGAGAGGGCCGGGACGTAGCGGCGGACCGAGTCGCCCGTGACGCCCGGGAAGGCGAGGACCGCGTCCCACTGCGGGGTGCCGGAGCCGACGCCGCGGCCCGGGGCGGCCATGGCCTCGATGTGCGCCTCCTCCGTCTCCCACTCGGCGTAGTTCAGCATCCGGGTGCCGTCGGTGCCGTCGGTGCCGACGTGGAAGTGGGCCGCGATGCCGCCCGGCGCCGGGGCCGGGTCGGTCGCCAGGGCGTCGAGGACCAGGTCCACGAAGGTGCGCGGGGCGGCGGCGTCGGAGCCGTCGAACTCGGCGTCCACGACGACCACGCAGCCCGGCACCGCGTCCTTGCCGGTGTCCACGGCCCGGTAGGGGGCGTAGGCGTGCAGCGCGACCCGTTCGATGCCCGGCACGGCGGCGTCGATCTCGGCGTTGCGGTCGTCCCGGTAGGTGCGGACGAACTCGTGGTAGGCGCCCTCGTCCGTCCACTGCGAGTAGTGGAAGAGCGTCTCCCCCTCCGTGCCGATGTGCACCGTGTACGACAGGAGTCCCACGGCCGGCCAGTCCCGGCTGCGCCAGGCCTCGGCGATGGCGTCGACCGCGGCCCGCTGGCGTTCGGGGGTGCCCACCCGCCAGGTGCTGGCCATGACGACACCGACGTCGGGGCGGGAGAAGTCGGGGCGGGGGACGGTCTGGACGACGGCCTTCATGGTGGTGCCTCCTACGTCGTGCGGCGAGGGTCATGGCGAGCGGGCGGGCGGCGCAGTGCCGCCCGCCCGCTCGGTACGAGCCTCCCGCCTCAAGTGCGCTTGAGGTCAAGGCCGTGGCGGCGCACCGGAGAACGCCTGAGGGGCGCGGTCCTCTCGGATCGCGCCCCTCAGGCGTCGGTCGTACGCCCCCGGCTCAGGCCGGCCGGCGTCAGCCCGCCTCGGCACCGCCGAAGCGCTCGCGGTAGGACTCCAGGTCCTCGTCCGTGATCTTCGCGAAGAGCACCGGCGGCACGGTGAACGGGGTCCCCGCCGGGACCGCGTCCAGCGCTTGGGCCTGCTCCGGGGTCACCCACGCCGCGGTGTCGTCGGCCAGCGTGAACGCCGAGCGCATGGCGCGGGCCGAGGCGGGGATGAACGGCTCGGAGACCACCGAGTAGAGGTGGATGAGGTTCATCGCCGTGCGCAGCGTGAGCGCGGCGCCCTCCTGGTCGGTCTTGATCTCCAGCCAGGGGGCCTTCTCCTCCAGGTAGGAGTTGCCCGCCGACCACAGGGCGCGCAGCGCCGCCGCGGCCTTGCGGAACTGCAGGGCCTCCATGTGGCCCTCGTACTCGGCCAGCAGCTCGGCGATCTGGCGGCCGAGCCTGGCCTCCGCCTCGCCGGCCTGCTTGCCCGCGGGCACCTCGTCGCCGAAGCGCTTGCGGGAGAAGGACAGCACGCGGTTGACGAAGTTGCCGAGGGTGTCGGCGAGGTCCTTGTTGACCGTGGCGGTGAAGTGCTCCCAGGTGAACGACGAGTCGTCCGACTCGGGGGCGTTGGCGATCAGGAAGTAGCGCCAGTAGTCGGCCGGGAGGGTCTCCAGCGCCTGGTCGGTGAAGACGCCGCGCTTCTGGGAGGTGGAGAACTTGCCGCCGTAGTACGTCAGCCAGTTGAAGGCCTTGACGTAGTCGACCATCTTCCACGGCTCGCGCACGCCGAGCTCGGTGGCGGGGAACATCACCGTGTGGAACGGGACGTTGTCCTTGGCCATGAACTGCGTGTAGCGGACGTCCTCGGCCTCGAACCACCAGGACTTCCAGTCGCGGTTGTCCGCATCGGCGTCGGCCCACTCCTTGGTGGCGCCGATGTACTCGACCGGGGCGTCGAACCAGACGTAGAAGACCTTGCCCTCGGCGGCCAGCTCCGGCCAGGTGTCGGCCGGGACCGGAACGCCCCAGTCCAGGTCACGGGTGATCGCGCGGTCGTGCAGGCCCTCGGTCAGCCACTTGCGGGCGATGGAGGAGGCCAGCTGCGGCCACTCCGCCTCGTGCTGGGCGACCCAGGCCTCGACCTCGTGCTGGAGCTTGGACTGGAGGAGGAAGAGGTGCTTGGTCTCGCGGACCTCCAGGTCCGTGGAGCCGCTGATCGCCGAGCGGGGCTCGATCAGGTCGGTCGGGTCCAGGACGCGGGTGCAGTTCTCGCACTGGTCGCCGCGGGCCTTGTCGTAGCCGCAGTGGGGGCAGGTGCCCTCGACGTAGCGGTCCGGCAGGAAGCGGCCGTCGACCGGCGAGTAGACCTGCCGGATCGCGCGCTCCTCGATGAAGCCGTTCTCCTGGAGCCGGCGGGCGAAGTGCTGGGTGATCTCGCGGTTCTGCGCCGAGGAGCTGCGGCCGAAGTAGTCGAAGGACAGCTCGAAGCCGTCGTAGACCGCCTTCTGCGCGTCGTGCGCCTGGCCGCAGAAGTCGGCGACCGAGAGGCCGGCCTCCTTGGCGGCGAGCTCGGCGGGGGTGCCGTGCTCGTCGGTGGCGCAGATGTAGAGGACGTCGTGGCCGCGCTGGCGGAGGTACCGGGAGTACACATCCGCCGGAAGCATCGACCCGACCATGTTGCCCAGGTGCTTGATCCCGTTGATGTACGGAAGCGCGCTGGTGATCAGGTGTCGAGCCATCCTCGGATGCTCCATTTCGTATGTGCGGTACGTGTGTGCGGTACGTGACGGATTGTGATCCGGTTCATCGTATCGAATCGGCAGGAGGCCACGCGCCGCGTTTTCAAGGGGTGGACGTCACGCACGGGCGAGGACGGCGACCCGGAGCGTCACGGACCTCGCGATCTGACCCATGGTACAGGCGGTGCGCCTGCGCCCGGACCGGCGGCCGCGGCCGGACCGGCAGGCATGGTCCGACTTCCCCAAGGGCATATGCATCAGGGCGAGTTGGGCTCCGGTGCGATCGAGCACGATCACCGAACGGCAATCACCGAACGTAATACCTCCAGGATTCTTCTCTGCACATTACGCACCCCCCAAACGCTGAAAGGGTTGGAGGCAAGCGTCTCCAGTGCCGCGAGGGGAGAGGTGGAACGGTGAGCGATGGCGGACCGGAGGAGTCCGGCGGGGCGGTGGGGCTGCCCAGCCGACGGAAACGGGCGACTCCCATGAGCCAGTGGGACGCGCCCGCGCGCCTGTCGTACTGGGCCTTCCACGCCGACCGCAGGCCCGCGTACATGCGCTTCGCGTACCTGCAGCTGGGGTCCGACGCGGATGCCGAGGACGCGGTCGACGCCACCTTCGACGCGATCATGAACGAGTGGCTGCGCATGCTGCACATGGACCGGCTGGAGGCGTACGCCTGGACGGTCCTCAAGCACCGCATAGTCGACCAGCAGCGCAAGCGGAACCGTCGTCCCGAGCCGATGGACATCAGCGCCTTCGAGGCCGCGCTCAAGGACGCCGCCGTGGACCCCTACGACGTGCTGACCGACACCATCCAGTTCTACTCGGCGGTCTCGCGCCTCGCCGAGCGGCAGCGCGACGCCGTCCTGCTGCGGTACGGCCTCCAGTGCACCACCGGCGAGGCCGCCGCCGTGATGGGCGTCGAAGAGGCCACCGTCCGCTCCCACATCAGCCAGGCGCTCCGACGGCTCGCCCGGCTGCTCGCCGCCCCTCGTGACGGGAAGCCGGGCTCATGACCGACCGCAACACCCCACGCGACACCCCCCGCAACACCCCCCGACCACTGGACCACTACCTGTCCCGGGCCGGGGTCCGCAACCGCTACGCCCGCTACGACCTGCCCGCCGCCGAGGCCCGGCTGCTGCGCTCCCGCACCAGCCACCGGTGCCCGTGGAGCGGCGGCTGGAGCGACCCCGCCCGCGACTGCCCGGTCGACGCCGAGCAGGCCCGCCGGGACCTGAAGGCGGTCTGCCTGGCCGTCGTCTGCGCGCCGGGCGCCGGCGCGGACCTGGACGCCTTCCCCGCGAGCCACCACACCGACCGGGCGGGCGCGCTCGCCTTCGCCTGCCTGCTCCACCTGTCCGGGCTGCGGGACGGGGCCCGCTTCTGGTGGCAGTTCGCCGCCGGGGCCGGCTGCGCCCGGGCCGCGTACTGCCTCTTCCTGGACCACTCGCGGCGCGGCGAGCACCACGACGCCCGGACCTGGGCCGACGAGCTGGCCGGCCACGGCTTCCGGCCCGGCGGGCAGCGGGAGCTGCGCGAGGTGCGGCTGTGCGCGCAGGCGGCCGTCCTGCGCCACGTCGACCAGTGCGAGGACGCCGACCTCGGGCCCGTGCCGCTGCCCCGCCCGGGCCTGGTGGTCGCCCCCACCGTTCCGGCCGACCCCATCGCCGAGGCCAGGGGCACCCCCGGGCCCGCCCTCTCCCCCCCGTTCCCCTCCCTGCCGCCCCACCCCGCCACCCAAGCCCTGACACCAG
>NZ_WTFF01000332.1 GCF_019400985.1 Streptomyces bambusae
CCCGTACCCCCGGCGGACAGGTGGCGGCCCAGCGCCCGCTCCCGCCACAGCGCCCGCAGGTCCCGCCGGGACAGCCCCGACGGGGTGCTGCGCTGGAGGGCGAAGAGCCTGCGCCGCGGCCGACCGGCCGCCGCGCCCTCCGGCCCGGGCTCCTGCGCCCCACCGCCCCCGTCCCGGCCCGCGGTACGCACCCGCGTCCAGGGCCGCGTACGCGACTCCTCCTCCGCACCAGCAGCGGTACGGGTCCTCGTATAAGCCCTGGTACTGGTCCTGGTCGGCTCCTGCGCGAGCCGCTCCCGGTCCTCGGCGTCGATCCGCTGGAGCCGCTGGATGCGCCCGACGATGTCGGCGGCGACGTCCCGCGGCAGCCACGGCTCCCCGACGGGGACGGTCACGTCCGCCGGATCGGCCGGGCCGCCGCGCCGGCCGTCGATGCGCCGCAACAGCTCGGGCAGCGACGGGCGGGCCTCCGGCGTGGGGTCGAGGCAGGCGGCCACCAGCGCCTTGCGGTGCGGGTCCAGCCCGCCGAGCAGGGGAGCGGAGTTGACGGTGCTCGCCCCGTACGCGTGGTGCCCCGTACCGGCGTAGGCCAGTACGGCGCCCAGCGCGAAGACGTCCGAGGCCGCCACCGCGTCCTGGCCGAGCTGCCGCTCCGGGGCCATGTAGCGCAGCGTGCCGATGGCTCCGCCCCGGGTCAGGCCGGTCTCGTCGGCCGTGCGCGCGATGCCGAAGTCGATCAGCCAGGGGCGGGTCTGGTCCAGCAGGACGTTGGCGGGGGTGAGGTCGCGGTGGAGCACCCCCGCGAGGTGGACCCCGTGCAGCGCCTCGGTCAGGCCCCGGGCCAGCAGCCACCAGCTGTACCCGGGCAGCGGCCCGTGCGCGGCCACCGCCTGCCCGAGGTCCGGCCCGGCGACGTACGCCACGGCCAGCCAGGGCAGGTCGGCGTGCGGGTCCGCGGCCAGGATCGGCACCACGCCGGGGCCGCGCACCGTCCACGCGGCCCGCACCTCGCGGGCGAACCGCTCGCGGTGCACCCGGTCACCGGCGAGCGCGGGATGCACCAGCTTGACGGCGAGGTACCGCCCGCCGTCGTCCCGCGCCAGGTAGACCCGCCCCATCCCACCCGCCCCGAGCCGGCGCACCACCTGGTACCCACCGACCTCCCGCGGATCGTCCGCCTCCAGCCCCTTCAACAGTCCCTCGCCCACCCACGAATTGACACCCAGTCACCCAACCCCCAACCCTAGCCCGCCGGCCGACCGACGGGCGCCGGCCACTTCTGGCGACGGGCTCGCCAGGGCACTCGTCGCCGGAGGCGGCCGGACCTACGAGAGGTCCTTGCGCATCAACGTGCACATCGTTTCGTAGCGGTGCAACGATCCGTCCGGCGCTTGCTCGCGGCCTGCCACGGACCGCGCTCCCTGATGCGCCCCGTAGAGCCGGTGCTGATGACCGGAGGTGACCAGGACGCGGTCGGTCCGCTGCAGAGGGCCGTGGTGCCCGGGGTCATGCGGTGGTCCGGGGGAGGAAGTTCGCGGCCTTGGCCTTGAGCTGGTCGGCGAAGTACTCGGCGGCGTCGGGCCGCATGCGGGCCAGCGCGACCATGCCGGTGATCACAACGTCGGCGACCTCGGCGTGGACGTCCTCCCAGCTGTGCGAGGTGCCCTTGCGCGGGTTGGTGCCCTTGACACCGATCACGGCTTGGGCCGCCTCCCCGAATTCCTCGCCGATCTTGAGTACTTGGAGGACGTGACTTTCCTCCGGCGGCATCCCCCGGGCTGTGTCCGCTTCGTCGAAGCGGTCGGCGAGAGCCGTGACAGTCTTCCAGACGCGGTTCACGGTCGATCCTCCTCGGGATGACGGGATCGGGTCAGGCCCGTGCGGTGACCAACAGGGTGCCCAGGGCGCCGCTCTCCGGATTCGGGACGACGCCGGCCTGGACGTCGGTGAAGCCGTGGCGCTTGAGGAGGTCGGACCACTGCTCGGGGGTGTGCTGCCAGCGCAGCACGGTCAGCTCGGTCTCGCGGCCTTCCAGCCACTTGCCGCCCATCTTCTGGGCACCGTACTGGCCGGCGATGGGCTTCGCGGGGGTTGCGGTACTGGCCTGCGGCCTGTTCGGCCGGCTGGGTCAGCATCTCGGCCATGTGGTGCTCCTCTCGATCCTGTCCGAGTGGTGCAGTGGGTGGTGCGCCCGCCCCGGGCTGTAGGAGTGCGGAGCGGGGCCGGGAGCACCGCCTGCCGGGGGCGGTGTGATGCTCAGCCAACTGGAGCTCACACCCTGTTGCTAGCTGCCAGACTGTCTGCCAGGTGTAGGCCAGTTGTAGGCCAGGGCGAGCAAGACGACGATCATGGATCGGACGGTCATGACGATCGGGGAGCGGATCCGGGCTGCACGGGAAGCGCGCCGGCCGCGGATGAGCCAGCAGGATCTCGCGGACGCGCTGTCGGTGGCCCGGTGGGGGAAGACCGTTCTGCGGGCGGCAACAGGTGTACCGGTGGGAGACGGGCAAGCGTTTCCCCCGGGAGTGGGGACTCTTCATCGAGCAGGTACTGCGGATCGACCTTTCCGCGGGGGAGGATCCGGTTACAGACGCTCGGCGATGCGGCCTCGGAGCTGGGAGGCGGGCACGCCCGGCACCTGACGGTCCGATACCGCACTGAGGACGTGAAGCGGTGGCTGGAGGGCTCCTTCTCCGAGCAGGTCGGCCGGGAGCTGTTCGCCACCACGTCGGAGCTGACCCACCTCGCGGGATGGATGGCCAACGACGAGGGCAAAGACGGCTTGGCGCAGCGGTACTACGTTCACGCGTTCAAGATCGCCGCCGAGGCGGGACAGAACGAGGCCGCGGCGACCGCGCTGGGGGGACTGGCGGATCAGGCCGTCGACCTCGGGCACCTGGCGGCGGGGCTGCGGCTGGCGGAGGGCTGCGTGCAGTGGGGGGAGAAAATGTGATCAGTCGATGTCCGGATCATCGGCCTCTTCGAGGAGACGGGCCGCGAGGTCGTCGGCCCACTCCACGGCCCAAGAGCGGAGAGCGGTGATGGTGGCGTCATCGAGCCCATAGGCGGCGAAGGCTTCGTCGTCGGTCCACTCGGCGCCCGTGAGGTTCGATTGCAGATCCTCGCGCTCGAAGCGGCCGCGGGCGTGGCGGCGGCCGAACTCCTCGAGCTCGGCATTGGTCCAGCGGCGGGAGGCTGCGAACACGTCGATCAGGTCGCGGGGCGCTCCGCGGTCGGCGAGGGCGCGGACCTTGGTCCCGATCACGTCCTCCTCCGCGAGGACGGGCCCGTACGGGCTCTGGGTGACCGGCCGCCAGAAGATCTCCTTGAGGATGTCGACCTCGCACTCCTGCCCGGTGGCCGGGTCGGACACGGTGAAGCGGGCGGACAGCGGGGCGGTCTCCAGCGCGTGCACTTTCCAGCCGCGGGCTTCCAGGCCGGCGCGGAGCGTGGCGGCGATGTCGGCCATGGGCGCCGGGTTCTCGGTGGCGACGTCGAGGTCCTGGCTGGGGCGGTTCACGAGGCGGTGTGCCCGCACGGCGTATCCACCGGTGAGAACCAGTGGATACGGGGAACCGAGGGCGATCACATCCGCCAGGAGCCGCGTGTGCAGCTCCGGCATGTCCGTCACGCGGCTGCCCGGGTGCGGGAGGCGAGCTGGGGGAAGGCATCTTCCCATACGGCGCGCACGCTGCGGCCGACGAGGGTGCGCAGCACCGGCCACAGCTGGAGGAGCAGGTCCTGGTTGAGGTAGCGGGGCAGGTCGTCGTGCAGGCCCTCGTGCAGGACGGTGCGGTACAGGCCCATGCGCTGGCGCGGCTTGCCCAGGTCGTACGAGGTCATCCCGGACCAGGCCATGTGCAGCGGCAGATCCACGACACCGTGGGTCGGCCCGTTCAGCTCGTCCAGCGACTCCGGCAGACGGCGGCGGAACTTCTCCCGATACAGCGCGAGGTCCTCGGCGTCCGCGTCCGAGACGTCCCTCGGGGCGGGCGCGGGGTGCTGTGAGCTGGAGGGCATGAGTCCATTATGGCGGCCGGAGGTGGTGCGAGGGTCATGAAGTGCGAGCTGCGTCCGGGAGCGAGCGGGGGCGGATCCCCGGGTGAGCTGGTTGCCGCAGTCTGCTCAGCCCTGAGCAGGACGGACTCTGCGATCCGTTCAGGCCGATTCCGATGACGGATCACGTGATGTGCCCCTGTCGCTCAGAGCCTCCGCGCCCTGCCAGAAGTCCCAGGAGAGTCCCAGGAAAGTCCCAGAGGCGCCTACGATTCCCCTCCTGCCGCCTTTTTCTGCAGGTCAGGAGGGGTTTCGCCATGCTCTGTCTCAGAGCGTTCAGATGTCGCGGAAGATCTCGATCTGGGCGCCCACCGAGTTGAGGCGTTCGGCCAGTTCCTCGTAG
This sequence comes from Streptomyces bambusae, assembly GCF_019400985.1. GTDB lineage: Bacteria > Actinomycetota > Actinomycetes > Streptomycetales > Streptomycetaceae > Streptomyces > Streptomyces bambusae_A. Next base: position 4,400 of record NZ_WTFF01000332.1, read on the forward strand.
CCGCGGTTGATGACGTAGACGTTGCGCAGGACCGAGGTGCCTTCGGCTGCCATCATGGCCAGGAGGACGACCACGGCCGGGCGGAGGGCCGGGGGGCACATCATTTCGGCTGCGCGCCAGCGGGTGGGGCCCTCGACCAGGACGCGGTGCGGGTCCAGCAACTGGAGGCGGCCGCCCAGGCGGTTGAGGTCGGTGAGGTAGATCGCGCGGTTGTCGTACACCCAGTCGTGGATCAGGGTCTGGCCCTGGGCCGACGCCGCGATGGCCGCGAAGAACGGGACGTTGTCGATGTTCAGCCCGGGGAACGGCATCGGGTGGATCTTGTCGATGGGCGCTTCGAGCTTCGACGGTCGGACCGTGAGGTCGACCAGGCGGGTGCGGCCGTTGTCGGCCGTGTACTCGCCCGAGCGGTCGTGGTCGAGGCCCATCTCCTCCAGGACCGCCAGCTCGATCTCCATGAACTCGATCGGGACCCGGCGGATGGTCAGCTCCGACTCCGTGACCACCGCGGCGGCGAGCAGGCTCATCGCCTCGACCGGGTCCTCGGAGGGGGAGTAGTCCACGTCGACGTCGATGTTCGGGACGCCGTGGACGGTGAGGGTCGTGGTGCCGATGCCCTCGACCTCGACGCCCAGCGCCTCCAGGAAGAAGCACAGGTCCTGGACCATGTAGTTGGAGGAGGCGTTGCGGATGACGGTGACCCCGTCGTGGCGGGCCGCCGCGAGCAGCGCGTTCTCCGTGACGGTGTCCCCGCGCTCGGTCAGCACGATCGGGCGGTCCGGGTTCACGCCGGGCGCCACCTGGGCGTGGTAGAGGCCCTCGGTGGCCGTGATGTCCAGGCCGAAGCGGCGCAGGGCGATCATGTGCGGCTCGATGGTGCGGGTGCCGAGGTCGCAGCCGCCGGCGTACGGCAGCCGGAACGCGTCGAGCCGGTGCAGCAGCGGGCCCAGGAACATGATGATGCTGCGGGTCCGGCGCGCCGCCTCCGCGTCGATCGCGTCCATGTCGAGCCGGGCCGGCGGGACGATCTCCAGGTCGACGCCGTCGTTGATCCAGCGGGTGCGGACGCCGATGGAGTTCAGGACCTCCAGGAGGCGGTAGACCTCCTCGATCCGGGCGACCCGGCGCAGGACCGTGCGGCCCTTGTTCAGGAGGGTGGCGCAGAGCAGCGCCACGCACGCGTTCTTGCTGGTCTTGACGTCGATCGCACCGGACAGCCGACGGCCGCCGACGACCCGCAGGTGCATCGGGCCGGCGTAACCCAGAGAGACGATCTCGCTGTCGAGGGCTTCACCGATTCGGGCGATCATCTCAAGGCTGATGTTCTGGTTGCCGCGCTCGATGCGGTTCACGGCGCTCTGGCTGGTGCCGAGCGCATCGGCAAGCTGACTCTGTGTCCAGCCCCGGTGTTGCCGGGCGTCACGGATGAGCTTGCCGATGCGTACGAGGTAGTCGTCTCCCATGGGTGCACCGTATCTCAGATATGAGATGTGGCCCGCATGGGGTGCGGCAGACGGGTGTTACCGACCGTCAGATCCCATCGGGTCGGTCGTTTGGGGGTGATGGTTGGTCATTCGGTGCAAAAGGTGTGCATAGCGGGCACTGTCAATGGGGGGCGGTGCAGCCGCAGGCCGTGTGGCGGCCGCCGCCGTGTACCGACGTGTTGTACGTGGCCGGCCGGGGGCCGTCCGCGCGTCGGGCCGCCCCGGACGCGGCCGCTCGGCCCGCCGCCGAGTCCCCGTCGTGGACCACCCGCCCTCCGACCAGCGTCAACCGCACCTGCGTCCCGCTGATCTCCGCCACCGGGCAGCGCGTCACATCCCGGTCCAGCAGCACCAGGTCCGCCGCCTTGCCCGCCTCCACCGTCCCCGTCAGTTCGTCCTGGCGCAGCTGCCAGGCCGTCCCGGCGGTGTGCATCCGCAGCGCCGAGGCCCGTTCGACGCCCTCCCGCTCCGGGTACAGCGCGCCCGCGGCGTACGCGCCCTGCCGGTCGATCGCGGTCCGCAGCTGGTTCCACACCTGGAGCGCGTCCACCGGCCAGTCCGAGCCGCCGGCCAGCCGCGCCCCCGCCCGCTGCAGGCTGCGCGCCGGGTACATCCGGCGGTGCCGTTCCGGTCCGATGTACGGCAGCAGCGCCTCCATCGTCCACGTGTCCTTCACCGCCCACTGCAACTGCATGCACGCCGCCACCCCCAGCTGCGCGAACCGCCGCAGGTCCGCCGGGTCCACCAGCTGCAGGTGCGCCACGGCATTGCGCGCGTCGCGCAGCCCGGTGGCCCGCCGGGCCTCGGCGTAGCCGTCCAGGGCCGTCCGTACGGCGCGGTCGCCCAGCCCGTGGGCGTGCATCTGCCAGCCGATCCGGTTGAACGCCGCGGTCAGCCTGCCGTAGGCGGCGGACGTGACGTACAGCTCGCCGCGGTTGTCGGTCGGCCGGCCCGCCCCGTCCAGGTACGGCTCCAGCAGCGCGGCCGTCTGCGCCGGATGCTCGATCACCCCGTCCAGGAACACCTTGACCGTCCCGAACCGCAGCCCGCGCACCCCGCCGAACTCCCCTTCCAGCCCGCGCGCGTACGCCGCCGCCGCCGCCGGGTCCGTCGCCTGCCCGGCGTCCAGCCGGATCGCCGGGACGATCCGCTGGGGCAGCCGGCCGGCGGCCGAGAGGGCCTCGTAGAGCTCCAGTTCGTGCCGGCCGGTCAGGGCGTCCATCATGGTCGTCACCCCGCAGGCCGCCGCCTGTTCCAGCACGGTGGCGCAGGCCGCGACGAGCTCGGCCCGGGTCGGGGCGGGATCGTGCCGTTGCACCAGGTCCTGCGCGTCGTCCTTCAGCACGCCCGTCGGCTGTCCGTCCGCCCCCTTGACGATCCGGCCGCCGACCGGGTCGGGGGTGGCAGCGGTGATGCCGGCGATGTCCAGGGCGCGTCGGTTGACCCACAGGTTGTGCCCGTCCATGCCGACCAGGGCGACGGGCCGCCGGGTCGGCAGGGCGTCCAGCAGCGCGTGGTGGGGGAGCGTGCCGGCGGGCAGCAGCCCGACCGGGTTCCAGTCCTCCACCAGCAGCCAGCGGTCGGGTTCGGCGGCCGGGCCCCCGGTGTCGGCCAGGAAGCCGGTGAGGATCTGGGTCAGTTCCTCCGCTGTCGTCTCCGCACCCGCCAGCGAGGGCCGTAGCGACCGGTTGCCCGCCGTCAGCGGGTGTACGTGGCCGTCGTGGATGCCGCTCATGACGGTGTGCCCGCCCGCGTCGACCACCTCGGTGTCCCGGCCGACCAGGCGGCGCAGTTCGGCGTCGCCGCCGACGGCGAGGATCCGCCCGTCCCGGCCGACGGCCACGGCGGACGGCGGCGGAGCCGCGGGACTGCTCGCCGTAGCTGTAGCCGTAGCCGTAGCCGCCGCCGTACCCGTGAACACCCGGGCGTTCCGGATCACCAGCGCCGCGGAACCGCGCCCGGACGGCGCCGGGGCCGGGTCTGTTTCTTATACACACTTGACCCTGCCGACGATCCTACGGCTTGGTCTACTCAGGGGT